>DYFO01000039.1:0-7153 GCA_020725145.1 Symbiobacterium thermophilum
GGCACCCGTTCTTTAGCCAGGCGGCTCCGTCACTGCCCAATGTGAACCTGGTTACAAAGAGCTGTTCCTCCAACACGCTCCTGGTCTAGCACATCTCCATCCGCCCCAGGCGGCTGGCTGCCCCGGCCAGCACCCCCAGCGTGAGCGCCAGCAGCGCCCCCGCGGTGAGCATGAGTCCGGAAGGCAGGGGTCCCGGTCGGCAAAGCAGGCGCAGGGTAACCACCGAGGTGGTTCCGGTCAGCCAGTACAGCGCCTCCCCCACCCCGCTGGTCCCGCGATGAGGTGCCAGGCGCTTCACCCGCAAGTCGGCGTAGAGCGTTCCGAAGCCCACCGCCTGGACGGTGGCCAGCAGCGACAGCAGGCTAAGCGACAGCAGTCCCGCACCTGCCTCTTGCAGGTCGGGGGAGGCTGTCCCGGTGAGAGCGGCCACCGCCTGCCATGCGAGGTATACCAGGCTACCTGTGGTGGCGGTGAAGACGAAGCCGGAGACCGCCTTCGCGACCAGCACGGTGGCGGTTGCGGGGAACAGCAGACGGATCAGGGCGAGGTTGGTGCCTTCCTGGCCAATGGCGTGAAGCACGTACTGCCCCGCGATGACCATGGGGATCGTCCAGAGGAAGTATCCACCCCGCTGCGGGTCCCCGGCTCCCCCGAGGACCGCCATCAACACCGCCACCATAAGGAGCGCGAAGCTGAAGGCCGCTCGCCCGCTTCGCCAGTACTGCACGGCATCCTTGAGTAAGAACACCCCGAACAGCCCGCCCCGGGGGCCAGCGCCGAACGCGACACGCAACCGAGGAGAGGGTCGCCGCCGTGGCGGTCGGGCCTCGGTCCTCATGGACGCCTCAGCCAGCAGCGTAGCCACGGCCACAAGGACCGGCGCTACCACGGCCGCGCCGCCTACCAGGGCTAGCCTTCCCGTAAGGGAACTGGCGACCAGCGAGGAGACGGGCAGGTGCTCCACGATGTCCGGGAGCCGGGCGGCAAAGGCCGCGCGCCAGGGAGGTTGCCCGAGAAAGAAGACCATGCCCGCGAGGAGCACCGGACCCAGAACGAATCCCACCGCCGACGTGGTCCCCAGGCGGATCCAGGCCAGCCTGAGACCAGCTCCCGCAACGGCCCCGAGGGTCACCGCAACGACCAGGCCCAGTAGCAGGCAGGGGAGACTGGCGGCCAGCCCCCGCACGGCCGGTGCGCTGACCATCGCCACTGCCGGTAGCGCCAGTACACCTAGGACCACCGTGCTCTCCCCCAGCATGGATAGCAGGCGGGCGAGGCTCAGCTGGATTCCGGTCACCGGCAGGCCTAGCAGGTGCTCCGTTTCGGCGCGCAGCATGGTCGGGGTGACGGTAGCACCCACCAGTCCCACGAGCACGGCGAGCAGGTCAATCCCGGTCAGCACCATCCAGGCCGCCTCCTGCAGGGCTGACGGTCCCTGCGCTGCGCCTACCCTCCAGGCCCGGCAGGCCACATACCCCACGGCCGCGAGGTAGACGGCGGGCACCGCCAAGCGGGGAGACAGCCGGCTCACCAGCGGCGAGGACGGTCCCGCTTCGGGGTGAAAGGCCAGCTCGCGGAGGGCCGCCCGGGTCTCGGTGCTAGCGATGAGCCAGGCCTGCTTCACGGGGACCCCCCCTCGGGAGAGGTGAGGGCGAGGAACACCTCCTCCAGGTCCTTTCCCTGCGGACCACGCAGCGCCGCCGGCTCTCCCGTGAAGAGGTTCCGCCCTCGGTTCATGACGCACACTCGGTCGCACAGCCGCTCGGCAACGTCCAGCCGGTGGGTGGACATCAACACCGTCTTCCCCTGCGCGCGCTGGTGCGCGAGCATGCCTCTCAGCACCACAACCATCTCGGGGTCCAGCCCGTTGTACGGCTCGTCCAGCACGATGATGTCCTGGCCGAAGGCCATCGCGGCGACCAGCGAGGTCTTGCGCAGCATGCCCTGCGAGTAGTTCTCCATAGGCTTGTCAATGTCCGCCCACAGGCGAAAGGCGGCCGCGAGCGCCGACCACTGCTCATCCCCGCCGGACCGACCGTACAGGCGGGCCACGAAGGACAGGTACTCGCGCCCGGTGAGCTTGGAGTAGAAGAAGGGAAACTCCGGGGAGAACCCGACCCTCCGCTTGAGTTCCGTTCGCCGGCGCACCGGCAGGCGGCGGGGATCGGCCCCGTCCAGGAGGACGCGACCCGTCTGCGGCTGGACGAGTCCCACCACGATCTTCAGCAGGGTGGTCTTCCCGGCCCCATTGGGACCGAGCAGGCCGGTGATCGACCCCGCGGGCACCGACAACGACAAGTCCTGCACTCCTGCCACGTAATCATCGCTTGCGGCCCAGACGCGGGTGACCCGATCGATCTCGATCATGCAATCCCTCTCCCTGCCGATCTACTTACCAGCAGCACCCGGTTCCTCCACGACTTCTCGAAACGTTCACGCGGGCAAGGCGACGTGGCCCGGGTACGGGTCCAGCAGCTCCACTCCTGCCCCATCCGTGCCGCGGACGACAACCCAGGCCTTCCCCGCGGATGGGCGTCAGCAGCCGCAGCGGCAGTGCCGCCAGGCCGGAGCGCGGCAACAGGTAGTCCCATCTCAGCAGCGTTACCAACAAGGTCCCCGGTCGGCAAAGGTGAAGGGCAGCCGCGTCCACGTCCGCAAACTCCACTCCCTGGACAGCAAGTCCGAGGCGCGCACCCGCTTAAGACAGGTCCAACAGCGACGTCCCCTCGAAGCTCTCCACGCGGTCCCGTCTCGCCGGCAGGCCCAGGGCCTGACAGGCGGTCAGCAAGGCCTGGGCCCCGCAATCTGACCCGGCTACGCAGGCTGCTCTTCAGCGCCAGATCGATGCCTGTAACCCCCTCGCCGTTTACCGCAAGCTCCAGGGCCTGATCAACGCCGGCCCCCAGGCAGCTCTCTCCGCACCCACGCCCCGCCGAAAGGAGGTGGCTGACTAGCTTCGGTAACAATCTCATGTGAGTGAGCCACTACCCGTTCGGCAACATTCTTATTTGAGTTGACACGCTCCGTCGCGGTAGGCGGCCAGCGCCGACCGGAACAGCTCCAGCAGCTCTTCGCCGTAGAGCACCAGCCGTACCAGACGGACCGTCTTCAGAGTAGGGGCGACCTCGGCGATGGCACCAACGGCCACCTCGGCCGCCTCGGCGGGTGGATAGCCGAACGCTCCGGTAGAAATGGCGGGAAAGGCTACGGAACTGAGCCCATGTGCGTCGGCCAGGCGCAGCGCGTTGCGGTAGCAGTCGCCCAGCAAGCGGTCCGCAGGGTGATCCACTCCGTACACCGGTCCCAGGCAGTGGATCACGTGCGGGTTGGGTAGCCGGTGACCACCGGTGAGCACCGCCTGTCCGGGTTTAATGGGCGCAAGCGGGCGGCACTCCTCCTCGAGCCCGGGCCCCGCCGCACGATGGATGGCGCCGGCCACCCCGCCGCCGGGACGGAGCCAGGCGTTGGCCGCGTTGACCACCGCATCCACGTCGGCCTGGGCGGTGATATCCCCGCTTATGCATTCCACCCAAACCTTGCCGAAGAGGCGCCTCAACGTCTTCCCCTCCCTTTCCTCACCGCCCGTGGACCCTCAGGAAGGCGCGCAGCGAGCGGTCGTAGGTGCGTTCGGTCTCCGGAGGAAACAGGCAACCCGGCAGCTCGCGGCGCTGCCGGTGGTAGGTCAGACACTCGCAGCATTTCCCCTTGCGGGGGCAGGGCTCGTAGCTGCACGTGCAGTCCCGCAGGTTGGACTCCCGGGTGCACTCCACACCGCCTCACCTCCACGCCAGAGGTTCGCCGGGGCAGACCGCGGTCCTGCTACCCCTGGCGGCTCCTGACGTGGCGCCAGAGGACCCCGAACACGGCGGCCACCGGCACCGCCAACACCAGTCCCACCGCTCCCCGCAGCCGCACGCCCGCCAGCACGGCGAAGATCACCGTGAGGGGGTGCAGCCCCACGGTGGTCCCGACGATGCGGGGGTGAACCACCGCCGCCTCGAACTGCTGCACCAGCACGAGGGCGGCGACCACTTTCAGGGCCAGCACGGGGGACTGGAGCAGGGCGATGGCTACCGCGGGGACGGCACCCAGGATGGGGCCGACGTAGGGGATCACGTCGGTCAGGGCGATGAACAGCCCCAGCAGGACCGAGAAATTGACGCCCAGCAGCGAGAGGGCCACCGCGGACAGCAGGCCGGTCACCGCCGCCACCAGCAGCTGACCGCGAACGAAGCCTCCCAGCGAGGCGT
The DNA here is from genome assembly GCA_020725145.1 of Symbiobacterium thermophilum. GTDB lineage: Bacteria > Bacillota > Sulfobacillia > UBA995 > UBA995 > DYFO01. The sequence goes on from DYFO01000039.1 coordinate 4,251, forward strand.
CGATCTCGCGCAGCAGCCCCAGCGCTTCGGCACGGGCGGCCGGAGGTATCAGGGTAAGCGCGCCGTGCTTGAGCCGGTCGAGATCCCTTAGCAGGTAAAAGGCGAGCACGGGGGCAAGCAGCAGGCTGAACAAGCCGGTCAGGAGGCTGGCCATGCCGCCCAGCACGCTCTCCACCCCTCTGAGGAGTCCGTCCTGCAGATCGCGAATCCCCTGGTCCACCGCCTCGCGAAGCGCGTCGGGGAGGGGAGCCCGCGTGTAGTCACGCTGAACCCGGGAGACCCACTCCTGGAGCTGTCGGCCATAGCGGGGAACCTCATCGGCCAAGCGGCTCAGCTGGGCGACGAAGCCCGGTACGAGGAAGTAGAAGAGCACGGCGGCCAGCAGACCGAGTACCAGGTACAGGATCACCAGAGCGGCAAGACGCGACAGCCCCCGTCGCACCAGGTAGCGCACGGGTGGGTCCAGGAGATAGGTCAGGGCCAGCGCCAGCAAGAACGGGGGCAGGATCGATCGGACGAGGTACAAGAGCAGGAGAAAAGCCCCCGCCAGCACCGCGGTCAGCGTGCGGCGGGGACCGGGCAGCTTCACCGGGCGCTCACCCTGGAGCGACCCGTCAGGACGTCACCTGGTCGATGACCTGGTCAACTTCCTGCTGCGCACGGCGAAGTATGCGGTTGGCCCGCTGCCGAAGACCGTGCCGCGCGTGCTCCAGGCGCTCCCGGGTCTCCGGCTTGAGGCGGGGGTTGGTGTAAAGGGCGGCCGCCATGCCCACCAGGACCCCCAGAAACAGCCCTCGCCAGAAAGAACCTCCGCTCAACTCGCCCCCTCCTTCAGCCCGGGGAGGGCTGCGGGTCCGCCCGGGTCACCTCTTTCCAGAACACAAGGTCCCCCTCGTCGCCGATGTGGAAGAGCTGCCAGCCCCCATCGGTGGTGCCGAACTCGATGAAGCACTCGCGGCAGTAGTACTGCCCGGCGGCAACCCGTCCCACCCCGCGTGCTCCACAGGACGGGCAACAACCCGGCTCATGGCCGGCTGTCGGCCTGTTCACCTAACCCCCCCGGTCCCCCAAAGCATGCCCCGGGAATGCCCGTCGCATGCGCTAGATCGGCGCGTGAATGGTGCCGCCGCCCACCACAACGTCTCCCCGGTAGAAGACGGCCGCCTGTCCGGGGGATACCGGCCCGGCCGGGCGATGGAACCTGACCTCCACCGCGATCCCCGTCTGCCCCGCAGGAGCCGGCACGGAGCGGATCACCGCTCGGTGCTCCTGCCGACCGTACCTCAGCTTCACCGCGACCTCAAGCGGCTCCTCGAGCGCCGCCACCGCGATCAGGTTTACCGCGGTGGCGATCAAGCCATCCCGGCGGAGGTCTTCGTAAGAGCCCACGATAACCGCATTGCTATCAGGGTCAAGGCGCACCACATACAGCGGCCTGGGCCAGCTGATGCCGAGGCCCCGGCGCTGTCCGACCGTGTAGAAGGGCAGACCACGATGGGTGCCGAGGAGGCGGCCGTCCACGTGGTAGACGGGACCGGGACGCAAGGCCGAACGGTCCAAGGCTGCGATGAAGGCGGCGTAGCCCTGCGGACCCACGAAACAGATCTCCTGGCTCTCCTGCCGGGTGGCCACCCGCCGGTCCAATGCCTCTGCCAGCCGGCGTACCTGAACCTTGGTCAGCTCACCCAGCGGCCAGTACACCCTTGCCAGTTCCTGCTGCCCGAGAACGTACAGCACGTAGGACTGGTCCTTGGCGTCGTCGAGCGCCCGCCTGAGAAGATAGCGCCCGGTCGACGGGTCCTGTTCGCACCGGGCGTAGTGCCCGGTGGCAACGTGCGTGGCTTCCAGGGCGAATGCCTTTCGGAACAGGGCCCCGAACTTGATGCGTTCGTTGCACAGGATGCACGGATTGGGCGTCAACCCCCGCCGGTAGGCCCGGATGAACGGTTCGACCACTTCCCGCCGGAACTCCGCGGTCATGTCCAGCACGTAATGGGGAATGCCGAGGCGACCGGCTACTCGACGGGCATCGTCCGCCGCCGTTGCCGAACAGCAGCCTTCCTCACCGGGCCACAGCTTCAGCGTGACCCCCACCACGTCCAGTCCCCGCGACTTGAGCAGCGCGGCGGCCACCGAGCTGTCTACCCCGCCGCTCATCGCCACCAGCACCCTGCCGCTGCGCATCGTCCGCCTCTCCGAGACAAAGCATACAACGGCAGCCGACCGCCGGTCAAAAAGCGTCGCCGGTCCGCCAAAGTCCGCATAGCTCCCCGAGCGCGCGGTCAGATTATAGCGCGGACATCCCCGCAAAGGAGGTGGATCGGAGTGCCCCAACTGACCCAGACCGAGGTATGGTTCCTGGACGAGGCCATCAAGGGCCATCGCCTGCTCATCTCGAAGCTGGGAGCCTACATCCAGATGGCGTCGGACCCGCAGCTCAGGCAACTGTGCCAGGACTGCCTGCAGACCCACCAGCGGCACTTCAACATGCTGGCCAGCCAGATCAGATAGGATGGGAGGGTAAGCGCGCATGGGAGTGTTTCAGTCCCAGACGGTCCTGAACGATAAGGACATCGCCCAGGACCTGCTAACGAGCGAGAAGTACGTCACCAACCTGGTGGCGACGGGGACGCTGGAATCGTCCAACCCCCAGGTCCGCAGCACCCTGGCCCAGATCCACAGCGAGATGGAGTCAAGCGCCCGTAGGGTGTTCGACTACCTGAACGCCAGGGGTTTTTACAACCCCCGCCCGGCTGACGTGCAGGCCATCAACGACCTCCGCCGGTCGGTGGACGAGGCCAGCCGCGACCTGCAGCGTTCCCCCAGCGTAGGCCAGACTGCCGGTTATACCTCTCCCACGGCCACCGGCTACCAGGCCGGCGGGTACGGCTACGGTGGAGGGT
>DYFO01000039.1:7253-15999 GCA_020725145.1 Symbiobacterium thermophilum
ATCAGGCCGGCGGCTACGGCACCTACGGCCCCGGATACTACGGCGGAGGCTACGGCGGCGGGTACCAGGCCGGGGCCTACGGCACCACCCTGCCCAGCTGGGCCTACTCCGAACCCCCGCGCCGTGAGGACCGGGGGCCCGGAGGGTACGGCTACGGTGGAGGCTACGGGACCGGCTATCAGGCCGGCGGCTACGGCACCTACGGCCCCGGATACTACGGCGGAGGCTACGGGACCGGCTACCAGGCCGGCGGCTACGGCTATGGCACCAGCCTGCCCAGCTGGGCCTACTCGGAACCCCCACGCCGCGAGGAGCGGGGGCCGGGTGGCTACGGCACGTACGGTCCGGGTTACTATGGCGGAGGGTACCAGGCTGGTGCCTACGGGACCTACGGTGGTCGGTACGCCTGAACGTCGCGGTTGGGTACCTTCGACGGGGGCCTGTGCGGGCCCCCGTCGGTATTCCCTACTGCGAGCCGGCAGCCTTGCTGCGGTAGTCCTCGATCGCGCGGTGGAGAGCGTCCGCCGCCAGGTTGGAGCAGTGCAGCTTCGCGCGTGGTAGACCTCCGAGCGCTTCCGCCACCGTCCGGTTGGTGACCGCCATGGCTTCCTCCAACGTCTTGCCCTTGACCATCTCCGTCACCATGCTGGACGTGGCGATGGCCGCCCCGCAGCCGAAGGTCATGAACTTGATGTCGGCGATGCGACCGTCGGCCACCTTGATCTCCATCTTCATCACGTCGCCACACACCGGATTACCCACGCGTCCCACGCCGTCCGGGTTCGGCAACTCGCCCACGTTGCGCGGGTTGAAGAAGTGGTCCATCACCTTCTCGTTGTAAAGCTGCGCCTCTTCCAGCGTCTACCCCTCCCCCGGGGGCGAACCCGCCTGGCGGGCCCGCCCGCGTTCCGCGTAAAGCGGCGACATGTTGCGCAGGCGCTCCACGATGGGTGGCAGCACCTCCAGCACGTAATCGATGTCCTCTGCCCTGGTCAGGCGGCCCACGCTGAACCTGACGGAACCCTGGGCCAGCTCGTGCGAGAGGCCCATGGCCATCAGCACATGCGACGGCTCCAGGGCGCCCGAGGTGCATGCGGAGCCGCTGGAGGCCGCGATCCCCTTGCTGTCCAACCCAAGCAGTATCGACTCGCCTTCCACGTACCTGAAGCACAGGTTGGCGTTGTTTGGTAGCCTCTCGGTGGGGTGCCCGTTGAGGACGACCTCGGCGATGCGGGCCTGGATTCCCTCCACCAGCCGGTCCCGCATCTCCCGCATCGTCCTTGCCCGCGCTGCCAGCTCACGCACGGCGAGTTCGCAAGCCTTGCCCAGGCCCACGATGCCGGGTACGTTCTCGGTGCCCGGGCGGCGGCGGCGCTCGTGTCCCCCGCCGTACATCAGGGGGGACAGGCGCACCCCTCGGCGCACGTAAAGCGCACCGATCCCCTTGGGACCGTAGATCTTGTGGCCCGAGACGCTGAGCAGGTCGACCCCGAGCTGCCCGACGTCGATCGGCAGCTGACCCAGGGCCTGCACGGCGTCGCTGTGCAACAGCACCCCGCGTTCGCGACAGATCTCCCCCACCGCCGCCAGCGGTTGCACGGTGCCGACCTCGTTGTTGGCCAGCATCACCGTTACCAGGACGGTGTCGGGGCGAATCGCCTCCGCCACCTGTTCGGGGGCGATGCGACCGTGCCGGTCCACCGGGAGATACGTCACCTCGAAGCCCGTCTCCTCCAGCGCCTCGCAGGTGTGCAGGACCGCGTGGTGCTCAACGCGCGTGGTTATGATGTGACCGGGCCGCCCGTGGGCAAGTGCGGCGCCCCGGATGGCCAGGTTGTCAGCCTCCGTTCCCCCGCTGGTGAACACGATTTCCTCGGGCTCGGCCCCCAGCGCCTCCGCCACCTGCTCCCGTGCCTCCTCCAGCGCCGCCCTCGCCCGGCGGCCGAACCGGTGCAGGCTTGACGGGTTGCCGTATGTGCGCACCAGGTACTCCTGAATGAGCTCAGCCACTTCGGGATGCACCGGCGTGGTGGCAGCGTGGTCAAGGTATACTTCACGCACGCGAATCGGTTCCTCCCCTCGGTTCCTGCGCTGCCGGCTCCGCGGCAGCCTCGGCGCAGAGGTCGGCCAGGGTGATGGAGTCCAGCACCTCTACCATGCGGTCGCGAAGCCGGCGCCAGATGCCCCTCGTGACGCAGCCGTCGGTTCGATCGCAGGCTTTGGGGTCGCTCACGCATGCTACCGGCGAGATCGGGCCTTCCACCACCCGCAGCACGTCCCCCACGCTGATCGCGGCGGGCGAACGGGCCAGCACGTAACCCCCCTGCGCACCGCGGACGCTGCGTACCAGGCCTGCCCGCCTGAGCGGCGCCATCAGCTGCTCGAGGTAGCGCTCAGAAAGGCCCTGACGCTCGGCTACGGCCTTCACCGGCACGGGTCCTACCTCGCCTCGCATCGCCAGGTCGAACATGGCCATCACCGCGTATCTTCCCCGGGTAGAGACCCGCACCGGACCGCACCCCCCGTCCTCGTCATTTCCTAGTGCGTCACTAGGGTTTCCCCGGTCATAGTAGCATCCGCCAGCCCCGTCGTCAATAGACCTCTGCCCCTGGGCCCGCTCTCGCCACTTCCCGCCTTGACGCGTCGGATCGGGGCTCCCGCGGCATACGATCCAACCGGTGGGGGGACCGGACGGTGTGGTACGTCAACCTGCGGGCATCGAAAATGCGCTTCTTCCTGGCCCTTGTGCTTGCATCCTCTCTGCTGCTGGCCGCCGTGCCACGCGCGACGCTGCGTGAGTGCTGGCTGCGAAGGACGCGAGGAGTGAAGCAGGGAGTGTGGCTGGACGTCGAACCCCGGATCGACCTCGGAGGGCTGTTCGAACCCGAGCTCCGGACGGTCCTGGAGGAACTGGCCGGGCGAGTGCGTCGCGAGCCGGTGGACGCGCGGCTTGACTCCGTCACCCGAGGGCTGATCCCCGAGCTGCACGGGCAGGAGCTCGACATCGAGGCCACGCTGACGGCGATCACGGCGGCCCGCGCCATGTCGCGGGTGGCTCCGATCTTCCGCCCGGTACCGGCACGGGTGACGGGGAGAGACTTCCCCGAACACCCCATCTACGCCGGCAATCCCGCACGCCGGGCCATGGCACTGGTGATCAACATCGCCTGGGGCGAAGATGAAATCCCCCGCCTGGTAACCGTGCTGGACCCGCTGGGCGTGCGGGCCACGTTCTGCCCGGTGGGGGAGTGGCTCGAGCGCTCCCCGGCCCATCGCGAGCTTCTGGCCGAGCTGGCCGATGCCGGCCACGAGGTGGGCAACCACGGCTGGTGCAACCGGCCGATGGATGAGATGACGGAAGACGCGGCCGCCGAGGACCTGCGGATGAGCGGAAGGCTCCTCGAACGCGTGACGGGACGGATGCCGTCTTACTTCACGCCGCCGTACGGCGCGATCGGCCCAACCCTCTTGCGGGCTTCGGCCAAGATGGGTTACCGCACGGTGCTGTGGAGCCTGGACAGTATCGATTGGAAGCAGGAAGGAGTACCCCGCATAGCCTCGCGCCTGCTGACCCGGGACCATAACGGCGCCATCGTGCTGCTGCACCCTACGCCGCAGACCGCCCCGGCCCTTGAGGTGGCCTTGCCGGAACTGCTGGCCCGCGGCTATCGCCTGCTAACCCTCTCGGAACTCCTATCCCCGGACCCACGGCCCGAAGATATCCGGTAACCGGAGTTCAGCGATCACCGGAGGTTTCGGGCAGCCGGCCCAACTCCCGGAGCCTGCGCCCCAACCGGGCCTCCTCCCCCTGCTCGGTCGGCACGTAGTATGGAGTGCGCAATCCCGGCGGCAGGTAGACCTGTGCGACGTGATGCCCCGGGTACTCGTGCGGGTAACGGTAGCCGCGACCATGTCCGAGCCGTTCGGCGCCCCGATAGGAGGCGTCTCGCAGGTGTGGCGGCACGGCAGGGTTGTCAAGCTCCCGCACGTCTTCCCGGGCCCGCTCGAGAGCAAGGTAGCAGGCGTTGCTCTTGGGGGCTGCGGCCACATAGATGGTGGCCTGGGCCAGCGGGATCTGGGCCTCCGGGAGCCCGACGAACTCGACCGCCTGCGCGGCGGCGACCGCCACCAGCAACGCGCGGGGGTCGGCGTTACCGACGTCCTCGGAGGCCGCGACCACCAGGCGGCGCGCCACCGCCCGCGGATCCTCCCCCGCCTCCAGCATGCGTGCCATCCAGTAAACGGCGGCGTCGGGATCGGACCCGCGCAGGCTCTTGATGTAGGCGGAGAGGACGTCGTAGTGTTCGTCGCCCGCGCGGTCGTAGCGCAACACCCGCCGCTGGACGGCGTCGGCTGCCGCCGCCTGCGTGATATGGTAGACTCCTTCGTCATCCGGCACCGTGGCCTTCACCGCGAGCTCCAGGGCGTTGAGCGCGGAGCGTGCGTCACCGGCCGCCACCCGCACCAGGTGCTCCCGGGCTTCGGCGTCCAGCTCCACCCGTAGCCGCCCAAGTCCCCGCTCCGCGTCCTCGAGCGCCCGGTCCAGGATGGTACGCACATCGTCGTCGCTGAGCCGATCCAACCTGAACAGCCGGCAGCGTGAAAGCAGCGCGGCGTTGAGCGCGAAGAACGGGTTCTCGGTGGTCGAGCCTATCAGCACCACCGTACCGTCTTCCACCGCCGGCAACAGGGCGTCCTGCTGCGCGCGGTTGAAGCGGTGGATCTCGTCGATGAATACGATGGTACGTTTTCCGTGCAGTCCAAGGCGTTCGCGGGCCTCCTCCATGATGCGACGCACGTCGGCGACCCCGGCAGCGACCGCGCTGAGCTGCTCGAAGTGATGGGAAGTGCCGGCGGCCACTATGCGGGCAAGCGTCGTCTTGCCGCTGCCCGCCGGGCCAAACAGGATCATCGAGGGCACGCGGTCGGTCTCGATGGCCCGACGCAGCAAGCGCCCGGGGCCGACGATCTCCTGCTGGCCCAGGAACTCCTCGAGCGTGCGCGGGCGCATGCGCGCGGCCAGCGGGGCCTCCCGTTGCAGGTGCCGCTCGCGCTGCGGACCGAACAGATCCTGCCTCTCCACGGTACTATCCTCCGCCGGCCACCGCGGCGATCACCCGCAACGCGTAGTCCACGTCATCCCCGGACACGTCCTTGTGGGTCACCAGTCTCACGCGCCGGGCGTCCATGGCTCCAGCCATTACTCCCCGTTCCGCCAGTTGCCGGCAGAACTCGGCGGCGGAGTCGCGCACCCCCACCATAACCATGTTGGTGTCTACCTGGCGAGGGTCGACCTCCAAGCCCTTCACCTCTGCCAGACCCTCGGCCAGCCGGCGGGCGTTGGCGTGGTCCTCGGCCAGCCGGTCCACCATCGTGCGGAGGGCGACGATACCTGCCGCAGCGATCACTCCGGCCTGCCGCATTCCCCCTCCCAGCACCTTGCGGGCCTTGCGGGCCCTTTCGATCCAGTCGCGGGCACCTGCCAGTATGGAACCTACCGGCGCCGCCAAACCCTTGGACAGACAGAACATCACCGAGTCGGCACCTGCCGCCAGGCGGGCGGCGGCGACCCCTGAGGCCACCGCGGCGTTGAAAATGCGGGCCCCGTCCAGGTGGACGGCCAACCCGGCCTCATGGGCGGCTGCCGTCACCGCCTCGAGCTCCGCCGGCGGCCACACCGCCCCGCCCGCCCGGTTGTGCGTGTTCTCCAGGCACAGCAGGCTGGTGCGGGGGAAGTGAACGTCGGGTGGGCGCACCGCGGCCCGGACCGCCTCGGGGGACAGGACCCCGCGCCTGCCCGCCAGCGGTCGCACCTGAACGCTGGCCAGCAGGGCCGGACCGCCTGCCTCGTACCAGTAGATGTGGGCATCGGCCTCGACGATGATCTCGTCACCGCGCGCGGTGTGGGTCAGCACCGCCGCCTGGTTGCCCATGGTCCCGCTGGGTACGAATACCGCCGCCTCCTTGCCGATCATGGAGGCCGCGAGTTCCTCGAGGGCATTCACCGTGGGGTCTTCGCCGTAAACGTCGTCCCCAACTTCGGCGCGGGCCATCGCCCGCCGCATCTCCTCGGTGGGTCGGGTGACAGTGTCGCTGCGCAGGTCCACTACTCTCATGTCGGCACTCCCTCCGGGTCCTGCGTTCGCCGTCGAGGCAGGCGACACCTTCGGGGTCACGGTAGGCGCAGTATCTGCCGCCACCAGAGCTTCACATCTGGACCGTCTCCGCGCCCGGCAAGACCGCAGCGCTTCCTGATGGGGAGACTGGTAGCCGAGATCCCAGCGCCTTGAGCAATCCCGCATCATGCCGGGCTTTCATCTTCTGGACTTCCGACTCCTCACCCCGGTGTTCCAGGCCTTTGTTCTGAGTCCACCTGTTCCGATTCCTGCTATCTTGCGCCAGCAATCCTCAGAACGCACAAGTGGCCGCCAGGACACATGCGCGGTCCTGACGGCCCCCGAAGCTTCCGGCCCTCGCGGATGCGAGCAGCCCCGCACGAAAACTACCCCGCTATGCCGTGGTTCGCGGTAGTCCTTGAACCTGCTCCTGGCAGGTGGGTACCCTCCTGGCGACTTCCGGCTTCCTGTATCGCCCTTCGGCGCAGGCCTGTCTTCCATCGTCAGAGCCCGGGTTCCCTGTTCACGGGTGTTGGCTCAAAACGTTAACCGCACCACCACGAGCATAGCAGGGCATTTTGTCCATCTTTTCAGTCGTCCCGCACCCCTATCATAGCACGCACCGGCCTGCCTAGCAAGCCGGTGCAGCTTGTCTAGCATTGTCGAAGCGCATGCGAGGTGGCGGGAGTCGGGAGCCTTCGCCATAATCGGGCTAGCAGCTGCCTGCCCGGCAGCAGAAGAAGGTAGGCCGTCATGCGTGCCTTCCGGAACCCCGACCGGTTCCCCGTACACCGGCTGCGTAGGGTAGACAGGCCGACCACCCTCATCCGTGACCACGCGGTTCGCACGGTGGACGAGACTTCTGTGCCCGCGCCCGCCCGGCCCGGGCGATCGGCGACGGCGGCAAGGTGATGCACGACGGCTATGAGAAGTGGCCGGGCGATGTACGGCGGTGCGTGGCCATGCGGGTGGGGAACCGCCGGGGTTCCGGCTGCGGCACCTGCATCAAGGTCTACCCGTGGAACAAGCCCTACACGCCCGTTCACCCCGCAGTGAACTGGACCGTACGCAACCTGCCCTTCACCCGAGGTCTCACCGCAGGCATCAATGCCTGGCTCGGCTACGAGCGGCCTCGTCCGCGTTGGAAATGGTGGCACGACCGGGAAGAGGTCGATGGGCGGCTGCGCGCGGCCGGTTCAGCCCCTGCAAAGGGCGTCGACGACCTCGGCCAGCGGTAGCCCGCGCTCCTGCCCGGTATCCATCTCGCGCAGCGTGGCGGTGCCCGTGGCGAGCTCGCGTTCCCCGAGCACCAGGGCAAAGCGCGCGCCGGCCCGGGCGGCCGCTTTCATCTGCGCCTTGAGGCTGCGGCCTCCGAGATCGAAAAGGGTGGCCAACCCGCGGCGGCGGGCGTCGGTCGCGATGGCGAAGGCCTGAGATCTTGCCCGCTCGTCGGCGATCGCCAGGAAAAGGTCGGGACGGGCATCCCCTTCCGTCTCCCCGGCGCTCTCCAGGACGTCCAGCACGCGTTCCAATCCCATGCCAAAACCCACGCCGGGGGTGGGCGGCCCGCCGAGCACCTCCACCAGCCCGTCGTAGCGGCCGCCGCCGCACAGCGCACGCTGGGCGCCCAGGCGGCCGTGCACCACCTCGAACACCGTGCGCGTGTAGTAGTCGATGCCGCGAACCAGGTTGGGGTCAACGCTGACCGGGAGATCCAGGTCGGCAAGATACCCGCGCACGGCGGCGAAGTGCTCCTCGCAGGCGGAGCACAGCGTCTCCAGGCTGCGGGGAGCCTCCTGCAACGCCGTGGCGCAGCGCGTTTCCTTGCAGTCGAGCAGACGCAGCGGGTTGCGGTGGTAGCGGGACCGGCAGTCTTCACACAGCTCGGGCAGCAGGGGGTGCGCCCAACGGCGGAGCGCCTCGCGGTAGGCAGGACGGCAGTCCGGGCAGCCGATGCTGTTCAGCCTGACTGAGAGCTCCGTGAGTCCCTCCTTGCGGAGGTACTCCGCGGCCAGCAGGATGACCTCCACGTCGGCGGTGGGCTGGTCGGCCCCGAACACCTCTACCCCCATCTGCGTGTGCTGCCGGAACCGGCCGGCCTGGGGACGCTCGTACCGGAACATGGGACCCACGTAGCTGAGCCTGACCGGCTGGGGTCCGCGATGCAGGCCGTTCTCGAGGTAGGCACGGGCGGCGGAAGCGGTTCCCTCGGGCCGCAACGCCAATAGCCTGCCTCCCCGGTCGGGGAAGACGTAAAGCTCCTTCTCCACGATGTCGGTTGCCTCGCCCACCGTGCGCTGGAAAAGCTCGGCGTGCTCGAACATGGGCAGGATGATCTCGGGGTATCCAAAAGCCCGGCACACCTCACGGAACCGCTGCTCCCGTCGGATCCACCGCTCGCTGCGCGGTGGCAGCACATCGGTGGTACCGCGGGGACGGGTAGCCAGCACCCGACACACCCCCAGGGCCGATATGCTCTCATTGTAGCCAGGGCAGGATGGCGCTGTCAACCGACCCACCGCCTTCCTCACGGCTGCGTCAAGCTGTGAACAAAGCCAGCATTGATGCGGGTCGATGAGGGGTCTGGCTTTTTTGCCGCGGATGTGGTATAGGTGAATCATGGAGCGCAC
>DYFO01000040.1 GCA_020725145.1 Symbiobacterium thermophilum
GTCGAACCAGCGCGTCGCTCCGACCGCGGACTTACCAGCCTCCGCCAGAACAGGGGACGGGCATGGACAGGGTACGACGGCTCAACCCGGTCGTCTTGGCCATCGGTGTGTTCGCCCTCTCGTGCTCGCTCCTGCTTCACAACCTTCGCCTCGGCCGACAGCTGGCCCGCGACGCCGAGATGGAGCACACGGCCAGGGCGGTCTTTGCCCTGGCCCGACATCATCTGGAGGCCACCCAGCATTGCCTCCAGACCCTCGCGGGCTTGTTGACCACCGCCCCAGACGGGGAACGGACGCGTTCCTTTACGCTCTACGCCCCGGTGGTCATGGGGCTCGACCACCATCTTGAGGCCATCGCCTATGCGGACCCCGAGGGACTGGTGCAGGAAACGGTGGGCCGGGGATGGTTCCCGCTGAAAACCTCGCTACGCGAGCACCCCGTTTACCGTCAGGCTGTTGAAACCTACCGACCTGCCTGGTCGGGGCCCACCCCGAACGTCACTTCCGAGGGGTACCACCTGACCCTGTTCGTTGTGATCCCCGAGGGCGAGACCCCTGACTTGACGCCGGTCGCGCTGCTGGCGGGCAGAGTCGACCTGAACTCGCTACTCGACGCGGTGCTCCCGGAGGTCCCGGACGACATGGCCGTGGGCGTCGAGGTCGGCGGTTTCGGGCTGGCGGGCGGGCCGGAAGGTACCGGCGCCTTCCATGCCGAGCTGCTTGGAAACCGGTGGTCACTCTACCTGCGACCCGTGCCGGGCGAGCCCAAGCTCGAGCGGGCAGACTTCATTCCCAGCATCGCAGGCGGCCTTGCCCTTTCCGTGCTCAGCTACCTCATCCTCCGCAAGGCCGGCGCGACTCGGGAGCGCGACTCGCTGTTTCGGTTGCTGGCCGAGAACGCGCAGGACATCGTCTACCGGATGCGTCTACACCCCACGGTGGCTTTCGAGTACATAAGTCCCGCATCCACCGCCATCACCGGGTACTCGCCGCAGGAATACTACGCCGACCCCTTGCTGGCGCTGCGGATCGCCGCGCCCGAACACCGCGAGACGGTAGAGCAGATGTATCGAGGTGCCTATGATTTCGACAAGCCGCTCGTCACGCGGCGCATCCGCAAGGACGGCCGTGAAGTTTGGCTGGAGCAGCGGATGACCCCTTTCTACGACGAGCAGGGGAGGCTCGTGGCCCTGGAGGGCATCGTCCGGGACATCACCGAGCGGAAACTGCTTGAAGAGCAGCTCAAGCACTTGAGCCTGCACGACGCGCTGACGGGGCTGTATAACCGCGCGTACCTGGATGAGGAACTCGGGCGCCTCGAAAAGGGCCGCGAATACCCCATCACCCTGCTGAGCCTTGACGTTAACGGGCTGAAGTTTGTCAACGACACCATGGGCCACGCCGCGGGCGACCAACTCCTCAGGGCGGTGGCCGAGGTTCTGCGCGCTTCCTTCCGCGGCGGCGACGTGGTAGCCCGGGTGGGAGGAGACGAGTTCGCGGCCGTCCTGCCGCGGACCGATGCCGATGCCGGGGAACGGCTGGTGGCACGGCTCAGGGCCCGTATCGAGGAGTACAACGCCGGTTCTCCTCCCGTTCCGATCAGCGTATCTCTGGGAATGGCCACGGCCTCCGAGCCCGGCACCCGCCTTGAGCCGCTCCTCGGCCGGGCCGATCGCGAGATGTACCAGGACAAGCTCGCCCACCAGGCCAGCTCGCAAAGGGGAATGGTCGACGCCTTGCTGGTGTCGCTCGGGGCCAGGGATGGGGCCGGTGAGGGGCACCTCGCCCGGGTGGAAGACTTGGTCGTGCGCGTGGGCCGGGCGCTCGGGCTACGGCACCGTGAGCTCGCGGAACTCAGGTTGCTGGCACAGGTGCACGACCTGGGCAAGGTTGCGGTCCCCGACAGCATCCTGTTCAAGCCCGGCAGGTTAACCCCGGAGGAACGGGCCGCCGTTGAGGACCATGCGGTGGCGGGCCACCGCATCGCCACGGCCTCGCCCCAGCTGGCCCACGTCGCGGAGTTCATCCTGCACCACCATGAATGGTGGAACGGCCGCGGCTACCCCTGCGGACTGCGTGGCGAGGACATACCTCTGGCATGTAGGATCGTGGCAATCGTGGATGCCTACGACGCCATGACCTCCGAGCGTCCGTACCGCAAAGCGATGAGCCATGCCGAGGCCGTCCGTGAGCTCAGGCGGTGTGCCGGCACGCAGTTCGACCCTTCGCTTGTGGAGCTGTTCATCGGCATCGTGGGTGAATGACGCGGTCGGGCAGGCTACCCCGTGATCTCCTCGGGATCGTCCACCGTCTCGAAGTCCTCGCGGTGCTCGTCGATCACCACGCCGCAGTTAGGGCAGACGATCTCCGGCGAGCCTTCTTCTTCCGCTTCCTGCCGCACAAGCACCTGCCCGCACTCGGGGCAAGTCAGACCTTCCTCGCCGCGCAGGTCCCGCTCGACCTCTGCGAGATCGGCGTCCACACAGCGGACGTAGGCCTCCAACTCCGCCTGCGAGTTCGCCACCTGATGGAGCTCCGACGCCACCTGTTCGAGCACGCCCAGCATGCCGTTGAGCACCCGGGCGGTGGGGCTCTCCTCCCCCGTCTGCAGGCCCGCCGCCAGCCCCTGCAGGTAGCGTACCCTCTCCTTGAGATCCATGGGCTCCCTCCCGCGGGGACGTCTCGAGGTAGTATGCGCCCCCGCGGGCAAGGGCAAACCTCAGGCGCGTTCCAGGTAGAGGCCGGTCCTGGTGTCAACGCGGATGACGTCGCCCTCCTCGACGAACAGGGGAACCTGCACCACGGCCCCCGTCTCCAGCCTCGCCGGCTTGGTGCCGCCCGTCGCCGTATCACCCCGTACACCCGGCTCCGTCTGCGTCACCCGGAGTTCCACCGCGTTGGGCAGTTCGACTCCCAGGATCGAGCCGCCGTGAAACTGCACCGCCAGGGTCTCGTTCTCCTTGAGATAAAGCAGGGCGTCTCCCAGCTGGTCACGGCTCAGGGTGAACTGCTCATAGGTCTGGGTGTCCATGAACGTGAACTCGTCTCCCAGACCGTAAAGGTACTGGGCCTCCCGACGTTCCAGGTGGGCGCGGGGCAGCTTCTCGCCGGCCCGGAAGGTCTTCTCGATCACCTGCCCCGTCTTCACGTTCTTCAGCCGGGTGCGTACAAAGGCCGCGCCCTTCCCCGGCTTGACGTGCTGGAACTCCACTACCGTCCAGACCGCACCTTCCAGCTCGATGGTGACTCCGGTGCGGAAGTCATTGCTTGAGATCATCGCCATTCCCCCACATGCTCAGAGCACCGTGAGCTCACGGGGAAAGCCCGAAAGCCGCTCGGCGCCATGGGCCCTCACCACGACGAGGTCCTCTATGCGCACTCCTCCCCAGCCCGGTACATACACCCCCGGCTCTACCGTTACCACGTTGCCCTCTTCCAGTCGCGCCTCGCCGGTGGGAGAGAGTCTGGGTCCCTCGTGCACCGCCAGTCCCACTCCGTGCCCCAGGCCGTGACCGAATTCATCCCCGTAACCGCGGGCGGTGATCACCTCACGGGCCAGCGCGTCCACTTCGCGGCCGGTCATCGCCGGGCGTAGCCCTTCCATGGCCCGGCTCTGAGCCTCGAGCACCACGTGGTATACTTCCTCCTGGCGTGCATCCACGCGCCCGATCACGAAGGTGCGAGTCAGGTCGCTGGCGTAACCATGCCAGAGCGCCCCCATGTCAATGGTCACGAAGTCTCCCGTCTCGATAACCCGATCCGAAGCCCGGCCGTGCGGCAGCGCAGAACGCGGTCCCGAGGCGACGATGGGTTCGAAGGCGAGTCCCGCACCCCTTCGCTTGAGACGGAACTCGATCTCCAGCGCGATGTCGCGCTCCGAGATTCCCGGCCGCACCATCCGGACTACCTCGCCGAGCACCTCGTCGACCAGCCTGGCCGCGTGCCGGATGTGCTCAAGCTCGCCCTCTTCCTTGACGGCGCGTCCGGACTCCACCACCCCGGCGGTGGGAACCAGCATCACCTCGGTCAGTGCCGCCGCCAGCTTCTCGTGGAAGGCGAAAGTCACGTGCTCCTTCTCAAACCCCAGCGTCCGCAGACCGGCGGCCTGGACCAGCTCCCGCAGCGTGTCAAACGGTTCCGGGGCATGCCGCACCACCCGGCAGCCGGGGGCCTCCTCCGTGGCCTGCTCCACGTAGCGTCCGTCCGTCACCAGGAGTGCATCGCCCCCGACCAGCAAGACCATACCCGCTGAGCCGGTGAAACCGGTCAGGTAACGGCGGTTCTCCGGGCCGGTGACCAGCAACGCATCCGGTGCCGGGTCGAGTCGCGCCATCCGTTCGTGCACGCCCGCCCGTCGGGCCGCAAAAGCCTCCTTCAAGATCATCCCAGGCCTCCCCCCCTGTTACGCCTGGCTGCATTCGGAGTTGCCCCCGGCTTCTCCTTCCACTCGTCTCAGGCCCGCCGTGCCAGATGGATGGCCTCGCCGACCAGGCCGTGGATCGCCTCCATCATCGCCTCCGAGAACGTGGGGTGGGCGAAGCCCGTCTCGGCCAGGTCTTCCGCCCTGGCGCCCAGTTGCAGGGCGACTGCCCCCTGGTGCACGAGGTCGGTGGCCTGCGGGCCGAGGATGTGGCAGCCCAAGAGCTTGCCGGTAACCGCATCGGCCACCAGCTTGACCATCCCCTCGGTGCTCCCGCTTGCCACGGCACGGCCGTTGGCGCCAAACGGGAAACGCGAGACCTTGACCTCGTATTTCTCGCGGGCCTGGCTCTCGGTCAGACCGACGCTGGCAGCCTCCGGCATGCTGAACACCGCGGCGGGAACCACCCGGTAGTTCATCTCCCGGGCGTGACCGAAGATGTTGTCTGCCGCCACGAGCCCCTGGGCCGAGGCGACCGAAGCCAGGAAGTAGCGGCCGGTGACGTCGCCTATGGCGTAAACCCCCGGCACCGAGGTCTGCATGCGGGTGTCAACCTCGATACCGCGTGCTGAGTGGGCTACGCCCAGAGCATCGAGGTCCAGACCACCGAAGTCGGGTACCCTACCCATGGCGACCAGCACCTGCTCCGCCCGGAATTCCACCGGGCCGCCTTCGGTGTCAGCCTTGACCACCCGGGTGCCGTCAGCTTCTTCCACGATATCCTTGATGAACACTCCGGTGGTGATGGTTATGCCCTTGCGGCGCAGGATGGGGACGAGGCGCTTGCCCAGCTCCTCGTCCACCGGTGGCAGGATGTTCGGCGTACGCTTGATCGCCTGCACCCTGCTTCCGAAAGCATTGTAGATGCAGGCGAATTCGATCCCGAGCACCCCGCCGCCGATGATCAACAGGCTCTCGGGGATGCGCCCGGGCGAAAGCGCCTCATCACTTGAAATGGTGAGCTGCAGGGCTCGCTCCGGCACGGGCGGCAACTGGGGTCGGGAGCCGGTGGCGATGATCACGTTGCGCGCCTCCAGCATCTGGACGTCTCCTCCGGTGAGGGCCACTTCCACCCTCAATCCCGGCAGCAGCCGGGCGCGCCCGCCGAAAACGTCAACTCCTGCCGACTTGAGCAGCGTTCGCACTCCCTGCGTCAGTTGCCTTACCGCATTGTCCTTGTGAGCCAACACTGCAGGCAGGTCGAGCTCCACCGCGGCCGCGCGAACCCCGAAGTTTGCGCCGTGCCGTGCCTCGAGGTAGACTTCCGCACACTTGACCAGGGCTTTGGTGGGGATGCACCCCCGGTTCAGACAGCAACCTCCCAGACGGTCGGCCTCCACCAGCGCGACCCGACCACCCCGCTGCGCCCCGCGGATGGCGGCGACGTAACCGCCTGGGCCCCCTCCTATCACGATGACGTCGTACAACTCGTCTGTCCCTCCCATCACCAGCTTGGAAGCGGTCAACCCGCGTTCACGGCACGCCAGCCCCCTCGTTTGCCGGCGGCAGCAGGCACACCGGGGTCTCGTACCTGGCCCGCAAGGTCGCGGCCAGCTCCAGTTCCTCGGCGCAAAGACACCCCTCAGAGAAGGAAATGTGCAGCCCGCGCGCAAACCCCGCCTGCAGCGCCCGCGCCGCCTCTTCCCATCCCACCGCCCGGCCCAGCAGCTCACCGACCCCGGCCGCCCGCGCCCGCAGACGTTCCGCGGTGAGCGAGGGGTCTTTGAGCAGCCTGACCAGTCGCTCGGGTTCGAACTCGAGCAGCAAGGACCCGTGTTGCAGGATCACCCCCGCGCGTCGCACCTGGGCGCTGCCCACCACCTTCCTTCCCGCGACCACCAGCTCGTGAGCGGAAGGCACCTCGAAACACGCGCTGGAACGGCCTTGCGGGCGGGCGGTCCGCGGCACCGGCACCGCCTCCAGCCCCAGCTCGCGCAGCGCCTCGCGGAGACCCTCGGCCAGTTCGCGGTAGGTGGCGAGCAGATCACCCGGCAGCGCCGACTGGCTGACGATCACGCAGTAGGTGATCTCACGGTCGTGGAGGATTGCCCTTCCCCCACTGGGACGGCGCACCCACTGCACTCCCTCGCGCAGGCAGGCATCAAGATCGACTTCCTCGGCAAGGGACTGCGCGTAGCCCACCGAAACCGCAGGCGGATTCCAGGCATACAGCCTGAGCGTGGGTGGGGTCAGCCCCCGGGCGTGAACCAACGCCATCGCCTCGTCCACGGCCATGTTCCAGGCGGCCGGGGCGGCGCCGCTTATCACCAGTCGCCAGCGCCGTTCGAGCAGGCCGCCACGCCGCGGAGCCAGATCCGCCACCACTGCTTCCACCTCCCGGCTTGCCTCTTGCGCCGTGAGGGGTCGGGGGTAGTTGTAGCATGTCCCTCCCGGACGCTCGTTGTAGTAGGGCCGGTTGCAGTCCGGGCAACCCGAGGTGCGAAACGCCTCGCCGTCGGCCAGTACCTCGGCAAGGTCTCTGCGGTCAAGACCCGTCGCCACCAGCCTGCCTTCCCGAAAACGAAAACCCGTAAAATCCCCCTTGCCCGTACGCAGAAGATGATGACCTACCTGCAACCGGCGGTAGGAGTCCAAGGGGGGCTGTGGGCGGTTCGCCAGCTTGGTGCCGGCCACCGGCGTGAAGGCGAAGACGCCTACCGTGAGACCGGTGCGTACGAGGCGGTCTACGGTCCGCAGAAACTCCTCCTCCGACTCCCCGAGCCCTGCCACCAGGTGCGTCCCCACCCGACCCGGAAAGCTCATCGCCAGTTCCTCTAATTGCCGCAAGGTGATATCCCAGCGGGGCTGTCCCTTGACCTGGGCGTAGATCTCCGGCGTGGCGGCGTCCAGGGGAAGGGTAATGCGCTCCACGCCATCGCGCAGCAGTCGGGCGGCCTGTGCCAGGTCAATGCCGGTCGCCGACACGCAGACGGGGATGGTCTTGGCCAGCCCCAGGAAGGCATCCACCGCCACCGCCGCGTCCCGGCTGTCGGTGAGTTGCAGACACACGCGCTTCACCGGGCGGGAGGCCAGTCGCTCGATGGCCGTGTCCAGCGCGACTTCCGGCCAGGTCACCCGCGAGAGCAGATCGGCTCGTGACCGGCTCGAGCGCGCCTGCGGGCAGAAGGCGCAATCCCGACGGCAGCGTGAGCCCAGCAGGAAGTATGCAGTCGTCGGGAGGACCTCGGCGCTGCAGGCAATCAGCCCTAAAACGGCGGCGGTACCCGCCGAGGCCCGCACCTTCTTTGGGTCAGCGCAAGACACAGCATTCTTCTCCCCTCAGTACGGTCAGTCCCAGCCGACAGGCCGCCTGCTCCGCGGCGGGCGTGGGGACGACGATCGCATTGACCCCAAGCCGCAGGGCCAGTTCGTCAAGCTCCTCGCGGTAGCGCCCCCCTGGGCGCATGCAGCCCAGGGTCAGGTGCGCCCGAGGGAAGCGTTCACGTGCCTCGGCTAAAAGCTCCGCGACCTCGTCCAGGGGCGGAGGCGACTTTTCGGCGTAGGCGGTACCGGGAGTGGGGATGAACACCAAGAACACCAGCTCCCCTGCCCCCTCGTGCGCGAGCGCTTCCAGCACCGCCCGCTCTCCCCGCAGCCGGCCACCGTGCAGGCCGATGCACAGATGCGGAACCACCCGCGCGTATCGGCCCAGCAGCCGATAACTGCGCAGGTAGTCCTCAAGACCGGCGTCGAGGCCCATGACCTCGCGGGCGGTTTCCCGATCGCCTACGAGGTCGAGCGCCACCACCACATCCAATCCCTCCAGCCGTGACGCCTCGTCCTCCTCAACCAACCCGAGGTGAAGCACCAGCCGCGCCGACCGTCCGAGCTCGTGCAGGATCTCGGGCCGGTCAAGCACGGGGACGCGCCCGCGGCGATCGCAGCCCCCGCTGACGAGCCAGCTGCAAGGCGGACCCGTGCCCCTGGCGCGGGTGAGCGCTTGCTCAACCGTCAGCATGCCCCTCAGGTAATGCCCCCCGCAATGGGCACAGCCGAGCTCGCAGCGCCGTCCGGTGGTGCTGACCACTCCTGTCCCCGAGGGGTACACGAAACGGACCGTCGGCGCGAAGTTCCGGGATCGAATGGCCCAAGCCCGTTCGCGGAGGGACGCCGCCAAGGCACCGCGAGTCAACGCACCCATCCCCCTCAGGTTCGGGGGCCGGGGCCGTCAAGCCCCGGCCCCTTACCCTCACGTTTCCGGCTGCCAGCGCACGTTGGGTTTGCGTGCCGCCAGAGCCTCATCGAGCCGCTTGACCGGAGTGGTATGGGGCGCCGCCTTCACGAGGTCAGGCTGCTGCCGGGCCTCCTCGGCGATGTGGGCCATCACCCGGGCGAAGGCATCGAGCGTCTCCCGGCTCTCGGTCTCGGTGGGCTCCACCATGAAACATTCGGGAACGATGAGCGGGAAGTAGACGGTGGGGGCGTGGAAGCCGTAGTCCAGCAGCCGCTTGGCCATGTCGAGCGTCCGCACGCCATGGCGCTCCTTCTGCCACACCCCGCTGACCACGAACTCGTGCTTGCAGTGACGGTCGTACGGAAGGTGGAAGTGTTCGGCCAGCTTGCGCATCAGGTAGTTGGCCGCCAGCACCGCGTCTTCGCTCACCTGCCTGAGACCGTCCGGTCCCATGCTGCGGATGTAGGCGTAGGCCTTGACGACCACCAGGAAGTTGCCGTAAAAGGACTTGACGCGGCCGATTGACTTGGGCCGGTCGTAGACCAGCCGGTAGCGCCGGCCGTCAAAGTCCACCAGCGGGACCGGCAGGTACGGTTCGAGCTCGCGGGTCGCCCCCACCGGTCCGGAGCCGGGGCCACCTCCGCCGTGTGGTGTGGAGAACGTCTTGTGCAGGTTGAAGTGAACCACGTCGAACCCGGTGTCACCGGGACGGGCAACGCCCATGATGGCATTGGCATTCGCCCCGTCGTAATACAGAAGCCCTCCCGCTTCGTGCACGATCTCGGCGATCGCGTGCATGTTCTCGTCGAAAAGCCCGAGGGTATTGGGGTTGGTCAGCATCAGGCCCGCCACGTCGGGTGCCATCAAGCGCCGCAGCGCGTCGAGGTCCACGCCGCCTCGGGAGTCCGAGGGGACCTCTACCGTTTCGTAACCACATACCACCGCGCTGGCAGGGTTGGTGCCGTGGGCGGAGTCGGGGATGAGCACCTTGGTGCGATGTTCGCCACGGTCCTCGTGATAGGCTCGGAACATGAGCAGTCCCGTCAGCTCACCGTGGGCACCCGCCGCGGGCTGCAGGGATACCCGGGAGACTCCCCCGATCTCACACAGGTACTTCTCCATGTGGTAGAGCAGCTCAAGTGCCCCCTGGACCACTTCCTCCGGAAAGTACGGGTGCACGCCCGCAAAGCCGGGTAGCGCGGCCGCGTCCTCGTTCACCTTGGGGTTGTACTTCATGGTACAGGACCCCAGGGGGTAAAAGCCGATGTCTACGCCGTGCTGGATCTGTGAGAGACGGGTGAAATGCCGGACGACGTCGACCTCGCTGACCTCGGGCAGCTCGGGTGGCCGCGTGCGCAGTGCCGAAGGCGGAAGCAACGAATCCACCGGCCGGTCGGGGACATCGAGTGCCGGCAGCGAGTAGGCTATGCGACCCGGAGAACTCAGCTCGAAGATCAGCGGTTCGGTCCCACGGCCCGGACGGGGCGGAGCAGTTTCTTGTCTGGTCAACGCAATTCCCCCATTCTGGCCACCAGCCGGTCGATCTCCTGCCGGGTACGCTTCTCGGTGACTGCGATCAGCAGCGAGTCTGCGAGTTCCGGATACCACCTGCCCAGAGGGGCTCCTCCGATGATGCGGTCCTCCAGGAGCGCGGCGTTGACCCGCTCCACGGGAACCGCCGACCGCACGGCGAATTCCTTGAAGAACGGGGCGGCGAAGGTCCTGGGGAAACCGGCGGCCTCCAGTTGCTGCGCGGCGTAAGCGGCCTTCTTGAGACACTGCTCTGCGACTTCGCGGATGCCCTGCTTACCCATGGTGCACAGGTAGACGGTGGCCGCCAGAGCGCACAGGGCCTCGTTCGAGCAGATGTTGGACGTGGCCTTCTCGCGTCGAATGTGTTGCTCTCGGGTCTGCAGGGTGAGTACGAAGCCCCGCTTGCCCTCGGCATCCACCGTGACCCCGGCTATACGGCCGGGCATGCGCCGCGTGAGCTTGCCGGTAGCGGCGAAGAACCCGAGATAGGGTCCCCCAAAACCCAGGGGCACGCCGAGTCCCTGTCCTTCTCCCACCGTCAGATCCGCTCCGTATTCGCCGGGCGGCTTCAAGACACCCAGCGAAATGGGGTCCACACAGGCGACGAAGTGTGCTCCAACTGCGTGCGCGGCCTCTCCGAGCGCGGCCATGTCCTCGATGCACCCGAAGAAGTTGGGCTGCTGCGCAATGACGCAGGCGGTGCTGTCGTCCACCGCCTCGCGCAGCCGGTCCACCGGGGTAACCCCGCCCTCGGCCGGCACCTCCAACAGATGGAGCTTGGGGCCCCGGGCGTAGGTCCGCAGTGTTTCGCGGTATTCGGGGTGCAGGGCGGACGAGAAGACCACCTTGCGGCGACCGGGCAGAGCGTAGGAGCTGATGATGGCGGCTTCCGCCGCCGCGGTAGCCCCGTCGTACATGGAGGCGTTGGCCACCTCCATGCCCGTCAGCTCGCAGATCAACGTCTGATACTCGTAGATCGACTGCAAAACCGCCTGACTTACCTCGGGCTGGTAGGGGGTGTATGCGGTGTAGAACTCAGCCCGCCCGGTGATGTGCCTCACCACGCTGGGGATGAAATGATCGTAGGCTCCCGCCCCGAGGAAGCAGACGTATCCATCCACCGTGGCGTTGCGCGCCGCCAGCTCGCCCACGTGGCGCACCAGTTCGAGCTCCGAAAGCGCCGGGGGGAGGTCCATCGTCCCCTTGAAGCGAACCCGCTCGGGCACATCGGCGAACAGCTCCTGCACCGACCGCAGCCCGAGGGCTTCGAGCATCTTACGACGGTCGGCGTCGGTGTTCGGAAGATACCGGTGTTTGACGCTCATCACCCTTTCTCCCCCTGCTCGGCCACGTACCGGGTGTAGGTCTCAACGTCCATCAGGCTGTCCAGTTCGGCCGCATTGGTTATCTCCAGCTGGAAGATCCAGCCCTCGCCATGGGGATCGCGGTTTATGAGGTCAGGCTCCGTCTCCAGCCGACCGTTGACCGCCGTCACCCGGCCGCCCACCGGCGCGTAGCAGTCCGAAGCCGCCTTCACCGATTCCACCACGCCGAAGACCTCGCCCTGCTTCAGCTGTCTGCCTACCTGGGGCAGTTCCACGAAGGTGATGTCGCCGAGCTGGTCCTGGGCGTACCCGGTCAGTCCCACCTTGCCGGTCTTGCCTTCAACCGCTATCCACTCGTGGCTCTTGGTGTACCGATAACCCGACGGAAAGCCGTTCATGGCTTTACCTCCTTCTTGCGGCGATAAAACGGTAGCTCTACCACCACCGCCTTCGCCACGCGTTCGCGGATGTTGACGCCCACTTCTGTCCCCGGCCGCGCCAATTCCGGGGGAAGGTACCCCATGCCGATGTGCCGGTCCAGGGTCGGCGCGTAAGACCCGCTGGTGACGTAGCCAACCTCGCTGGCGCCGGACAGGAGGGCGTAACCCGTGCGGGGAACCCCCCGATCGACCATCTCCAGTCCTGCCAGCGCCAGCCGGATGCCCTCGGCGCGCTGGCGCGCGAGTGCCTCCCGTCCGACGAAGGGACCTTTGTCCAGGGCCACGAAGCGGTCTAGCCCTGCCTCAAGCGGCGTGCGCCTGTCGTCAAGTTCCTGTCCGTAAAGCGGCATGCCGGCCTCCAGCCGCAGGGTGTCGCGGCAGCCCAGGCCCGCGGGGACCAGGCCGAGCTCCTTGCCCGCAGACATCAGCGCTTCCCATAGCGCCGGGGCGTCTGCAGATCGGCAGTAAAGCTCGAACCCGTCCTCCCCGGTGTAGCCGGTACGAGAGACGATCGAACAGCCGACCCCGCCCACATCAACGTTCTCCACCGCCCGATAGTATCCCAGCGCGTCCACGTTCGCCTCCGTCAGCCGCCTCAAGATCTCGGCAGAGCGAGGTCCCTGCAGGGCCAGCTCTCCGATGTCGTCGGAGAGGTTGCGGACGTGAGCCGCCGGGAATTCACCGGCCAGGTCGGCCAGCCACCGGTAGTCCTTCTCGATGTTCGCGGCGTTCACCACCGCCAGGAAGCGATCGTCGGCCAGGCAGTACACCAGGACGTCGTCGACGACTCCCCCTTGGTGGTTGCACATCGGCGAGTAGACCACGCGGCCCGGCACCGCACGGGCGAGATCGGCGGTCAGTGCCCGTTGGAGCAGCGACCGTGCATCCGGCCCGGTTACCTCGATCTCTCCCATGTCGCTGACGTCGAACAGCCCGGCGGCGGTACGGACTGCCCGATGTTCCTGGATGATGCTGGTGAACTGCACGGGAAGGGCCCAACCGGCGAAGTCGATGATCCTGCCGCCGTACTTGAGGTGGATCTCGTACAGGGGGGTTTTCTTCAGGTCCCCCATCACCCTGTTCTCACCTCCTGCTTTCCTCGCAATAATAGAGGGACAGCACAGGGCCGGAGCCCGCGCTGTCCCTCTGTCCTTTCACCTGAGAGATTGGCCAGTGCTTTCCCCTTCGGTGACCCTCGGCTGCCCTCGGGGCAGGAGGTCTCTCCAGAGTTCCGTCCAGCTACGGTTCCGTTGCCTGAGAGTTTCGACGGGGCCCAGCTCCCCCCAGCCTTGCTCCTTCGGCGCCCGGGACTCCGGGACTCTCCCGTAGCCTTCATCCGCCCTATTCAGTTGCCGTCTCCCTCAATCATCTTACACCAAGTCCGGCGATCTGCCAACCTCTTGCGATCAGGGCGAAACCTCTCTGACCATCTGGTAGGAGGCTACCCGGTTCCGGCCCAGTCGCTTGCTTCCGACGTACAGCGCCTCGTCCGCGCGGAAGATGAGATCATCGGCCACGCTGGCGTCGGCAGGGAAGGTAGCGATGCCGGCGCTGACGGTGATCTTGATCGGCTCACCGGAAGGCGACTCCCCAAAGGTAGTTGCCTCCACCGCGCGCCGGATGCGTTCGGCCACCAGCAGCGCCTCCGTCGACTCCGCCCCGGGCAGGACCACGACGAACTCCTCCCCCCCGTACCGGGCGGCCACATCGGTCTCGCGGATGCTCTGTCCGATGATTCGGGCCGTCTCCTGGATCACCACATCGCCCGCTCCGTGTCCGAAACGGTCGTTGATCTCCTTGAGGAAGTCGATGTCGAGGAAGATCACAGACACGCACGATCCCCGCTGGTCGGCCTTCCGCATCTCGTCCTGCAGACGCTCGTAGAAGTAACGGTAGTTGTAGATGCCGGTCTTGGCATCGGTGATCGCCAGCCGCCGCGCCTCCTGGTAGCGTGAAGCGCGGTCAAGCGCCGTCCCCGCCTGACCGCCCAGGATGGTGAGCAACCGCAAATGCTCGTCGTTAAAGGTGTTCGGTACCGCCCTGCCCAGGGCCAGCACTCCCACCAGACGATCGTCGGTGAGCAAAGGCACCGCCACCGCCGAATCCGGTCCCGAGCTGTCACCGGGAACGAGGGCAAGTCCCCCACGCGTCCGGGGAATCACCTTCCCTTCACGCGCCTGGGCCACCTCTCCAGCAAAGCCTTCCCCGAGGCTCACCCGGGTTCCGCGAAGCTCCTCGGCGAGGGGATGAACCAGACGCGCGACCACGAGCTGCTCCACGCCACGGTCCCAGCGCAGCAGCAGCGCGACGTCGTAGGGAGCGAGTTCGGAAGCCGCCCGCAGGATGATCTTTTCCACATCATCTTCGCGGAGCACGCCGGTCAGCTCGCGGACCGTCCGATATAGGGTGGTCAGCTCGCGGTTTACGGTCTCCAGGCGTACGTTGAGTCGCAGGAGGTGGGCGCCCATGAACAGGGCAACGTACAGCGCGGCCGCCATCAACGGGCCGGCGATGCGGTAAAAGAGCAGTACCGCGGTGCCTATAGGAACGCAGATGACGAAGTTGAGGGCATCCAGGCGTGCGGGCTCGATCCAGAACGCGCGGAGATTCAAGGTGCTGTGCCGAAGGGACAGGTAAAGCCCCACCAGGATATGGTTCAGCACGAAGTATGTCCCCACGAACGCTGCCAAGGGCAAAAGAGCGGGAAGCCCCGTCGCCGGGCCGGTGGCGCCGCCAAGCCCCGTGTACACCAGACCGCCTACCAGGAGGCAGATACCGAGCTGTCCCAGGTTGAACACGGCCACCGGCCACTCCCGGCGGCGCGGGATGATGTGGCCAAGCAGCAGCCCCACGAAGTTGACGACCGCCCCCAGCGCAGGTCCGTATATGATGAAGGCCGGCATCAGCACGGCGAAGGAGGGCGAGATGGTTCCCTCCGGCAGCGGGATGAACGACCGCTCTGCCAGGATGGCCATGAGGGCGAAAAGGGTGACGCCCACCCAGTCGGGAGATTTGAGTGTTTGCAGTACCCAGGCCAGCCACACGAGTCCGGCGAAGCCAACTACCAGGCGGTAGGCCTGAAAGCTGCGAGAACTGCGCGGTGGCATGGGGGTTCCTCCCCCGCCCCAGGGTTCCTAACTCCCCACTGCTCAAATCGGCCGGGCCACCGCCTGTTTGCAGGGCTACCCGAAACCGGCGAGACGGCTCAC
>DYFO01000041.1 GCA_020725145.1 Symbiobacterium thermophilum
TGGAGCGGCCACCCCAACGATCTCGGAAGGGCGTCCAGATCCACGCCCACTTCGTTCTCCTGGCTTTCGCGCTCTGTCAGGGCTACCGCCTGTGGGAGGCAGCCCAAATTGCAGCGGAGGAGGCCGGCCAAAGCAGCACCCTGGGCGAATACATCCGCCTCCTCCAACGTCACTACCTCGAGGCGGTATGCAATGCGCCTGACTACGAGGTGGGCAAACGGCTGGCGGCCGAGGTCACTACCCGCTTTGAGGCTGCGTACCCGTCGGCCATACGCCGAACGCTGGCGGCGAGTCAAGTTCACCGAGCACGAGCACAGGCAGCTACAGCGTTACCTCGAGGAGCGTGAGCGGGCGCGGTCACGTGAGGGAAAGACCATGGCTGCATCCACCGTGGCATAACCCGGATCGGCCTTTTTACAGACAAGATGGGACCCCGCCGGAAGCCCCAAGCGTAAGCCAGGTCGGGGACTTTGATGTACTGGTGACGATGTTGCCGAGGCAGGATCAGCATGCCCCCTGCGGTGAACACTGGGCAGGGGGGTGGGACGGTGACGGTCGAGCGGTTCTCGGGGATCTACGCGCCCATTGCCACACCGTTTGGAGCGGATGAGGAGATCGCGTTTCCACGCCTGCGGGATAACCTGGCGCGCTGGGCCGGCACCCGACTGGGAGGACTGGTGGTGCTGGGCAGCAACGGTGAGGCGGTGATGCTCGACGCCGCCGAGAAGGAGCGGCTCATCGCCTTTGTACGCGAGAACTTCCCTCCCGACCGTCCGGTGATCGCCGGAACGGGATCCGAGTCCACGCGCAAGACCATCCGCCTCACCCGGCGGGCCGCCGAGCTCGGTGCCGCGGCAGTGCTGGTGCTGAACCCCCACTTCTTCAAGGGGGCCATGACCGATTCCGCCCTGAAACGGTTTTTCCTGGATGTGGCCGAGGCTTCCACCGTACCGGTGATCCTGTACAACATGCCCCGCAACACCGGCCTCAACCTGTCATGGCAGCTGGTGGCGGAGCTTTCCTGCCACCCCAACATCGTGGGCATCAAGGACTCCGGAGGCGACATCGTCCAGATCTCCCAGATCATCGCCTCGTCACGTCCCGGCTTCGGGGTGTTTGCCGGATCGGCGAGCTTCCTTCTGCCCACGGTGCTGATGGGAGGGGTAGGGGGCACGCTGGCGCTGGCCAACGTGGTGCCCGATCTCTGCGTTGAGGTGCTGTCATTTGCCCAAGCGGGCCGGCTTGAGGCCGCACGTGAACTGCAGATCCGGCTTCTGCCGCTAAACGCCGCGGTCACCGCACGCTGGGGGGTGGCCGGGTTGAAAGCCGCCCTTGACCTGTCAGGCTACTACGGAGGCCCTCCGCGCCGCCCCGTGCTGCCGGTGGGAGAAGGGGAGAAGGCCCAGCTTCGGCAGATGCTGCGCGATCTCGGGGTGGCGGTAGACCAGCCGTAGGCGTCTAGGGCAAGACGTCGGCTTGCCGTCCGCGTTCGCGCAAGGCCTCCAGCAGCGCCTGGAAATCGTCGGGAAGCGGAGCCTCGAAGCTCACCGTCCGGCCGGTCCGGGGATGGCGGAAGCTGAGCCGGAAGGCGTGCAGCGCCTGACCCCGCAGGCGGGGCAGGCGCATCTCTTCCAACAACCGCCGGGAGCCGCGGCCGTAGATGGGATCGCCCACCACCGGGTGGCCGATGTGGGCCATGTGGACCCGGATCTGGTGGGTACGCCCGGTGTCCAGCGCAAGGTGCAGCAGGGTGAACCCCGGGAAACGCTCCACCACCCAGAAGCGGGTGATGGCCTCCTTGCCCCTCCCCGGCCGCAGCACGGCGAAGCGCTTGCGGTCGGACGGATGCCTGCCCAGCGGGGCGCAGACTATGCCTTGCTCGTCCAGCACGCGGCCGCGGACCAGCGCCAGGTACTCCCGGCGGGCCGTCCGCGCGCGGATCTGATCGGCCAGGGAGTGGTGGGCCTCGTCGTGCTTGGCCACCACCAGAAGACCCGTGGTGTCGCGGTCGAGACGGTGCACGATGCCGGGTCGTAGCCGGTCGCCCACTCCCGCCAGGTCCGGGCAGTGGTAGAGCAATGCGTGCACCAGGGTCCCGGAGCGGTGGCCGGGAGATGGGTGGACCACCATGCCGCGGGGCTTGTTCACCACCACGACGTCGGCATCCTCGTACACTATGGGGATGGGAATGGGCTCGGGCTCCAGCTCCAGGGGGTCCGGAGGAGGGATCATCACCTCAATGCGCTCGCCTCCCCGCAGCCGCTGCGATGCGCGGCACGGCAGGCCGTCCACCGTCACCCGTCCGGCGTCGATCAGCCGGGCGATGCGGCTACGTGACAGCCCAAGGTCGGCGCATGTCGCCAGGTAGCTGTCCAGGCGGACTCCCGCCGCCGCCGCCGGCACCAGCACCAGCTGGGGTTTAAGGCTCACCTGCCCGCCCCTCCCCGCAGCAGCCACCAGGCCAGCAGCACCCCCCCAACCACGATGCCGGAGTCGGCGAGGTTGAAGACGGGCCATACGCGGAAATCCAGAAAGTCGGTGACCCGGCCGCTGGCTGCGCGGTCGACAAGGTTGCCCAGAGTACCGCCCAGCTGCAACCCCAGCGCCACCTGGAGCAGCGTCGTGCGCGGTCGCAGCTGGTGGTTGAGCATCACCAAGGCCGCCGTGGCCGCCAGGGCCACCACCACGAACAGCACTCTGCGGTCGGGCAGAAGGCCGAACACCGCCCCCGTGTTCTGGACATGGGTCAGGTGCAAAACCCCGTTGATCACCGGCACCGAACTGCTTACCGGCAGATGCGTCCTGACCGCGATCTTGGTCAGGACGTCCAGCGCCAGCAGGCCGAGGGCTGCCACGTAGAACACGAGACGGTCATCACCTCTTTTGTCTGTCGGTTCGCTGACGGCGCCGCGATCCCCTGTCGGTCCCGGGACGCAGCCGCCCTTCGGCCAGCCGAGAAGTCGCCGTGGCAGGAGGCTCGAGGTGACGGTCGCCCTGCGCCGCTACTTGGTGGTCGCCCGCCGCGTCCCGTCCCGCGTAGACTAGCCCCTCGATCGGCTGCACGACTCCGCGCGCCTCGCCCGGCGGCGCGTCGGTGTGGGAGTGAGCAGAACCGTGCCGGGCGACGTCCTGCCATGCGTCCTCCGCATCGTAACCCACCTGACGCGTCTTCCGAGGGAACAGGGGACCCAGGCGTTCCCTTCCCAGACGCTCCGGCAGGTCGACCCCGGTCGGCTCGCACCGCCGGCAACACGAAGCCTCGGGCAGGGCCTGCAGCCGGGCGGCGTCGATGGGGCGGCCGCAGTTAACGCAGTGCCCGTAAGTCCCCTTCTCCATCCGTGCCAGGGCGGCCTCCACCTCATGCAGGCGGTGACGCGCCATGTCCCGCAGGCCCACGTCCTTCCCCCGCTCAAAAGTCTCGCTGCCGAGGTCGCCCGGGTGGTTGTCACGTAGCGAAAGCTCGCCCACCGCTTCGGCGGCGGATGCCGTCAGGCCCGCCCCTCCCTCAAGCCGGCGGCGAAGCCGGTGGCGGTCCGACAGCAGACGGGCCCGCAGTTCCTCTAACAGTGCCCGTTCCATGTCCTTCCCCCCCTATGGCCCCGGAGGATTGCGGGCCAGCCGCTCTTCGACGATGCGCACGATCTCGGCGATGAAACCACCCACCACCGGGAGGTTGAGCATCAGCGCCCGCTGCAGCCCGTATAGGACCACGGCCCCCAGGATGGTGAAGCCCACGGCGAACCCGAGCCCCCGCGCCAGGCCGGCGGCGAAGTTGACCAGCAGCAGCCGCCGCGGCTGCTCAAGCATGGCGACGTACTCCGCCAGCTTCATGCGTTCGATGTTGCGGGCAAGCTCGTCGAGCTTGAGATGCAGCCGCTCAAGCAGCCCAAGAGCGCCGTCGTCGGGCAAGGGTTCGCCTCCCTCCCGGCTAGTGTGGGCAGAAAGCGTCCGGTTAGTCCGGCCTTCGGGGGGACAGAACGCGGCGAAGCCCTACTCCGGCGCTTCCGTCCGCCTTCCCGAACGCGAGCGCAGCCGCCGGCAGGCCGGTTCCAGGTAGACGTAGGCTCGGTGCAGAAGGGGCCGGCAGACGAGGTCGTACTCCCCGACGTACTCGACCAGTGCCGCCCCGAAGCCTTTTTTGAAGCGGTAGAGCCCGTACAGCGGGTTAACCGGGTCGAGGTCGCCCGACACCCCCCGGAAGTCGTACACGGTGCAACCCTGTCGCATCGCCCACCGGATCATCGCCCACTGCAGCGCATGGTTGGGCATCAGTTCGCGACGGCGGCCGGACGAGGCGCCGTAGACATACCAGGCGGTCTCGCCCAGATGGAAGAGAATGGCGCCCGCAAGGGGCTTCCCCTCGTACTCGGCGACGAACAAGCGCGCCAGGCCCGGCTCCACCAGGCATTCCCAGAGATCCTGGTAGTAGCGGAACGAACGGATGGCAAAGCCGTCGCGCCGGGCCGTTTCCTCGAGTAACTCGTAGAACTGCACCAGGTCCTCCGGACCCGTCTCCTCGCGCACCGCCACCCCCTTGCGGGCGGCCAGCCGGACGTTGTAGCGGGTCTTGGGTGAGAAACCGGCCATGACCTCGTCCTCGGACCGGTCAAGGGCAAGCCGCATGACGAAGCGGGGTTGCACTCCCTCGAAGCCCGGCCCCCGTCGAACGGGGCTAAAGCCTGCGCGGGTCAGCGCGGCGGTGAAGTCCGGTGCGGGAGCCGGCACTGCCGGGTCCACCTTGAGGAAGACCAAGCGTTCGGCGCGGGCTTGCCGTCCCAGGCCCCGCAGGAGCTCGTCGAGCGCCGCGGGGTCATCGGCCACCGGCCCGCGCGGAGCATAACCGATCCGGCATCCCTTCAGCAAAGGAAGGGAACGGCAGAGCACGGTGACGGCGGCGCGCACGCGACCTCCCTGGCGTACCACGTAGTGCCGGCCCGCCCAGCCGGTGCGCGACTTCAGGTCGGCCCAGGCCGGGGTCTGCAGCACGTCGCCGCCGGGGGCCTCGGACAGAAAAGCGGTCAGCTCGGCACGTTCCGCCGGCCCGCAAGCCGTGAACTCCACCCCGGTCACCCTCTCTTACTCAGATCCCGGCAACGCCGGTGAAGGGCCCACCGGCGAAGGCCACGCGGCCCCCGACCATGGTCATGACCACGCGGATATGCCTCAGGTCTGCCGGGGCGACGCGGGTGGGATCGGCGGTAAGCACCGTCAGATCGGCCAGCTTACCGGGTTCCAGTGAACCTTTCAGCCCCTCCTCGAAGCCGGCGTAGGCCGCTCCCCGGGTGAACAGGTCCAGCGCCTGGCCGACGGTCAGTCTTTCCTGAGGTTGCCACCCCCCGGGAGGCCTGCCTTCGCGGTCCTGACGGGTAACCGCGGCGTGTATGCCAAAAACGGGGTCAAGCGGCTCGACCGGAGCGTCGGAGCTTCCGCTCAGCCTCACCCCCGCCGCCAGCATGGACCGCCACGCGTAGGCATGGCGCACCCGCTCCGGTCCCAGACGCCGCTCGGCCCATCGCTGGTCGGAAGCGACGAAGGCAGGCTGAATCTCGGCGATGGTGCCCAGCTCCGCCATCGTACGCATCAGCGCAGGGGTCATCACCTGGCAGTGGATCAGCCGGTGACGGTGGTCCGGCCGTGGCGAGGATCTCAGGGCCTGCCGGATGGCCGCGAGGGCACCGGCAACCGCGCGGTCGCCGATGGTGTGAACGGCCACCTGCCGACCGCTGCGGTGAGCCCGGGCCACCACATGCTCCAGCTGCTCGCCTGCGGTGATGGTGATCCCCCATTCCTCGGGGGCATCGCCGTAAGGCTCGGACAGCGCGGCGGTTCGTGCCCCCAGCGAACCGTCGCCGTAGATCTTGACCGCTCCAAGGCGAAACCACTCGTCCTCCGGCTCCGGTCCGGAGGCCGAGAGTTCATCCAAAGCCCAGTCCGACACATCGAGGGTTACCCGCAGCGGCACTCCGTGGGCACCGACCACCTCGCGGTACAGACGGCACGCCTCGGCCAGCGAGCCGGCGGCGGGAACGTCATCCACACGGATCGAGGTCAGGCCGGCGGCAAGGGCTTCGGCGGCGGCGTGGCGGAGCGACCGCAGTTTTCCATCCCTGTCAGGCACCGGTAGCAGGGTGGCCACCATACGGGCGGAGCAGTCTTGCAGCACGCCGTCCGATCGGCCAGGGTCGATACCGGCCAGGGCGAGGGCGCGGCTGCTGGCCACCACGATGCTGCCGCAGGCACGCCACAACGCGCACGGCCTGCCCGACGCCGCCCTATCCAGCTCCTCAGGATGGGGGTAACGGCACCCGGTGAAGTTGGCCTCGTCCCACCCTCGTCCCACCACCCAGCCGTCCGGAGGCAGGGCTTGGGCATGCACGCGGACCCGCTCGAGCATCTCCTCAAGCGACCGAGAGCCCGTCAGATCCAGCGTGGAGCGGCTCAAACCGTAGGCAAGCAGGTGAAGATGCCCGTCGATGAACCCGGGCACCACCGTGTGACCTTGAAGGTCCAGCACCTGGGGGCGTTCACCTTCCGCCGCCAGTCGGCGGTACAGCCGCGGCCCGTCGCCGACGGCCACCACCCGATCATCCCTGATCAGCACCGCGGTCGCGCGCGGCCTTCGAGGCCAGCAGGTGAGGAGACTGCCGTTTACCAGGAGGACCTGGCGAGGCACCCGTCAACCTCCTCGGGCCTGAAGCGGCCCCTCGTGAAGCGTTTACCGGTCACCGGGCGCAGTCAGCCCCGATCCTTCTCTTCGTCGAGCAGGTCGTCAAGCCAGTGGCGGCGCGAGGCGGGGCGGTCGGAAGGAGAAGGACGTTCTCCGACCGGCGGTGTCGCGGGCGGCCGAGGCTCATCGGTGGTGATCGCCGCTTCGCGGTCCGCGTCCTCCAGGGGGCCAAGTTCATCCAGCGACCACTGGCGCGGCCCATCCTGCACCGGTGGGGACATGCGCTCGGGCTCCACGATAGGGCGCGGAGTCTCGGGTGCCGGACGCACGGTGACCGGAGATTCCTCCGGGCCTTCCTGGAAAAGCTCGAGCTGGCTTACCAGGAAATTCCGCATGCGCACCCGAAAGACCTGTGCGCGGCGGCGCAGCTCCTCGTATTCGGCATGCGCGCGGCCGATCCGGGACTGCGCGTCCTCTACGATACGGGCAGCCTGCTGTTCGGCCTGGCGGATGGCGAGCAGGGCCTCCTTTTCCGCGTTGGCCTTGAGTTCTCGCGCGGTCTCCTGAGCCACCAGCAGTGCCTTGTTCAGCGTTTCCTCGAGATTGCGATAGTGCTGAAGGCTCTTGTCAAGCTCCTGGACTCGCTCCCGCAGGGCCGCGTTGTCCCGCAGCAACGCCTCGAACTCCCGGACCAGAAGGTCCAGGAAGTCGTCGACTTCATCTTCCCGGTACCCCCGGAATGCGCGACTGAACTCCTTGTTGTGGATGTCAAGCGGCGTCAGGGGCATGATACGACCTCCCTCCGCTCCCACGCCATGTTCGACGGAGTCCGCAAAAAACCCTTGTACCTGCCAGCCGGTAGACGACGCCTGGAGCGACCACCGTCCCCAATCCGGCTCACAGAGGCCCTTGCCAGCAAAAGGAGCACCAGTACATCAAAAAGGAGGTTCCCAAGCTGTGCCACCAGGGTTGCCGCTCTCACCGCTCCGTCTCTTCCTCCTCTCCCGGTGCCGCCACGTCGACGTTGGGCGGAGCGAACAGGAAAACGCCGGGACTTATGCGCCGGGTCACTCCCTGGAGGGCGTAGGTGGCGCCGGAGACGAAGTCGACGACGCGGCGCGCGAGCTCCTTGTCGGCATCCTCGAGGACCACGATGGTGGGCTGGCGGTTGCGCAGATGGTCGACGATCCCCGCCACCTCGTCGAAGCTGTCGGGTTCAACGATGATCACCCGCATACCCCGCTGCGCGCCGGGAATGCTGACCAGGTGGGGGCGACCCGGCTCCGAGGGTGAAGCCTCCTGTCGCACGGGGTGTGCAGACCGCGGGTCGACGCCGGCCGCCTCCTCCGCATCCTCATCCTCGGGCACCTCAACCTGCTCAAAGCCGATGAAATTCAGGATCCTTTCCAGCAGGCCCTTCTTCAACGCCCTCTCCCCTTTCGACGGCCCGCCTCAGCCGAAGATGGCCCGCCCCAGCCGGACCAGGTTGGCACCTTCCTCCACCGCTTGAGGGTAGTCGTCGCTCATCCCCATGGACAGGTATTCCATGTCTACCCCGGGAAAGCCTCTATGCCTTGCCGTTTCGTAAAGCTCCCGCAATCTGGCGAAAACGGGGCGTGGATCGCGGCCAAGCGGGGCGATGGTCATCAACCCCTTCACGTGGAGGTTCGCCAAAGCCCCCATCGCTTCCAGCAGGGGATGTAGGCGTTCGGGGGGCAGACCGTGCCGGCCGGCCTCCCCGCTGAGGTTGACCTGGACCAGGACCTCAAGACGGCGTCCGGCCAGCCCGGCGCGCCGGTCCAGTTCGCGGGCCAGCTCCAGCCGGTCCACCGAATGGATCATGTCGAAGATTCGCGCGGCGTGACGCGCTTTGTTGGTCTGGAGGGGCCCGACCAGGTGCCAGCGAACGGGGTGCCCGACTTCCCCTATCTTCGCCAGCGCCTCCTGCACCCTGCTCTCTCCAAGGTCGGTGAGGCCGGCCTCCAGTGCTTCCAGCATCCGCGTGACCGGCACCCCTTTGGTCACCGCCACGATGCGGACGCTCGAGGGGTCCCGGCCGGCCCTCCTGGCCGCACGCGCGATGGTCTCCCGGACGATCGTCACGTTCTGGGCTACCCCAAAACTGC
This sequence comes from Symbiobacterium thermophilum, assembly GCA_020725145.1. Taxonomy (GTDB): domain Bacteria; phylum Bacillota; class Sulfobacillia; order UBA995; family UBA995; genus DYFO01. Next base: position 8,794 of record DYFO01000041.1, read on the forward strand.
ACCCCCTACCGTATCCTGGACCCCTCACGGAGTAACCAGGGGTTAAGCACCACCTCGGTGCCGGCCGGAAGGCCGGTCACCACCACCTGCCGGGCGTCACCGCCCAGCACCTCGACCGCCTGGAAGCGGGCGGTGTTGCGCACCACCACCAGCACTCCGGTACGGCCGTTGCGGCCAAGCAGTGCCCGTCGTGGAACCACCGTCCCGCGATAGGTCTCCAACACCAGCAAGACCTCTACCTCACGCCTCACCGCCAGCGCGTCGGGCGCCTCCTCGAGCTTAACCACCACCAGCACCAGACCGTTGCGCTCGCGCTCGCCCAGGTGGTAAACCTGCCCGCGCACGACGTCGTCGTGTATGTCGGGAAAGCGCACGTTGACCGATCGCGAGACCTCGAGTTGCTCTACGTCACGCACGGGCAGCGCCAGGCATGCGTAGGCTTCCAGGCTGTCCACCACCTTGAAGAGGGGAGTTGCCGCGCGCACGGTCTGACCCTCCTCCGGCGCCCCGGGCCGCGGCTCGAAGGCCATGAGCTGCCGGCTGCTAAGCCGGGAAAGCTGGCGCGGCGCCACGGTCTGCTCCAGGCCGTCCAATTCCCGCACGAGCACGCCGGCCACCGGGGAAACCACTCTCACCGTCAGGCCTTGTACCAGCTGCTGTTGCGCCCGCAGGTTCTCCTTCAGGCCGTGGATGGTGGACTCGATGCGCAAGCGGTCGGCCTGGCGGGAGGCGTGCTGGGCCAGCACCGAGCCCAGCTCAGCCTCACGTTGGGCCACCTCGGCCGCATCTCCGCGGATGGTTGCCGACCGCAGACGGCCCGCCGCCTGCGCCAGCCGTTCGCGCAGGCCGGCCAACTCCTGCTCCAGGGGAGCGAGCGCGGCGCCGGCCTCCGCCAACCGCTGCTCCAGCAGGGCCTGGTCGCGCAGGGCAGCCTCGACCGCCATGGGGTTGCCGAGTTCGGCGACCACCGTGCCGGCCCGTACGCGTTCGCCCGTCACCACCAGCCAGTGAAGCACGCCGTCGGCGGGCGCCAACACCACCGTCTCGCGTCGGGCCACCAGTGCCCTTCCGCCCGCCACCCGGTCCAACGCGCCCTCCCGCACCATGATCACCTGTACCAGCCGCTCGACCAGGGCTCCCCGCAGCCACGCCAACACGACCAGCAGGCCCAAAAGCAACGCGGTGGACACCAGTACCCGGGAGGTAGCCCTCACCCGGGAACGCGCCGTACGCCGCCGGCCGCGGCCGGATGTCGCCCCCTTACGGCCGCGGGCAAGGGCCTTGCCGCTGCCGCGGTTCGCCGCCCGCCTCAACTTCCCCGGCTCCTTCCCCGGCGGCGACTTCGCCGGTCACGGATCCGTATCCTGCCCGCGGTGGGCCTGCTAGCACTCCGTAAAGGAGCAGGACACGCAGTACACACAGCCTTCCTGCTGCACCAGGCTGGCGTTACCGCAGGCCGGGCACAGCCCGAAGATGGAAACCTGACCCGCGGGAGTGGGCCCGCCGGCAACACCTCCGGTCTCAAGGTAGTCGTGGGCCAGGGACTTGCCGATGGCGTCGGGGACCGAGAGGACGCGCCCGGGCCCGAAACCGACCGAGCGACTGCCACCGATGCCGATGAGCTGTTCGGTGATCCGCTCCAGGGGCACGCCGCACCGGAGGCATAACGTGATCATGCGGGCGATGGCTTCGGTCAACGCCAGCAGGTCTGACCCTGCCCTTCCAATAGTAGCGAATACCTCGAAGGGCCGGCCCTCGTGCTCGTTGACGGTCAGCCACAGCGTTCCCGACGGGGTAACCACCCGCTTGGTGCGCCCCGCCAGCACGTCGGGCCGTGGGCGCGGCACCAGTCCCTCGGATGGCCGGGCGGCCGCCACCTCGCCACCGACGGTGCCCACGTTGAGCACCTGCTCCTCGCGGCTCGCGTAACGGTAGATCGTCAGCCCTTTCAGGCCGCTGCGGTAGGCTTTCACGAAGACGTCCTCCACATCATCCACCGTGGCATGGGCCGGCAGGTTGACGGTCTTGGATACCGCGTTGTCCACGTGCCGTTGCAGTGCCGCCTGAATGGCAAGGTGCCACCTGGGCTCGACCTCGTGGGCACAGATGAACAGCCGCTTGAGGTCCTCGGGTATCCCGTCAAGTCCTCTGACCGTTCCCGCCTGCGAGATGCGGTCGATCAGCTCCTGTCGGTGAAGTCCTCGCGAGCGGGCGATCTGCAAAAAGAGCGGGTTCACCTCCACCAGCACGCGACCGTCGAGGACCTTGCGGTGGAAGGCCACCGCGAACAGCGGTTCGCAGCCGCTAGAGCAACCGGCGATGATGCTGAGCGTCCCGGTAGGGGCGATGGTCGTCCGCGTGGCGTTGCGCACCGGGGGTCCCCCTGCGAGCCTGCTACGCTCGAACTCCGGGAATGGGCCGCGCTCGCGGGCCAGTTCCTGGGAGGCGCGAAGAGCCTCGCCCTGGATGAAGGCCATCACCTCATCGGCCAGGGACACGGCCTCCTCGGAGTCGTAGGCTACTCCGAGGCGTATCAGCATGTCGGCGAAGCCCATGATGCCGATGCCGATCTTGCGGGTCAACTTCGTGGCCCGCTCGATTTCGGGAAGCGGGTAGCGGTTGGCGTCGACCACGTTGTCCAGGAACCGCACCAGCAGCCAGACCACCTCGCGGAGGCGGTCGTAGTTGATGCTCCCGCCTTCCAGGCCGTCTACCATGCGGGCGAGGTTCACGCTGGCCAGCACGCAGGACTCGTAAGGCAGAAGCGGCTGCTCACCGCAGGGGTTGGTGCTCTCGACGTCTCCGAGGTGAGGCGTGGGGTTGTCGCGGTTGATGCGGTCGAGGAAAATGATCCCCGGCTCGCCGTTCCGCCAGGCCATCTTGACCATCAGTGACAGCACCTCGCGGGCACGCAGCCTTCCGACGGGCCGGCCGGTGCGCGGGTTCACCAGGTCGTATTCTGCGTCCTCCTCCGCGGCCCGCATGAACGCATCGGTGACCCCCACCGAGATGTTGAAGTTGGTTATCTCACGGTTATCCTGCTTGCAGGTGATGAACTCCAGCACGTCGGGATGGTCCACCCGCAAGATCCCCATGTTGGCACCCCTGCGGGTCCCTCCCTGCTTGATGGCCTCGGTCGCGGCGTTGAAGCACTTCAGGAAGGAGACGGGACCGCTGGCGATGCCGCCGGTGGAGCGGACCACGTCGTTCTTGGGACGCAAGCGGGAGAACGAAAAGCCCGTGCCCCCTCCGGAGCGCTGGATCAGGGCGGTGTGCTTGATGCTCTCGAAGATGGCTTCGATGGAATCCTCCACCGGAAGCACAAAACAGGCCGAGAGCTGCCCGAGTTCCCTGCCCGCGTTCATCAGGCAGGGGGAGTTGGGCAAGGCCTGCAGGGTGGCCATCATCTCGTAGAAACGTTCCTCCAGTTGCCGCGCCTCTTCCCGAGACTTGCCGTAGACGTCGACCTCCACCGCGGCGATGTTGCGGGCCACCCGGCGGAACATCTCCTCGGGAGTTTCCACCACCCTGCCGTCCACCTTCGTTAGGTAGCGGGTCTCCAATACCACCCGGGCGTTCGCGCTCAGCTCCACCATCATGTCCGTTCCAAGCCCTCCCCCAGCAGCTTCTCGAGCTCCTCGCGAAAGCGGTTGATATCCTTGAACTGCCGGTAGACCGAAGCGAAACGTACGTAGGCGATGTCGTCCAGCCGGCGGAGCCGCTCCATCACCATCTCCCCGATCACCTGGCTGGAGACCTCCAGGTCCCCCGCGTTGCGGAGCTCGGCCTCGATCTCGCGCACCGTCCGTTCGAGCATCTGGACGGGGACCGGCCGCTTCTCGCAGGCCTTGAGCAGCCCCTCCAGGAGCTTCCGGGGTTCGAAGCGCTCCCGCCTACCGTCCTTCTTCACCACCAGCAGGGGTACCTCCTCAACCTTCTCGTAGGTGGTGAAGCGGCGTGAGCAGGGCAGACACTCGCGGCGCCGCCGGATCACGCTGCCGTCCTCGGTCGGCCGGGAGTCCACCACGCGGGTGTCGGGGTGGTGACAAAAGGGGCACCGCAAGCGTGTAGACCTCCTGCCTACAACATGTAGGACCTATGGTCAGTATAGAATACTATATGTCGTGTGTCCAGGAAGCAACTGGCAAAGCAGGGAAAGCGGTTGCGCCCGGCGAAAGGCGGTCCACCGGAAGGGGGTCGGACCGGTGGCCAGCATCAAAGTTCAGTGCTCCCACTGTGGTCACGAGTTCTACATGGACGAGTACAAGCGCGTGTCCTGCCCGCGCTGCGGCAGGGTGGTGGTCGGACCCAAGGCCGACCAGAGCTCAGGCGCCTGCGTGATCGCCACCGCCTGCGCCCGGGCGGCGGGTTTGGGGGACGACGCGCCTGAACTCGCGCTGGCCCGGGCTTTCCGGGACGATTTCCTGGCCAGATCGCCGGGGGGGCCGGCCTTCGTGACCGAGTACTACGAGTTCGCGCCCCGTATCGTCGACGCCATCGACCGCCTCCCCGACCGTGACCGCGTCTGGAGACAGCTCTGGCGCGACTTTCAGGAGGGACTGGACCTCGTGCGCTCCGGTCGGCCCGAGCTGGCCCTGGAACGGGGCAAGCATCTTTTCGCCGAGCTCAAGCAGAGGTATCTGGGTCAGCCCCGCGGAAAGGGGTCGGCGTAGGCGGGAAGCTCTACCAGGATCACGTCCGAGCCGATCTTGCGGATGCGCTCCCAGGGGATCACGTAATCGGCCTCGCGGCCGAAGATGCCCAGGAAGCGTCCAGGCCCGGGGACGACGATGGCGACGATGCGGCCCGAGCCGAGGTCGACCTCGACGTCGCTGACAACTCCCAGCCGGCGGCCGTCCAGGATGTTCACCACATCCCGGAGCCTCAGGTCGGAAACCCGCACCGGCGCGCAGACCTCCCCGCGGGGGGGCCGGCGGTCCCCGACGGGGGACGGGCCGTCGTCGCCTCCGGCGTCACCCCGCCCGAGCCGCGTCTGCCCCACCCCCCGCCTCACAATATGCCGGTGGCGCGAGCAAGTAGCCGGTCAGTCCCGACCGGCCGTTCCGGAGGACAGCCGCAGCCGGCGGGCCAGCGACGGCCAGTGCCGGGCCAAGCGCTCGACAAGCCATAGCCGCACCTCGGGCGGAGCTTCCGACACCTGTCTTGCCACTTCGGCCGGGGCTTCGCCCGACCCTGCGGCAACCGTGTCGAGGAAGCACAGGGGCGGGAACAGCACGCACCACCAGTTCTCGCCCCTTCCCGCGCCGAGCACCACCCGCAGTGCCTGATAGCGTCCGGCCGGAAGCACCTGCCTGCCGTACGAGCAGGTTGGGAAGGAGAAGGTACCCCATCGGGCCCGGGCCTCGTAGCCGAGGTCGTGAGCCCTCAGCACGGCCTGGGCCAGTTCCTCCAGGTGTGGAAGATCCGCCTTCACGCGTTCGGCGGCGTCCTCGACGGTGCTCGGGCGAACGCCACGCCAGTACGCCAGGATGGTGTCACGCACCGCCAGCTTGGCCTCCTGGTCGACCCGTGCCTCGCTGTGCGCTACCACATGAAAGCGCACGAGATTGCGGGCATTCCAGGCAACCTGAGCCCGCTGCCCGTACTGCCAACCGATCGCCAGCGCCAGCACCGCGACCACCAGCGCGATGAACGCCCGGCGGTGCCGGTTATCTCGCAGCATCGTTCACCTCACCCGGCCTCCTACATCTGCCTGCGCATGTGGGCCAGCGCCGCCTTCTCCAGCCTTGAGACCTGAGCCTGGGAGATCCCGATCTCCGAGGCCACCTCCATCTGGGTCTTGCCCTCGAAGAAGCGCAACGTGAGGATGAGCCGTTCCCGCTCCCCCAGCCTTCGCAGCGCCTCACGGATGGCGATGCGCTCCATCCAGCTTTGGTCGAGGTTGCGGTCGTCGCTGATCTGGTCCATCACGTAGATGGGGTCTCCCCCGTCGTGGTAGACGGGGTCGAAAAGGCTGATCGGTTCCTGGATGGCCTCCAGCGCGTAGACCACTTCTTCACGGGGGATTTTGAGTTCGGCGGCGATCTCGCCCAGCGTGGGTTCCCGGGAGTGTTTGCCAACCAGTGCGTCCCGCACCTGGAGCGCCTTGTAGGCGATGTCGCGCAAGGAGCGGCTGACCCGGATGGGATTGTTGTCGCGGAGGTAGCGCCGGATCTCACCGATGATCATGGGGACCGCGTAAGTGGAGAACTTGACGTTCTGTCCGAGGTCGAAGTTGTCGATGGCCTTGAT
>DYFO01000042.1 GCA_020725145.1 Symbiobacterium thermophilum
TTGTCTGAGTGAGCCAATGTCCCTTCGGCTACATTTTAGCTGAGTGATCGCGGCTTGTTGACTTTGGCCAAGTAGTGTGGTACATTCAGTAGCGCAATTCCTGGAGGGAATGGCTATTGAGGCAGCAGGTCATCCTGGCATGTGAAGCGTGCAAGCGCAGGAACTACAGCACCATGAAGAACAAGAAGAACGACCCCGGCCGGGTGGAGTTCAAGAAGTATTGCCGATGGTGCGGTAGACACACCTTGCACAAAGAGACGCGCTAGAGCGTGAGGATTTCCCCTGAGGCCAGGGTTTTACAGGCGCAGGCCCGTAGCTCCAACTGGTAGAGCAGCGGACTCCAAATCCGCGGGATGGGGGTTCGAATCCCTCCGGGCCTGCCAAAGTTTTGGCGAGGTGGTCGCTGATGCGAGGGCTGGCGACGCTGCCGGCACGCGCGGCCAGGTTCCTGCGTGAGGTGCGGAGCGAGCTCAGGAAGGTAATCTGGCCCGACCGGCGGGAGACTGCCATCTACACAGCAGTGGTGCTGGCGTCGGTGGTCGTGGTGGGACTGGCCATCTGGGCGGTGGACGCGCTGGTCAGCGCAGCTTTCGCGTGGATTTTGTTCAGGTAGTGGGGGCTTACAGGAGGTGCGGAACTCGCCGAACCGGCGGGTTCGCAGACCGATGACCACCAGAGACAAAAGACCCACCAAAGCGGCGGGAGAGAACCTTCGCGAGGAGAGGGACGGGACCGCTTCCGAACCGTCCCCGGTGAACGCGGACGTTTCCGCTGCTGTCCGTCCTCCGGAGGAACCGCAGTGGTACGCGGTGCATACCTACGCGGGGTACGAGGGGAAGGTCAAGACGAACCTCGAAAAGCGCGTGGAGTCCATGCTGATGGAGGACAAGATCTTCCGCGTGGTGGTGCCCACCGAGGAGGAGTACGAGTACAGGGACGGCAAGAAGCGGATCACCAAGAAGAAGATCTTCCCCGGTTACGTCCTGGTCGAGATGATCATGAACGACGATTCATGGTACGTGGTGAGGAACACGCCGGGGGTGACGGGATTCGTGGGCTCGGGGTCACGTCCCGTCCCGCTACAGCCCTCCGAAGTCAAGACCATCCTGCGTCAGATGGGGATGGACGAACCCAAGCCCAAGATACTCTTCTCGCCGGGCGAAAGCGTCAGGGTGGTGTCGGGGCCTTTCACCGGGTTCATTGGCACCATCCAGGAGATCAACATCGAACGCGGCAAGGTCAAGCTCCTTCTGTCCATGTTCGGGCGCGAGACGCCCGTCGAGCTTGATTTTGGCCAGCTGGAAAAGCTATAGTCAGGGAGTTGAGGCGCGGTGCCAAAGAGGGTTTCGGCCGTGGTGAAACTCCAGATCGCGGCAGGCAAGGCAACTCCGGCCCCCCCCGTAGGGCCGGCGCTGGGCCAGCACGGCGTGAACATCATGGCCTTCTGCAAGGAGTTCAACGAGCGGACGGCAGCCCAGGCGGGGCTGATCGTCCCCGCCGAGGTTACCATCTACGAGGATCGTTCCTTCACCTTCGTCTGCAAGACACCCCCGGCGGCGGTCCTCTTGAAGAAGGCGGCAGGCATTGAGACCGCCTCGGCCGAGCCCAACCGGGTCAAGGTAGGGAAGGTATCGCGAGCGCGGATCAAGGAGATCGCCGAGCAGAAGATGGCCGATCTCAATGCCGCCACGCTTGAGGCGGCGATGCGGATGGTGGAGGGTACCGCCCGCAGCATGGGCATCGAAGTAGTGGACTAGACTTGACGAGTCTGTGGGAGGGGCTCTCCGCCGGGGAGTCCCGCGCCACCACAGGAGGCGGCTACAATGCCAAGACACGGCAAGAAACACCTCGACACCCTCAAGCAGGTAGACCGCGAGCGCCTGTACGAACCGGCAGAGGCGGTTGCTCTGCTCAGACAACTCAGCCACGCCCGGTTCGACGAAACGGTGGAGGTTGCGGTGCGTCTGGGGGTAGACCCCCGGCACGCCGACCAGATGGTCCGCGGAACGGTAGTGCTTCCGCACGGAACGGGCCGGCCGGTGCGGGTGCTGGTCTTCGCCAAGGGCGACAAGGTGAGGGAGGCGGAGGCGGCCGGTGCCGACTACGTAGGAGGCGACGAGCTGGTCAGCCGCATCCAGGGCGGCTGGACCGACTTCGACGTGGCGGTGGCCACTCCCGATATGATGGGGGCAGTCGGCAAGCTCGGACGTATTCTGGGACCGAAGGGTCTCATGCCGAACCCCAAGACCGGGACGGTCACCTTCGACGTGGGGCGAGCGGTGGCGGAGTTCAAGGCGGGTAAGATCGAGTACCGGACGGAGAAAGCCGGGATAGTGCACGCCCCCATCGGCAAGCTGTCCTTTGACGACCAGCGGATCCTCGAGAACTTCCGCGCGCTGATGGAAGCGCTGGTGAAGGCCAGGCCTCCTGGGGCGCGCGGCCAGTACCTTCGCAGCGTAACCCTTTCATCCACCATGGGGCCGGGCATCAAGGTCAACCCCCATCGGATAGCCGCGTCGGAGTGAGATTTCTTTTTGACACCCGGCGAAGTAGCATGCTATAATCCACACTGTGCGCGATAACCGGCCATGAGGCCGGTTGGCTCAAGACAGTAGGTGCTCCTGCCGCGTGAGGACGCGGCGTGCGGCTTAAAGGGGACCCGGGGGAAGGCTCGCCCCGGCGACACGCCTACCGAGGCCGGCGGCGAGAGCCCGATGCCCGTCCTGCCCTCGGTGGCAGGACGGTTTTGTCTTACCGGCAGGTGCAGAGGAGGGTCGACGTGGGTAGTCGGCATGACAAGCAGGAGCAGGTGGCGCAACTGGCCGACAAACTGGGTCGGGCCACGTCCGTGATTTTCACCGACTACCGGGGGCTGACGGTCGCCGAGCTCACCGATCTGCGCCGGCGTCTGCGGTCGGCGGCCGTTGAGTACCGCGTGGTGAAGAACACGCTGGCCCGGCGCGCCTTGCTGCAGGCCAACCTGGGCGATGCGGAGTCGCTGCTCGAGGGTCCCACGGCGATAGCCTTCGGCTACGACGACCCGGTCATTCCGGCGCAGGTGCTTGCTGCCTTCTCCCGAGATCGTAAGGCGTTGCAGCTAAAGGGAGGCATGGTAGAAGGACGCCTGCTCACCAAGGCGCAGGTTGCGGTCCTGGCCGACCTGCCGCCACTTTCGGAACTGAGGGCAATGCTTGCCCGCGGGCTGCGGGCCCCGCTGATGTCCCTGGCGATCGTGTTGCAGGCACCACTGCGGGGGCTGGCACGCGGGCTGGACGCGGTGCGAGCGAACAAGCAAGACGGAGCGGCGGCCTGAGCCGCTTGCTGTCAGGAGGTGCGGGAGTTGTCCAAGGTCCAGGAAGTCCTCGAACTCGTCAAAGGCATGACCGTCGTGGAACTCGCCGAGCTGGTGAAGGCCATTGAGGAAGAGTTCGGCGTGTCGGCCGCGGCTCCGGTGGCGCTGGCCCCGGCGGCCGGTCCCGCCGCCGCGCCTGCAGCCGAGGCCGAGCAGGTTGAGTTCGACGTCATCCTCACGGGATTCGGCGACCAGAAGATCCAGGTCATCAAGGCAGTGCGTGAGCTGACCGGGCTGGGGCTGAAGGAAGCGAAGGACCTGGTCGAAGGGGTCCCCAAGCCCGTGAAGGAGAAGGTCAGCAAGGAAGAAGCCGAGAAAGCGGTGGCCAAGCTGAAGGAAGCCGGGGCGACGGCGGAGATCAAGTAGAGCCGGCAAGTGCGCGAGGTCGTGTCGGCGAAGATCGCCGCCCGGCCTCCGCGCTTCTCGTTGACAGGGCAATGGCCACGTGATAACATTAAAACTTGCAGCTGTGCGGTGCAGGCAGACTTTGCCCGGCGTTGCCGCGGCACCTTCCGACCCACTTTCGAGGCAAGCCCGGATGGCGCCCCGGCCTTGACAAGGCGGGGGCGTTGCCAGGGGCGTTTTGGTTTTTCGGGATGACACGCACCGCAAGGGGGGAGAGGAAGGGGATGCCCAGTCCTGCCAAGGCGGGAGTTCCCTCTGGCGATCGGGTGAGCTTCTCGCGGTTGCGAGAGGTCCTCGAGATGCCCAACCTCATTGAGATTCAGCAGAAGTCCTACAACTGGTTCCTTGCCGATGGGCTGCGCGAGATGTTCAGGGATATCTCGCCCATCCAGGATTTCACCGGCACCCTGGTGCTGGAGTTCATCGACCACACCCTGGGTGAGCCAAAGTACACGGTTGAAGCCTGCAAGGAGCGAGACGTGACCTACGCGGCCCCACTCAAGGTGAAGGTTCGATTGATCAACAAGGAGACCGGCGAGGTCAAGGAGCAGGAGGTCTTCATGGGGGACTTCCCCCTGATGACCGACAAGGGTACCTTTGTGATCAATGGAGCGGAACGGGTCATCGTCTCACAGGTGGTGCGCTCACCCGGCGTTTACTACTCCGACCAGATCGACGCCACCGGCAAGCGCCTGTTCTTCGCCACGGTGATCCCCAGCCGCGGAGCCTGGCTGGAATTCGAAACCGACCAGAACGATGCAGTGTACGTGCGGGTAGATCGCACGCGCAAGCTCCCCGTGACCGTGCTTCTGCGCGCGCTTGGGTATGGCACCCGAGAGCAGATCCTGGAAGCCCTCGGCGAGGACATCCTCGTCCTGCAGACGCTGGAACGCGACAGCACCAAGTCCGAAGAAGACGCCTTGGTGGAGATCTACAAACGGCTCCGTCCGGGCGAGCCACCAACGGTCGAGAGCGCGCGTTCGCTGCTGGATTCCCTGTTTTTCGACCCGCGCCGCTACGACCTCGCCGGGGTCGGTCGCTACAAGCTCAACAAGAAGCTTGCGTTGCGGCGGCGCCTGCCGGGCTGCGTGATCGCGGCCGATGTCCTATCGCCGGGAACGCAGGAGGTCCTTGCTCCCGCCGGCACGGTTGTGGACCGGAAGCTCGCCGAGCAACTGGAAGCTGCCGGCGTGAGCGCGGTCGAGGTCCGGTTGCGCGACGGTGTGACGGTCCGGGTTGTCAGCAACGGCCAGCCTCCCACAGAGGTGCGCACGCTGACACGCGAGGATGTGGTGGCGGTGGTCAGCTATCTTATCGCCTGCCACTACAACCTCGGTTCAACCGATGATATAGACCACCTCGGCAACCGGCGCCTGCGCTCGGTCGGCGAGCTTTTGCAGAACCAGTTCCGTGTCGGTCTTGCCCGCATGGAGCGGGTGGTCAAGGAGCGCATGACCATCCAGGATGTGGACATAATCACTCCTCAGGCGCTCATCAACATCCGGCCGGTGGTTGCCGCGGTGAAGGAGTTCTTCGGTTCCAGTCAGCTTTCGCAGTTCATGGACCAGACGAACCCGCTGGCCGAGCTGACTCACAAGCGGCGCCTTTCTGCGCTCGGACCGGGCGGTCTTTCCCGGGAAAGGGCCGGGTTCGAGGTCCGTGACGTTCACCATTCACACTACGGCAGGATGTGCCCCATCGAGACCCCGGAGGGTCCGAACATCGGCCTTATCGCCTATCTTTCGACCTATGCCAGGATCAACGAGTTCGGGTTCATCGAGACCCCCTATCGACGGGTCGATCGCGAGGCTCGCCGGGTCACCGATGAGGTTGTCTACCTCACGGCCGATGAAGAGGATGACTGTGTCATCGCGCAGGCCAACGAACCGCTGGACGAAAACGGCTGGTTCGTCGAACCCCGGGTTACCGCCCGCTACAAGCATGAGATCCTGGTCGTGCCGGCCGAGAACGTGGACTACATGGACGTCTCGCCCAAACAACTGGTTTCCGTGGCCTCGGCGCTGATTCCCTTCCTCGAGAACGATGACGCCGGCCGGGCACTGATGGGATCCAACATGCAGCGCCAGGCGGTGCCTTTACTGGTGAGCGAGGCTCCACTGGTGGGAACGGGCATCGAGCACAAGGTAGCCCGAGATTCCGGCGCGGTGCTTTTCGCAAGACGAGCCGGCATCGTCTCCGGGGTCACGGCTACCGAGATAGAGATCGTCACCGACTCCGGCGAGACGGATGTCTACAACCTCACCAAGTTTGTGCGTTCTAACCAGGGAACCTGCATCAACCAGCGGCCTCTGGCCAGGCGTGGCGAGCGCGTGAAGGCGGGCCAGGTCATCGCCGACGGTCCCTGCACCGATGCAGGAGAGCTGGCCCTCGGACGCAACGTACTGGTGGCCTTCATGCCCTGGGAAGGCTACAATTACGAAGACGCGGTGCTGATCAGCGAAAAGCTGGTAAAGGAAGACCTGTACACGTCGATCCATATCGAAGAGCACGAGTGCGAGGCGCGTGAGACCAAGCTCGGCCCGGAAGAGATCACCAGGGACATCCCGAACGTCGGCCAGGAGGTGCTCAAGGACCTGGACGACCGGGGCATCATCCGCATCGGCGCCGAGGTGCGGCCCGGCGATATCCTGGTCGGCAAGGTGACGCCGAAGGGTGAGACCGAGCTGACGGCCGAAGAACGGCTGCTGCGGGCGATTTTCGGCGAGAAGGCGCGCGAGGTTCGGGATACCTCCTTGCGCGTTCCGCACGGTGAAAGCGGTATCGTGGTGGACGTCAAGGTGTTTTCCCGTGACAACGGTGACGAGCTGTCCCCCGGCGTCAACCAGCTGGTGCGGGTGTACATAGCGCAAAAGCGTAAGATATCGCAGGGGGACAAGATGGCGGGCAGGCACGGCAACAAGGGGGTCATCGCCAAGATCTTGCCCGAGGAGGACATGCCCTTCTTGCCCGACGGCACCCCGGTGGAGATCATCCTCAACCCCCTCGGCGTTCCGTCGCGCATGAACATCGGCCAAATTCTGGAGACGCACCTGGGATGGGCGTGTCATGCCTTAGGGATCAAGGTGGCCAGTCCCGTGTTCGACGGGGCGACCGAAGAGGACGTTGTCTCCCTGCTCCGAAAGGCCGGCCTGCCTCCCAGCGGGAAGTCGGTGCTCTACGATGGGCGTACCGGTCAGCCTTTCGACAACGAAGTCACCGTCGGGTACATCTATATGATGAAGCTGGCGCACCTCGTGGACGACAAGATCCATGCGCGCTCGACCGGTCCGTATTCTCTGGTAACGCAGCAGCCGTTGGGCGGTAAGGCCCAGTTTGGCGGACAGCGCTTCGGGGAGATGGAAGTGTGGGCCTTGGAAGCCTACGGTGCGGCCTACACCCTGCAGGAGCTGCTGACGGTGAAGTCGGACGACGTGGTCGGCCGGGTCAAGACCTACGAGGCTATCGTAAAAGGCGAAAACGTCCCCGAGCCCGGAGTGCCCGAGTCGTTCAAGGTGCTCATCAAGGAGCTTCAGAGCCTGGCGCTGGACATCAAGGTGCTGGCGGAGGACGCCCGCGAGATACAGATCCGCGAGACCGAGGAGGATATCACCGAGACTGCGCGGGCCCTGGACCTCGACATCACCGGGGAAGAGGAGTCCGATCTGGTCGACGAGATCTTCGACGACGAGGAAGAACCCGCGCGGTTGCCGGCGGTGGCGCGGCGTGAGCCCGCCGAGATTGAGGAGCAGGAAGTGCAGCTTGCCGTTGGGGTCGAGGAGGAAGCAGCTTCGCCCGAAGTCGAACGGCCGTCGCCCCAGGAGGGCGCAGACCGGCCGGCGCCGGTGCCGACCGAGTTCAGCGAGGAGGACTTCGACATCGACCTTGACCTCGATATTGACGAGGACGAAGATATCGACCCCTACGAGCGGCAGGACGTCGATGAGGAGGAGCCCCTGGGCGCCGACTACGACGACGATGATCGACCGGTACGTCGTGGTGGTGGCGCAGGAGAGGAGCCCGAGGAGGACTACTAGCCGGCTGTTAGCCGCCCTTTGGCTCACCCAGAAGGACGGAGGGGGAACGGACCTTTGATGGATGTGAACCATTTCGACTCCATGCGCATAGGTCTGGCTTCACCCAACCAGATCCGGGAATGGTCTCGGGGTGAGGTGAAGAAGCCCGAGACCATAAACTACCGCACCCTCAAGCCCGAGCGGGACGGCCTTTTCTGTGAGCGCATCTTCGGACCCACCCGGGACTGGGAGTGCCACTGCGGCAAGTACAAGCGGATCCGGTACAAGGGCATCGTCTGCGACAAGTGCGGAGTTGAGGTCACCCGTGCCAAGGTGCGGCGTGACCGCATGGGCCACATCGAGCTGGCGGCTCCGGTCTCACACATTTGGTACTTCAAAGGTATTCCCAGCCGGATGGGCCTGCTGCTTGATATCTCGCCGCGGTCGCTGGAGAAGGTCCTCTATTTCGCCGCCTACATCGTGCTCGAGCCCGGTAACACCCCACTGGTCAAAAAGCAGTTGCTTACCGAAAACGAATATCGGGAGTACCGTGAGAAGTACGGAGCAGCTTTCAAGGCGGGAATGGGCGCGGAAGCCATCAAGACGCTGCTTGCGGAGATCGACCTCGATGCGCTGGCGGCCGAGCTGCGGGCGGAGTTGCGAGCGGTCAGCGGCCAGCGCAAGCTGCGGGCCATTCGGCGCCTTGAAGTGGTCGAGGCTTTCCGGAAGTCCGGTAACCGTCCGGAGTGGATGATCCTCGAGGTCATCCCGGTCATTCCCCCCGAGCTCCGGCCGATGGTGCAGCTTGACGGGGGCAGGTTTGCCACTTCGGATCTCAACGACCTGTACCGCAGGGTCATCAACCGCAACAACCGCCTGAAGCGGTTATTGGACCTGGGAGCTCCTGACATCATCGTGCGCAACGAAAAGCGCATGCTCCAGGAAGCGGTCGACGCGCTGATCGATAACGGACGTCGTGGAAGACCGGTAACCGGTCCGGGCAACCGGCCGTTGAAATCGCTTTCCGACATGCTCAAGGGAAAACAGGGGCGGTTCCGCCAGAATCTCCTGGGCAAGCGGGTTGACTACTCGGGCCGCTCGGTCATCGTCGTCGGTCCGGATCTGAAACTGCACCAGTGCGGCCTGCCCAAGGAAATGGCGCTTGAGCTCTTCAAGCCGTTCGTGATGAAGCGGCTGGTGGAGCTGGGGCATGCCCAGAACATCAAGAGCGCCAAGCGCATGGTGGAGCGTGTCCGCCCCGAGGTCTGGGACGTCCTGGAGGAAGTCATCCGAGAGCACCCGGTGCTACTGAACCGCGCGCCGACGCTGCACCGCCTGGGCATTCAGGCCTTCGAACCGGTGCTGGTGGAAGGCCGGGCCATCCAGATTCATCCGCTGGTTTGCACGGCGTACAACGCCGACTTCGATGGTGACCAGATGGCGGTTCACGTACCGCTTTCGGCCGAGGCTCAGGCGGAAGCACGTGTTCTCATGCTTTCGGCCCACAACGTCCTGAATCCCAAAGACGGGCTCCCGGTGGTCACCCCCACGCAGGATATGGTGCTCGGATGCTACTACCTGACCATGAGCAAGGAAGGTGGCACAGGGGAGGGCAGGCGCTTTTCCAGCCCCGAAGAGGTGATCATGGCCTGGGAGGCGCAAGCGGTTGACCTGCATGCCTGGGTCGAAGTCAGGCTGCCCCAGGGAATGGTTCGGACCACGCCGGGCAGGGTGATCTTCAACGACAGCCTGCCCGAGGAGTTGCGTTTCGTGAACGAGGTGGTCGACCGCAAGATCCTCGGCAAGATCGTCGCGCAGTGTTACAGAAGACTGGGGAGCGCCCGAACGGCGCAGGTCCTTGACAACATCAAGCGCCTCGGATTCCGCTTTGCCACGCAGGCGGGTACCACCATCGCCGTATCCGACATCGAGATACCCCCGGAGAAGCCGGCGATCCTTGCAACGGCCGAACAGCAGGTTGAAGAGGTAGAGCTCCAGTACCGGAGGGGACTTATCACCGCCGAGGAGCGGTACCTCAAGATAATCGACATATGGAATCGGGCGAAGGACAACCTTACGGAACGGCTGATGGCCGACATGAGCCAGTTTAACCCCGTGTACATGATGGCGGTGTCGGGAGCCCGCGGCAACATCCAGCAGATCTCTCAGCTTGCAGGCATGCGCGGGCTGATGGCCGACCCTTCTGGCCGGATCATCGAGCTGCCCATACGGGCGAACTTCCGTGAAGGCCTGACGGTACTGGAATACTTCACCTCAACTCACGGCACGCGCAAGGGACTGGCCGACACGGCGCTCAGGACCGCCGACTCCGGTTACCTTACCCGACGCCTGGTAGACGTCGCGCAGGACGTCATCATCCGCGAGGAGGATTGCGGCACCACCTCGGGCGTGACGGTGGGCGAGATCTGTGATGGTACCGAGCTGATCGAGTCGCTGGCGGACCGGATCATCGGCAGGGTGGCCCTGACCGACGTGGTGGACCCGCGAACGGGCGAAACCATCGTCGCCGCCAACGAGGAGATCCGCGAGGACCATGCGGAGCGGATAGTAGCGGCCGGAATCACCGAAGTCGGGATCCGCTCGACTTTCACCTGCAAGTCGCGTCACGGGTTGTGCGTCCGCTGTTACGGGCGCAACCTCGCGACCGGGCAGATGGTCGAGGTGGGCGAAGCCGTCGGAATCATCGCCGCGCAGTCGATCGGGGAACCCGGTACCCAGCTCACCATGCGCACCTTCCATACCGGCGGTGTGGCAGGCGAAGACATAACCCACGGTTTGCCGCGAGTAGAGGAGCTGTTCGAGGCGCGCAAGCCGAAGGGGCAGGCGATCATCGCCGATCTCGACGGCACCGTCCACCTGGTTGAGAACCGTGGTCGCCGCGAGCTAGAGATTCGTTCGCCCTATGGGGACGTATCGACCCACGTCCTGCCCTACGGGGCGCGCCTGAAGGTGAAAGAAGGTCAGCAGGTTGCCGCCGGGGATGAACTGACGGAGGGGTCGGTCAACCCCCACGACCTTTTGAAGGTGAAGGGCCTGCGGGGAGTGCAGCTTTACCTCCTGCAGGAGGTGCAACGGGTCTACCGTTTGCAGGGAGTGGACATCAACGACAAGCATGTGGAGATCATCATCCGCCAGATGCTGCGCAAGGTGAAAGTTGAGGATCCCGGGGACACCGACCTGCTACCCGGAGGCGTCATCGACCTCTTCGACTTCGAGGACGAGAACGAGCGGGTCTTGGGCAATGGGGGTCTGCCGGCGGTTGCCCGCCCGATGCTGCTCGGGATAACCAAGGCATCGCTGGCCACCGAATCGTTCCTTTCGGCCGCCTCTTTCCAAGAGACGACGCGGGTGCTTACCGAGGCCGCCATCAAGGGCAAACGCGATCCGCTGCTGGGGCTCAAGGAGAACGTGATCATCGGCAAGCTGGTGCCGGCCGGTACGGGTATGGCCAGGTACAGCAGTATCCGCATCGTCTATGAAGAGCCGGCCGTGGAACCGACCAGGGACGGCTTGCTGGCCGTGCTGACGGGGGACGACGAGGAGGACGAGGTAGACATCGATGCGGCGTCGGCGGAGGGCGCCGAGACGGCGCCAGGGGAGCAATCCGCCGTGTCCAACAGATCGGGCGTTGACAGGCCACTACCTGTCAGCTAAAATATAGAAGTGTCTGCGACCTGGCCTCCCGCGCCAAGGTGGCAAGGAGGTCGTCCAAAGTGCCCGAGGAGATGCTACAACGGGCTACAAAACGGATCGTGGGCACCAAACAGACGCTGAAAGCCGTTGAGCGGGGGATCGTCAGGCTGGTGGTGGTCGCCCGCGACGCCGATGCGCACGTGGTTCGCGACCTTCTCAGGCGCTGTGAAGAGCGAGGAGTCCACGTGCTCTACGCCGACACCATGGAAGGTATCGGCCGAGCCTGCGGTATCGAGGTAGGAGCGGCGGCTGCAGCGATCATCGAGGACTAACGGGCATCGCAGGAAGGGGGGAGCCAGATTGCCTACCATAAACCAGCTGGTCAGAAAGGGTCGCCGGGCAGCCCGGGCGAAGTCGAAGGCTCCCGCCTTGCAGAGCAACCCCTTCCGGCGGGGCGTGTGCACCGTCGTCAAGACGGTGACGCCCAAGAAACCGAACTCGGCCCTGCGCAAGGTGGCCAGAGTCCGGTTGACCAACGGTATCGAGGTTACCGCTTATATACCGGGAATAGGACACAACCTGCAGGAGCACTCGGTAGTGCTGGTTCGCGGTGGACGGGTCAAGGATCTTCCCGGGGTCCGCTACCACGTGGTCAGAGGAACTCTGGATGCGGCGGGAGTTGCCAACCGACACCGCGGTCGCTCCAAGTACGGGGCAAAGCGGCCGAAGCGCTGAGACAGCATACCGGCGGCGGCCCTCCTTGAGGGTAGCGTCGCAGCTTGGCCGGGGGGCCTGCTGTGCTGGGCCCCCCGGGTGTGTCAGCCTAGTTTGGAGGTGCGCTGACTTGCCGAGGCGGGGTCACGTTCCCAGGCGCGAGATGGCGCCGGACACGGTTTACGGTAGCGTAACCGTGGCCAGGTTCATCAACAAGATCATGCGGGACGGGAAGAAGGAACTGGCACAGCGAGCCTTCTACCGGGCCATGGAGATCGTGGGATCCCGGACCGGCAAGGATCCACTTTCCGTTTTCGAGCAGGCCTTGCGCAACGCCACGCCTTTTCTCGAGGTCAAGGCGCGCCGGGTGGGTGGTTCGACCTACCAGGTGCCGGTGGAGGTAAGGGCCGAGCGGCGTCTGGCGCTGGCCATGCGCTGGATCGTGCAGTACGCCCGGCAGCGGTCGGAGCGGACCATCGAACAAAAGCTCGCCGGTGAACTGATCGATGCTGCCGCCGGTACGGGCGGAGCGGTGAAGAGGCGGGAGGAAACCCACCGGATGGCGGAGGCAAACAAGGCTTTCGCCCACTACCGGTGGTAACCGGCAAGGACACATGCTCTGATGAAAGGGGGGAGAAACGTGCCCAGACAAGACGAACTCGAGGCCACGCGCAACATAGGGATCATGGCCCACATCGACGCAGGCAAGACCACCACGACCGAACGCATCCTGTTCTACACCGGACGGGTGCACCGGATGGGTGAAGTCCATGAGGGTACCGCCACGATGGACTGGATGGTTCAGGAACAGGAACGCGGGATCACCATTACCTCCGCGGCCACCTCGTGCTATTGGAAGGGTTTTCGTATCAACATCATCGACACCCCGGGCCATGTCGACTTCACCATGGAAGTCGAGCGCTGCCTGCGCGTGCTTGACGGGGCGGTGGCGCTTTTTTGCGCCAAGGGCGGAGTGGAGCCGCAATCGGAGACGGTGTGGCGGCAGGCCGATCGTTATCGGGTCCCCCGCATCGCCTATGTCAACAAGATGGACACGGTGGGTGCGGACTTCCCCCGGGTGCTGGCGATGATGCGCGAGCGGCTGCGGGCCAGGCCGGTGCCGGTTAACCTTCCCCTCGGCGTTGAGGACGAATTCCGCGGCGTGATCGACCTCATCACCATGAAGGCGGTGGTGTACGAGGATGAACTGGGAACGGTATGGCAGGAAACGGAGATCCCCGAAGACCTGAAGACTTTGGCCGACGGCTACCGCGAGAGTCTGCTGGAGACGGCTGCCGAGTTCGACGACGGACTGATGGCGCGTTATCTCGACGGCCAGCCCGTTTCCGCCGACGAACTGCGCGCGGCCATCCGCAAGGGGACCCTTGCCGTGCGGATCGTCCCCGTGCTGTGCGGCTCCTCGTACCGGAACCGGGGAGTGCAGCCGTTGCTCGATGCGGTTGTCCATTACCTGCCTTCACCGCTGGACATTCCACCGGTTGAGGGGATGGACCCCGTCACCGGTAAGACGGTCGTCCGCCCCCCGAGCGACGAAGCTCCCTTGTGCGCGCTTGCCTTCAAGATCATGGCCGATCCCTACGTAGGGCGTCTGACCTTCCTCCGCGTTTACTCCGGGGTAATGAAGACCGGGTCGTCGGTGCACAACCCCGGTCGACAGCGCAAGGAACGCATCGGACGCCTGCTGCGAATGCATGCCAACCACCGCGAAGACATATCCGAGGCACGAACGGGCGACATCGTGGCCGCGGTAGGGATGCGTCATGCCATGACCGGCGACTCGGTATGCGATCCCGATCACCCCGTCATCCTCGAGCCCATTCAATTCCCCGAGCCCGTGATCGCGGTGGCCATCGAACCGAAAACCAAGGCCGACCAGGACAGGATGGCCACCTCGCTGGGGCGTTTGGCCGAAGAGGATCCGACCTTCCGCACCCACACCGACCCCGAGACGGGACAGACCATCATCTCCGGCATGGGCGAGCTCCACCTGTCGATCATCGTCGACCGCCTGCTGCGGGAGTTCAGGGTCGAGGCCAACGTCGGCAAGCCCCAGGTGGCCTACAAGGAGACCATCCTCCGCCGCGCCCGCGGAGAGGGCCGTTACGTCCGGCAGACCGGTGGGCGCGGGCAATACGGACATGTGGTGCTTGAGGTGGAGCCGCTCGTGCGAGGGGGAGGCAGCCAGTTCGTCAACCGCGTGGTCGGGGGAGCCGTCCCCCGGGAGTTCATCCCGGCCGTTGAGGCCGGAGTACGGGAGGCAATGCAATCGGGCGTCCTCGCGGGCTACCCGATGGTTGACATCCGGGTTGAACTGGTAGACGGCTCCTTTCATGAGGTGGACTCCTCGGAGGTGGCCTTCAAGATCGCTGCTTCCATGGCTCTGCGCCAGGCAGTGGAGAAGGCCGAGCCCGTCCTGCTGGAACCCATTATGCAGCTTGAAGTAGTGGTTCCCGAACCCTACCTTGGCGATGTGATCGCCGACATCAATACCCGGCGCGGCCACATCGAAGGACTGGAGAGCCGGGGAGAGATTCAGGTGTTACGGGCCACGGTTCCCCTCGCTGCCATGTTCGGCTACGCCACCGATCTCCGCTCACGGACTCAAGGCCGTGGCACTTACACCATGCAGTTCGCCGCCTATCGCGAGCTACCGCGAGAGGCCGGTCAGGTGCTGGTCAGGTACGGCGGCGCATGAAGCGCCGGGGCAGGGCCCCGGGAAAATCATCTCAGGAGGCCGGGACAAGGCATGGGCAAGAAGAAGTTTGAGCGGACGAAGCCGCACGTCAACGTAGGCACGATCGGGCACGTTGACCATGGGAAGACGACGTTGACGACGGCGATCACGTTGCTTT
>DYFO01000043.1 GCA_020725145.1 Symbiobacterium thermophilum
GAGAGGTCTCTTTCGCTACTTCCCCCTCCAACGCCTACCTAAATGTTACACGCTCGCCGGAACCGCAGCGGCGATTTGGTGTCGTACAGGACAGCGCTCCGCCACTACTTTCGGGATACGGCGTGCCCAAATCCCTTCTTGAAGGACGACATGACCTTAGCTACGGCGATTCTATGCGCGTCCGCTCCTGCGGTTCAAGATACCTCTGGCCGAGTTGCCGGGCCAGGGCGCAGGGCAGACGCACGCTTCCATCCTCCTGCGCCCCCGCCTCGAGCACGGCGGTCAACACCGCGTGCAGCACCGGGCCGGCGGCAAAGAGGCTGTGCACGAGACGGCGGTGATGGCCGGCCCGAATATCGTGGCGCCTGGCCAGATACTCGCCGTGGTGTGAGACGGCTGCCACCACCGCCCACACCTTCGTGGCCGGAAGGTACGTCTCCAGGGCGTAACCCAGCCTGGCCGCCGTACCCAGGCGACCGGCCCCGACCAGGACCAGCCGGTACGGCAGTTCCAGTTCCCCCACCAGCGCCTCGCTCTCCCGCAGCATCGTGTCCAGGTGCGGACGCCAGTCGGCGGGATCTACCAGCCTGACGCGCAGCACCACCGGGCCGGGCGTTCCCAAGATGTCCGCGTAGGGACCGGTGTCGACGGTGACGTAACGCAGTTCGGCGCCTTCGAGCGCGCGCACGCCGCTGACCGGCGCCCCTGCCGCCGGCCCCGGGAAGAACTCCTTGTAGCCGTAACCCCGGAAGAAGTCCAGGCCGAAGTGGAGGAGGGCGCGACCGAGACGGGCGGCCTCTCCCCAGTAGCCGTTCCCCGCCTGCTCCCGAAGGCACATGAGCACCGCGGCGGCGGTGCGCCGGGCGGGTGCCGGGCTGCCGTGCCGCTCGAGCACCACATCGGCAGGGGGGACGTCCGGATCGAGCAGGTTTGGGCAGGCGGCGAGGAGTTGCCGGAGTTTTCGCTGAACATCGCCGACGGCCCGCGCCAGTTGCCGCCGACGCCCGGCGGTCCGGCGCACCTGCCGCGCGATGGCGCGCCGCAGGGGGTGGTCGGGCGGCAGGACGGCCGCCGCTCGCGACAGGCGTCCGCGCCGGGCCCGCAGGGTCTCCAGTTGCCGCAGGAGCTCCCGCCGCCGGGCGTCAAGCTTCAGCAACCGGTCCAGGTCCTCACCGCAGCCTCGGGCCTGCAGGCTTCTGGCCAGGTGCTCGCTACGCAGTGCCCCCAGGTCGAGCACCCGCTATCCCTCGGCCTGAGAGACCAGGCGACCGAGCAGGCGCCCGGCGTCCTCGAACATGTGGTGGGTGGCGAACATGCACCAGGCGTCGGGATGGCGTCGCAGGAGCGCTGCCAGCCTGTCGAGCTCGCGGTCGGTGTAACGGTGGCGGTACTCGCCCATGCCCGTCAGCCGGTAGTAGCGGCGGCGGCCGTACAGGGTGCGGGAGACGAAGGGATCGACCACGTGTACGAGGTCAAGTTGCTCACAAAGCGGCCTGAGCGTCTCCGCCGGCCAGTGGCCGCGCGGTTCCCAGGCCAAAAGGTAGTCCCGGCGGTCCACCCTGAGGAAGAAACGCCGCACGTTCTCCAGGTTGGCCGGCGTGGGCTCGAAGCGGGCCGGCGTCTGGAACAGGACCACCTTGGCCCGCAACGCCTGCGCCACCTCATCGGTCTTCTGCCAGGCGGCCCACACCTCTTCGGTGTCCTTGAAGAAACCGAAGGCGTCGCGACGATCTTCGGGAATGGGGAAACGTAAGCGACGGTAACTGGGGCTGGCGGGATCGTGGGTGATCAGCTGCCACGCCCGGAGCGTGAACTCGAATCCGGGCGGAGCTTCCTGTCTCAGCATCCTGGCCGTCCGCACCGGCAGCGGGTGGTAGAAGGTTTGCTGGATCTCGACCGCGTTCAGAGCCTCGTAGCACTCGGGGCGCGGCCGAGGGAATCCCGCGCAGCCCACCCGAAGTCGGCCGGGGTAACCCCCCATGCTGCTCATCCTCCTCCCACCAGGCGGGCAAGTCCGGGCGAAAACGGCGGCTCCAGCAATCCCCGGTCGGTGATGATGCCGGTCAGGTACCGGTGCGGCGTCACGTCGAAGGCCGGGTTGGCGGCCGTGGCGCCCGGCGGGGCGATCCTGACCCCTCCACAGCAGAGGACCTCGTCGGGATCGCGTTCCTCGATGACGATGCCCGCGCCGTCGGGAACGGTGAGATCCACGGTGGAGCACGGTGCGGCGACGTAAAAAGGCACCCCGTGCGCCCGTGCGAGCACGGCGAGGCTGTAGGTACCGATCTTGTTGGCAACGTCGCCGTTGGCCGCGATGCGGTCGGCTCCCACCAGCACCAGGTCTACCTCTCCCCTGGCCATGAAGTGCCCCGCCATGCCGTCGGTGATCAGGGTCACCTCCATCCCCTCACGGCCGAGTTCCCAGGCCGTCAGGCGGGCTCCCTGCAACAGCGGGCGCGTCTCGCAGGCCAACACGCCCAACCGCTTGCCCGCCTCACGCGCGGCCCGCAGGACGCCGAGGGCCGTACCATAGCCTCCCGTGGCCAGCGCTCCCGCGTTGCAATGCGTGAGCACCCGCGCGCCGTCGGGCACCACCGTCTGCCCGTGACGGCCGATGGCGCGGTTGGCCGCCACGTCCGCATCGGCGATCGCCTGTGCCTCCTGGCAAAGACGCTCCAGGAAGGCATCGGGCCGCAGTCCCGAGCACTGGCGCGCGACCGCTTCCATGCGGGCCAGCGCCCAGAAAAGGTTGTACGCCGTCGGCCGGGTGGCGGCCAGTCTCGCCGCCACCGCGGCCCGAGATGCTTCCGCGGTGGCCGCGGCGCCGAGTTTTCGGCAACCCAGGTAGAACCCAAAGGCCGCGGCGATGCCGATGGCGGGCGCACCCCGCACCGCCATGGTCTCAATGGCCCGGGCCACGTCCTCGAGCTCGGTGCAACGGAGCCAGACCTCGGTCGCGGGCAGCCGGCGCTGGTCTAAAAGCTCCAGGGCCCCGTCGCACCATCGCAGCGGTCTCACCGCTCCCCTACCCCCTGCCTAATCCGCGAACCGCCCGCGGGTCGATGTGAGGCCGCAATCGCAGCCCCGCTCGGCGGGCAGGCGCTCGATCAAGGCCATTATCAGCCGGCGGAGGCGCGCGTTGTTGGCCTTGAAGACCCGCATGACCTCCTCCGCGGTTACCGGAGCGATGTCTTCCCTGCCGGCCAGGCCCACGTCGTAGTCGGTGATCAGGGAGATGTTAAGATAACACATGTCGAGCTCCCGGGCCAACACCACCTCGGGGTACTGGGTCATGTTGATGACCTGCCATCCCAGGCTGGAGAACCACTGACTCTCGGCCCGCGTGGAGAAACGGGGGCCCTGGATCACCACCACCGTGCCGCCGTCGTGGGCGGTGATGCCCAGCTCGCGGGCCAGACCCACGCCCCGGCGTCGAAGCTCCGGGCAATACGGGTCGGCGAGGCTGACGTGTACGGTGACGGGCCCCTCGAAGAAGGTATCCGGCCGCCCGGAGGTGCGATCTACGAACTGGTCGGCGAAGACGAAGTCGCCCGGCTGCACCGCGGGCTGGAGACTCCCCGCCGCGCAGGGGCCGATGATGCGGGTCACGCCCAGCGAGCGCATGGCCCACAGGTTGGCACGGTAGGGGATGCGGTGGGGAGGGTACTGGTGATCCCTGCCGTGTCGGGGCAAAAACGCCACCCGGCGGCCGGCCACCGTGGCCAGCGCGATGCGGTCGCTGGGCGGTCCGTAGGGGGTGTCCACCTTGATTTCCTCTACATCGGGCAAAAGAGAGTAGAAGCCCGAGCCGCCGAAAATGCCGATCTCCGCGCGACCCATTCGCGGTTCACCTCTTCCTGTGCGGATGTTCTTCCCCGGCCCCGGGCAGACCTTTTCTAACCTTTCATCACCCCGACGGGACGGAGGCGGGCCACCCGGCGCGAGAGCCCTGCGGCCTCGGCCACCTCCACCACGTGGGAGACGTCCTTGTAGGCCTCGGGAGCCTCTTCCGCCAGCCCCGCCATGGACCTGGCCCGGACCACCACGCCCTGAGCCTCCAGGCGCCGGCGGAGTTCCTCCCCCCGCACCGTGCGCTTGGCCTCCGCCCGGCTGAGCCGGCGGCCGGCCCCGTGACAGGTCGAGCCGAAGGTTTCCTCCATGGCCACCTGTGTGCCGACCAGCACGTAGGAAGAAGTGCCCATGTCGCCGGGGACCAGTACCGGCTGACCGACCTCGCGGTAGGCTGCGGGCACCTCGGGATGGCCGGCCGCGAAGGCCCGCGTGGCACCCTTGCGGTGTACCCAGACCCGGCGGGGTTTGCCCTCCACCAGGTGTTCTTCGGGCTTGACGATGTTGTGGCCGATGTCGTAGACGAGGCGAATCCCCAAACGTTCGGGGGACTGCCCCAGCGCCTGGGCAAGCGCCTGTCGGGCCAGTTGTCCCAGGCAGTAGCGGTTGGCCCAGCCGAAGTTGGCCGCGGCCGCCATCGCGGCGAAGTAATCGCGGCCTTCCGGCGAGTCAACGGGGGCGCAGGCCAGCTGCCGGTCGGGGAGGGTGATGCCGTAACGGGCGGTGGCGCGATCCATGATCTCAAGGTAATCGGTGCACACCTGGTGACCGAGCCCCCGCGAGCCGGAGTGGATCATGATCAGCAGCATGCCCTGCTCCAGCCCAAAGGTCCGGGCGGCCCGGGAGTCGAAGACCTCCTCGACCACCTGTAGCTCTAGAAAGTGATTGCCGGAACCGAGCGTACCAAGTTGGTCCCTTCCCCGGGACTTCGCCCGTGCGCTCACCCGGTCCGGGTCGGCGGCCGCCAGGCAGCCCCTTTCCTCCATGCACTCAAGCTCGTCCTGGTCTGCCCCCAGCCGCCGCGCCGCCCAGCTTGCCCCCCGGGCCAGCACCTCGTCGAGCTCCGCCGGCTTGAGCTTGATGGGCCCGGTTGCGCCCACGCCGCTGGGGATGGTGCCGTAAAGGCGATCCATCAAGGCTTCCAGCCGGTCGGCCACATCCTTCAGGCGAAGGTTCGTGCCGAGTAGATGCATCCCGCAGTTGATGTCAAAGCCCACTCCCCCCGGGGACAGCACCCCGTCGCGGGCATCGGTGGCGGCCACACCACCGATGGGGAAACCGTATCCCCAGTGAATGTCGGGCATGGCCAGCGAGTACCCCACGATCCCCGGCAGGCAGGCCACGTTGGCCACCTGTTCGGGTGCCTGATCGCTGCGGATCTCCTCGAGCAGTCCGCGATCGGCGTAGATCAGGCCCGGCACGCGCATGCCGCGCTTGTAGTTCTGAGGCAACCGCCAGCGGCAAATCCCCGCCTCCTCCAGCGGTCCCTGCCAGGCTCCGCCCATCGTCTCACCCCCTGCGGCAGATCAAATGTCCAGGACCACCTCGGTCCACCACGTTCCCGGCGGAATCCTCGACGCCGGGCGGTCCTCAGGCGTCCGCACCCGGAGCCCATGATAGGTGGCCGCCTTCACCTCCACCCCGGGGCGCACATCGGGGCAAGACGGGCCGACCCAGCCGTCAAGGCGATGCTGTCCATCCTCCTCCCGCACGGCACTGACGCCGCACCCTGCGGGAGGGCCCTCCACGGCGGCCAGGTAGACGAGCTCGTTCAACCAGGCGACCACCAGTCCCTCGCGATCCCGGGCCTTCAGCACCACCGGGCGGAGCCGGGCCCGCGGAGTTGAGGTGGTGTGAGCTCCCATGATCTCCAGCAGACCGCGCCCGGCCGCCTGCAGCATGGCCTCGAAGCTCGGTCCGTAGGCCAGCAGCCGGATATCCGCAGTGTGCTCGAGGAGTCGATAGCCGGTGTTCACCTGCCCGCATCCTCCGGTGCGAACAGGCTCTGCTGCCTGCCGTCGGGCTCCTCCTGGTCGCGTGCGACCACGCGCGCGACCGCACTCACCGTGTCCTCGGACGCCAGCCGCATGAGGGTTACTCCCCGGGTGAGACGGCCCTGCAGTGAGATCTCCTGCACCTTCAGGCGAATGAGCACCCCCTCGGCGGAGACGGCCATCACCTCGTCCTCGGGCAGCACCACCATGGCTCCTGCCACTTCGCCGCGTTGCTCGGTGAGACGGATGCCGATCAGGCCCACCCCTCCCCGACGCTGCGGGCGGAAGGCGGACAGCGACACGCGCTTGCCGAAACCCCGGGCGGTGACCAGCAAAAGGTCGGCGCGCGGGCGGGCGACGTCCATGGCCACCACGCGGTCTCCCTCACGCAGCACGACACCCCTGACCCCGCGCGCCGGGCGGCCCATGGGTCGGATCTCGCGCTCGGGGAACCGGATCACCATCCCCTGGGCGGTGGCCAGGATCACCTCCTGACCGCCGTCGGTAAGCTTCACCCCGACGAGCTCATCTCCCGGTTGCAGGGTGAGCGCGATCAGGCCGCCCGACCGCACGTACTCGAAGTCCGCGAGCGGAGTCTTTTTCACGATGCCCTGTCTTGATGCCATCAGCAGGTAACCGTCGGCGAACTGCCGCACCGGGATCACCGCGTTGATCGTCTCCCCCTGCTCGATGCGCAAAAGGTTGACGATGGCGGTGCCGCGGGCGTGACGTCCGGCCTCGGGCAGCTCGTGGACCTTGAGGCGGTGGACCTGTCCGCGACTTGAGAAGAACAGAAGATAATGGTGGGTGGTGGTGACGAAGAGGTGCTCGAGGAAATCGTCCTCGCGGGTGCCCATCGCCGTCACCCCGCGCCCGCCGCGGCGCTGGCTGTGGTAGGTGGCCAACGGAAGACGCTTGATGTAGCCGTGGTGCGTCAGCGTGATCACCACGTCTTCCTCGGCGATGAGGTCCTCGGGATCCACCTCCTTGACCTCATCGACGATGCGGGTGCGTCGCCCGTCCGCGTAACGCTCACGGATCTCGGCGAGCTCCCGCCGGATGATCTCCCGCACCAGGCCCTCGTCCGCCAGCACCCGGCGCAAGTAGGCGATGTCCCGCTGCAGGGCCGCGTACTCCTCCTCCAGGCGTTGGCGCTCAAGTCCGGTGAGGCGCTGCAGGCGCATGTCCAGGATGGCCTGCGCCTGCTCGTCGGACAACCCGAACTCGGCCGTAAGCCCCTGGCGGGCTTCGTCCACCGTCCGGCTCGAGCGGATCAGGGCGATCACGCGGTCGATGTGGTCGAGGGCGATCCGCAGCCCTTCGACGATGTGCGCACGCTGCTCTGCCTTGCGCAGGTCGTAGCGCGTGCGGCGGACGATCACCTCTACCTGGTGGTCAAGGTAGTGCCCGAGCGCCGACCGCAGGTCCATGACCTGAGGCCGACCGTCTACCAGCGCCAGCAGGATGACCCCGAAGGTCTCCTCCATGGGGGTGTACCTGTACAGGCGGTTGAGGATCACGCGGGCGTTGGCTTCCTTTCGGAGCTCCAGCACCACGCGGATGCCGTGGCGATCCGACTCGTCGCGCAGATCGGTGACGCCGTCTATCTTCCGCTCGCGCACCAGCTCGGCGATGCGTTCCACCAACCGGGCCTTGTTCACCTGATAGGGCAGTTCGGTGATGACGATGCGCTGGCGTGCCCCCCGCCCTATCTCTACCTGGGCCACCGCGCGCATCCGCACCAGACCGCGGCCCGTCCGGTAGGCCTCTTCGATGCCCTGGCGCCCCAGGATCAGCGCCCCGGTGGGGAAGTCCGGACCGGGCAACACCTGCATGAGTTCGGCCAGCGACGCCTCGGGCCTCTCCATGAGCACGAACAGGGCGTCGATGAGCTCTCCCAGGTTATGGGGAGGAATGTTCGTGGCCATGCCCACCGCGATGCCCGAGGCCCCGTTCGCGAGGAGGTTGGGGAAGCGCGAGGGCAGCACGGTGGGCTCTTCGGTGGTCTCATCGTAGTTGGGCCCAAAGTCGACGGTCTCCCGCTCGATGTCGCGCAGAAGCTCGACCGCCAGGGGGGCGAGCCTCGCCTCGGTGTACCGCATGGCCGCGGCGGGGTCGCCGTCCACCGAGCCGAAGTTGCCGTGCCCGTCTACCAGGAGGTAGCGGGACGAGAAGTCCTGGGCCATGCGCACCATGGCGTCGTAGACGGCGGCGTCACCGTGGGGATGGTAGCGCGCCAGGACCTCGCCCACCACGCGCGCCGACTTTTTGTGCGGGCGGTCGGGCCCGAAACCCAGCTCGCGCATGGCGTACAGGATCCGCCGCTGCACCGGCTTAAGACCGTCCCGGACGTCGGGAAGCGCACGGCTGACGATCACGCTCATCGCGTAATCGATGTAGGAGCGCTTCATCTCTTCGACCAGGGACACCGGTACCGGGCTGGCTTCGGGTCGGTTCCTGTCCAAGCGGCAACACCTCGTCGGGAACGCGGTCTATCCGACCGTGTCCAGGAAGCGTACTTCGCTGGCGTGGGCCTCGATGAACTCGCGTCTGGGCTCGACACGATCGCCCATCAGGATGGTGAATATCTCGTGGGCCAAAATGGCGTCCTCGATCTCCACCTGCAGCAGCGTGCGGCGTTCGGGGTTCATGGTTGTCTGCCATAGCTGTTCGGCGTTCATCTCACCCAGACCCTTGTAGCGCTGGATGCTGACCCCCGTCCGCCCTGTCCGTTCCAGGTAGGCGTCCAGTTCCCTGTCCGAGTAAAGGTAGACGGTCTCTTTGGCCCGTTTGACCTGGAACAAAGGAGGTTGGGCGATGAACACCCGGCCGGCGGCGATAAGCGGCTCCATGTACCGGAAGAAGAAGGTGAGCAACAGGGTACGGATGTGCGCCCCGTCGATATCGGCGTCGGTCATGATCACCACGCGCCCGTAGCGCGCCTTCGCGAGGTCGAAGTCCTCGCCCACCCCGGTGCCGATGGCGGTGATGATCGCCCGGATCTCCTCGTTGGCCAGCACCCTGTCCAGGCGGGCCTTCTCGACGTTGATGATCTTGCCCCGCAGGGGGAGGATGGCCTGGAAAGCTCGATCACGCCCTTGCTTGGCCGAGCCGCCGGCGGAATCGCCTTCCACGAGGAAAAGCTCTGTATGTTCGGGGTCGCGCTGCGAGCAATCGGCCAGTTTCCCGGGCAGCGCCGTCAGTTCCAGGCTGTTTTTCCGTCGCGTGAGCTCGCGGGCCTTCCGCGCCGCCTCCCGCGCCCGGGCGGCGGTCACCGCCTTG
This sequence comes from Symbiobacterium thermophilum, assembly GCA_020725145.1. Taxonomy (GTDB): domain Bacteria; phylum Bacillota; class Sulfobacillia; order UBA995; family UBA995; genus DYFO01. Next base: position 9,126 of record DYFO01000043.1, read on the forward strand.
TCCAACACCCTGCGGGCGACCGCCGGATGCTCCTCCAGGAAGCGGCCCAGGCCCTCGGCCACCACCGTCTCCACCACGCTGCGCACGTCGCTGTTGCCCAGCTTGGTCTTGGTCTGCCCCTCGAACTGCGGCGCGGCCAGCTTGACGCTCAGCACCGCGGTGAGGCCTTCCCGGATGTCCTCACCCGCCAGGTTGGGCTCGCTCTCCTTGACGGACCCCGTCCGACGCGCGTAGTCGTTGATCACACGGGTAAGGGCCCGCTTGAAGCCCTCCTCGTGGGTACCTCCCTCGGTGGTGTGAATGGTGTTGGCGTAGGAGAAGATGAGCTCGGTGTAACCGGCGGTCCACTGCATCGCCAGCTCCACGTGCGAGCCGTTGCGGGTAGCCTCGATATGGATGGCCGGCTCGTGCAAGAGGTCCTTGTTCTTGTTCAGGTGGGCGACGAAAGACAGCAATCCCCCGTCGTACTGAAAAAACCTCTCTTCTCCGGTTCGGTCGTCCCGAAAGTCGATGCGCAGCCCGCGGTTCAGGAAAGCCAGCTCGCGCAGGCGCTGTACCAGCGTGTCCGCACTGAACTCGGTGGTCTCGAAGATCTCGGCGTCGGGCAGGAAGCTGACACAGGTCCCGGTACCGTCGGCGTCGGCTATCCGGTCGACGGCGGTGACGGGCTTGCCGCGCTCGTACCGCTGGCGGTAAAGGCCCCCCTCCCGCCTCACCTCGACCTCCATCCATCGCGAGAGCGCGTTGACCACCGATACGCCCACACCGTGCAGACCTCCGGAGACCTTGTACCCCTCGCCTCCGAACTTGCCGCCGGCATGGAGCACGGTGAGCGCGACTTCCACCGCCGGCCGTCCCGTATGCGGGTGGATACCCACCGGGATACCGCGGCCGTTATCGGTGACGGTCACCGAACCGTCCTTGTGCAGCACGACCTGGATATGGGTACAGTAGCCGGCCAGCGCCTCGTCGACGCTGTTGTCCACGACTTCGTACACGAGGTGGTGCAGGCCCCGTGGGCCGGTGGACCCCACGTACATGCTGGGGCGCCGTCTTACCGCTTCCAGCCCTTCCAAAACCTGAATCTGTGTCTCGTCGTAGTTGGCGCCCCGCTCGCGGCTGCGTTCCCTGGCCAAGTTCACCGCCTCGCCCGTAAGAACAAAAACTTCGGCGGAAGCCCGCTTCGTGCTCCCGGCCGCTCCTCCGAAATTATAGCATGCCGGTCGGGTCGTGCTCAAGCAAGGCGGCCGTCGCCGGGGCTGAGCCTGCGGGCGAGGGTTAGGCTGGACGGGGCCGCCAGCAACACCGCGTCGTCGGTGATCACCGCCGTCCGTGGCGTTTTCGGACTCAGGTCCACAAGTCTCCCTTCGGCCTTGGCCAGCTCGAGGTACTCGCGGGTGGCGGCGGATTGACCGGCAGTGGGAAGGTCGATCAAGGCTACCAGCCGGGAGGCGTCCACCACCCTGTCCGCTCCCACGTGCAGGATGCGCAAGTCCTTCACCCCTGGCCCTAGCATTCTCCGCGCGCCAGTCGGCCATCGAACGGTTCGGGGGATGAAAGTGGCAGGACATTCCCTCCCTCGACCCAGAACACGGCCGCCCCCTCGTCCGCCGGCGGCAAGGCCTCAGAAGTGGCCGCGGTCACCAGGGTCTGCCCTTGGTCGCGCAGCAGGGCAACCAGCGCGGTGCGTCGGCCGGCATCCAGCTCTGACAACACGTCGTCCAGGAGCAGAAGCGGTGGCTCTCCCTTGCGTTCGGTGAGCAGCCGGAGCTCGGCCAGCCGCAACGCCAGCGCGGCCGTTCGTTGCTGGCCCTGGGAGGCGAACAGGCGCGCGTCACGCCCGTCGAGCAGGAGTCCAAGGTCGTCGCGGTGCGGACCGACCAGGGTGGTGCCACGGCGCCTTTCGCTGCCGCGCACGCGGACCAGCGCTTGTTCCAGCAACACCGCCAGCGCAGGGGCCTCGGCCCCAAGCGTGCTCTCCCCGACCCCCGGAAGGCCCGGGCGGTAGACCAGGGACAGGGTCTGGCCCGGTGAGGCAAGCGCGGCGTGCAGGCCGGCCACCAGGGGGGTCAGCCGGGCGACCAGCCGGGCCCTGGCCTGGAAGACGGGAACGGCGGTGGCCACCAGTTGCGCATCCCAGGTGGCCAGGTGTGCGGGGTCCGCGGCCGGCGTGGTCAGGAGACGGTTGCGATGGGCAAGCACGCGCTGCCAGGCAGACCAGGCGTGGTAGTACGCCGGCCGGAGCTGACAGAGCAGGAGGTCAAGGTAGCGGCGGCGCTCCCGGGGAGAGCCCTGCACGAGGTCGAGATCCTGAGGCGCGAACATGACCACCGGTACCAGACCGAGCAGGTCACTCAGGCGCGGCACCTCGACTCCGTCCACCCGGACTTGCTTGCCGTGGCCGTGCCGCCAGGAAAGGTCTATGGTGAACGTGCCTTGCCGACACTCTCCGGTCAGGACCACGCGGTAGGCCCGACATCCCCAGCGGGCAAGGTCGGCGTCACGCGCCGCACGATGCGACCGTCCCAGCGCGCCCAGCCGGACCGCCTCCAGGAGGTTGGTCTTGCCCGCCCCGTTGGGGCCTATGAAGAAGTTCTGGCGCGACCTCAGCTCCAGTTCGAGCGCAGGATAGTTTCGGAAATCGGTCAGTGACAGCCTGGTGATCGTCACGCCGGGCCTACTCCAGGCGTACAGGCAACACGATGTACAGGAACGCGTCGTCGCCTTCCGCCTGCAGGCATGCGGCGCCGGTAGGTGTGGTGAAACGGCAGATCACCCGATCCGCGTCGATCGCCTTGACCCCCTCCAGGAGATACCGTGGGTTGAAGGCGATCCGGAAAGGGTCCCCTTCGACGGTGGCGGCAAGCTCTTCTTCGATTTGCCCGCGGTCCGGCATGGTGCCCGTCAAGCGCAGCACCCCCTCGGCCATCTCCAGGCACACCGGCTGGCCGGAGTCGCGAAGTGCGGCAAACGCCAGGTCACACGCACCTTCAAGCGCCGCACGATCGACGGTGAGCCCGACCCGGAAGTCGCGTGGGACAACCTGCCGGTACGGGGGAAATTGCCCTTCGATCAGCCTGGACACCAGTCGGAACGACCCGCTTGAGAAGCTTACCAGCGCGCGGCCCACGCCGATCTGCACCGCCGGACCTTCTCCGTCCAGCATGCCGGCCACCTCGGTCATCACCCTGCCGGGTATGACGGCCTGCAATCCTTGCTCCATTCCTTTCTCCAGCGGGCACACGGTACGCGCCAGACGGAAACCGTCGGTCGCCACCATCTCCAGCGCGCGCCCTTCCGGATCCTCCACGATCAGGATGCCGGTGAAGATCGCCCGCGTTGCATCGCTCGAAGCGGCGAATACAGTCTGCCGCACCATTTGCCGGAAACGGTACCGTGGCAGTTCGAAAGCGATAGTTGGGTTTACTTCGGGAACGAGTGGAAACTCCCCCGCATCAAACCCGTTAAGCGCGATTCGGCCACGGCTCCAGCTGAGGTTGAGACTGCGCTGGCCTAAATCGGCGGTGGCGGTTACCGTTTCCGGGGCAATGCGACGGACCAGTTCGGTAAGGTAACGAGCGGGAATGACCAGCGAGCCGGCCGCCGCTACCGTGGCGGGCACCGTGAAGTGCAACCAGGTTTCGTTATCACTGCCCAGCAGCTGAAGGGATCCTTCCCTCGCTTCCACCAGCACACCGGTGAGTACGGGAACCATCGCCCGGGGTGAAACGACTTTGCCCACCGTGGTAAGCGCCTGTAGCAGCTGCTGCTGGGTAACGGAGAAATTCAAGGCAGATACCTCCTTCGGAACGAGTAGAATCCTGTCTAAAGATCAGATATAGATGTAAGTAGTGTTGTGTCCTGGGGACAGTGTGGAAAAGAGGCACAAGAACGGCAGTGGCCGGATCGGTGCCGGGGGACAGGCAGGTGGATAAGCCGGCCCGTCGCGGGCGAAATGGCGAAGAGACGGGAAGCAAGTCGAGGAGCGCGCCAGGCACTTGGTGTTGTCCCCAGATCATCCCCATACTCTCCCCAGGGTTTTCCACAGCCCGATTATTTGCCCAGTATGCGGTCGGTAAGGTCATGCACGGTACGCTGAAGGTCGATGTCTTTCTCCAGCTCCGAGCGGATCTTCTCGTGGGCGTGCATGACGGTGGTGTGGTCGCGGCCGCCGAAGTCCTCCCCTATGCGTGGCAGCGAAGCATCTGTCAGTTCGCGGCACAGGTACATGGCGATCTGACGCGGGAAGGCAACCGCGCGAGTGCGTCGTTTGGCCTTCAGATCGTCAACGCGCAGACCGTAGTGTTCGGCGACGACCACCTGGATGGCCTGGACCGAGACGGGTCGGGGCCTCGCGTCGGAGACCAGGTCCCGCAAGGCCTCGGCGGCAAGGTGCAGATCCACGCTCAGACCGGAGAGCGACGCATAGGCGGTGAGGCGGGTGAGTGCGCCCTCGAGCTCGCGAATGTTGGTGTTGATCTTGCTGGCGATGAAGGACAGCACTTCGTCCGGGAGGGGGAAGTTCTCATACTGCGCCTTCTTGCGGAGGATGGCAACCCGCGTTTCGAAATCGGGCGGCTGGATGTCGGCGATCAGGCCCCACTCAAAGCGGGTACGGAGCCGTTCCTCCAGCGTGGGGATCTCCTTGGGAGGACGGTCGCTGGAGATCACGATCTGGCGGGAGGCACCGTGCAGGGCCTCGAAGGTGTAGAAGAACTCCTCCTGTGTCCGCTCCTTGCCCGCGAGGAACTGGATGTCGTCGATGAGGAGGAGATCGATGCTGCGGTAGCGGTTCTTGAACTCCGGCATGCGATCATCACGGATGCTGTTGATCATCTCGTTCATGAAGCGCTCCGCGGAGACGTAAACGACCTGCTGGTCCGGACGAAGCTGCAGGGCGTAGTGGGCGATGGCCTGCATGAGGTGCGTCTTACCAAGGCCCACGCCCCCGTAGATGAAAAGGGGATTGTAGGACCTGGCGGGGGCTTCGGCGACGGCGAGCGAGGCGGCGTGGGCCAGCCGGTTCTGTGCCCCCACCACGAAGCTCTCAAAGGTGTACCTCGGATTGAGTTGACCGTGGCAGGCGACGGCGGCGCCGGGCGGGGCGCCGGCGTCGCTGTTTGCACAAGTCGGCGGAGAGGTACCGCTCTGAGGGATCACGAACTTGAGGTTGAGTTCGCGGCTAGTGACGCTGCGGAGCGCGCGGCGGATGTCCGGCGCGTAGCGCGTCTGCAGCCAATCGCGCGCGAACTCGTTGGGGACACCCACGATGATGGTGTTGTCCACCAGCCCCAGGGGGACCGTGTTGCGCAGCCAGGTGTCATAACTCGGCTTGAGCAATTCGCGTTGCATCAGCGCGAGGGTTCGGTTCCAGATATCGCCAAGTTCCGCGTCCATGAGCGCCCAATCCTCCCCAGCAGGGCGAACCCGGGAGGGTTATCCACACGTCATCCACAAACGACCGGCGAAGCTTGCGTCCCCCGCCGGCAGGGACCGGCGCAGACCGCGCGGTCCGGGCTTCCCGAACAGAGGCGCTGCTAGAGGCACTCGCGAGCGGCCCGCACGACCGCTCATGCACCGCCTGAATATTGCGAGAGTGCCGCCCGGAGCCGGAATTGTGAGGCCCCCGGCGCCGAACCAATCCCCTGCTATCCACAAGATATCCACAACCTGTGCATAAAAAGGAAGGTGCTGCCAGTAGGTGGTAGGATTGGAAGTCGGCGGTGCCTGTGTTCCTTAATGATAGCAGAGCCCCCAGCCGCCTGGCAACCGGGTAGGCTACGGGGCCCATACCCACGGCGAGCGGCGGCCGGGAGCGCC
>DYFO01000044.1 GCA_020725145.1 Symbiobacterium thermophilum
CTGCGCGCATCCGCTTGAGGGTGCCCCCGAATTCTCATTCGGGGGAGGACGTCACGCCGGTCGCATTGACCCGTGGGGGGAGGTGGGTCGTGAACGGCAAGGGACGTCAGCCGTCGTGGCAGCGGGTGCTCGGTCGTTACCAGCGGGTGCTGGGGCTGCTGGTGGCTTTTGGGGGGGCCATTGTCATCTGGCGGTGGGCGGCCGCATGGTCTCCGGCGTGGCCGCTGGGCTTTTTGCTTGCGGCGGCGGGGCTTTATCTCATGCGGACGGCGCCGGACGAGGACGACTAGGAGGCGGTCGGCACGGGCGAGGTAGCTTACGCGATCGGTGAGGCTCTTTATCTCAACATCACCAACCGCTGCACCAACAACTGCCGGTTCTGCATCCGGCAGTACGGGCCCGGGGTAGCGGGGTACGATCTCTGGCTGGATCGGGAGCCCGAGGTGGAAGCGATCATGGCCGCCGTCGGCGACGTCCGGCCGTACCGCGAGATCGTGTTCTGTGGCTACGGCGAGCCGCTTTTGCGCCTGGAGACGGTGCTCGAGGTCGCGTGCCGGCTAAAGCGTCACGGGGCCCGCGTGAGGGTGGACACCAACGGGCAGGCCGGCCTGATCTACGGGCGCAACGTGGTGCCGGAGCTGGTCGGCCTGGTGGACGTGGTGTCGATCAGCCTCAACGCGCACACGCCCGAGCTTTACCTCCGTCTGTGCCGCCCCCGCTTCCAGGAGGCGGCCTACCCCGCGATGCTGGAATTCGGCCGCGAGTGCGTTCGTCTGCTTCCCGAGGTGGTGCTCACGGTGGTGGAGTTCGGGCCGGTGGACGTGGAGGCCTGCCGCCGCATCGCCGAGGGGCTGGGAGCCGGTTTTCGCGTGCGACGGCACCGTCCGGGCGTTTAGGCCGGGAGGACCGGAGGATGGGCAGGCCGGGAGTGCCCGAGCTTGCGAGCAGCCGGCGTACCACCTCGGATGAAGGCTAGCGGTACTCGATCTTCACCCGCTTGCCGTGACGGCGCAGCGAACGCGCGATGTCCTGGACGATCTGGCTCTTCAGCGCAAGCTCCGCAGGCACATCCGGGCTCTGGTGGGCGGGATTGATCGCGCGGCCGACGATGAAGTGGATCTGGTCGGCTTCCAGGAGCAGCGCGGCCAGCCTCGAGGCGGCGTCGCCGGCCCCGGGTTGCGGGCGGCGGTGAGCCAGCAGCTCGCGCACGCGGAAGAGGGTGAGCATGCCCTCGGTGACCAGATCGATGCCGGCGATGGAAGCCGGAGGCGGCACCCGACTCTGCAGGGCGGAGAGGTCGACGCTGATCGGCAGCCCGAGCTCGCGGGCCACCAGATTGCCCGTGGTGCCTCCGCAGACCACGCGGTAGCCCTCCGCCCGCATCAAAGCCGAGACCACCTCGGGATCGTGACGCCGGTCCTGAGGCGGACCGACCAGGGCGGTGAGCCGGCGTGGGATTCTGACTTCCAGACAGACCACGGTGGTGTCATCGCCGGGGCGACCGCCGTACAGCTTGCGGCAAAGGGCGGTCACCTGCTCGGCCAGTTCCTGAGGCGTACAGCCGGTGGCCTGGGTCTGCCGCACGAAACGCTCCATGCGCTCGTACCCCCAGCCCAGGTTCCAGATGCCGCCGATACCCGCGTGCAGCACGCCGTCGGTCAGCAGCACCGCCCAGTCGCCGTCCTGCAGGCTGAGCATCGCCTCGCGGACCACGCGTTCGCCCACCGTCCGCTCCTCGCGGCAGACGGCCAGCGGGTCGCCTCGCCTGCCCAGAATGGCCGGGGGGTTGTCGTACTCCGCCAGGTAGGCACGGCCGTCCTGATGCACCTGCAGCAGGGTGAAGGTGCTGTACGCCAGCTGCCGCACCCGGCAGACCGGCAGGGTGTGCGCCAGCGTGGCGATCACCTCGTCGATGCTGGCTCCCTTGCGCACCATGGTCGCGGCCATGCGGGTGGTCACCGAAGCCAGGATACAGGCCTTGACCCCGCTGCCCAGCCCGTCGGACACCACCGCCACCGTGGACTGCCCCGCCCGCGTGATCGAGACGCTGTCGCCACACAGCTCCTCGCCGTGCTTGATCAGCTGGCTGTGGCCGACGTTGATGCAGTAGCGCACGGCGGTTCTCACTCCGAGGGGGGCGAGGCCTCGCGGATGACCCGGATGAGCTTGGTGAGCAGCACCTTGGTCTCCGCGGTGGTCTCCCCCAGCAGCCCGGCGATCTCCTGGGCGACTTTCATCTGCTTGTCCATGACTTCCTGGGCCCGGGCGATGGTGGCGGAGCGCACCGCCTCGGCCTGCTCGCGTTCGCGCTCCTCGCGGGTCACGTCGGTGAAGATGCCTACCACGATGTCGTGTTCGGAAACGTAAAAGACGGTCTGCTGGGTCACCAGCCCGCGCTCGCGGTGGTCGACACGCCCGGACACCGCTGCGCGGCGGGAGCGGGCCGCGCGGAAGGGAGCGGGGTCGGTCAGGCGCGAGATGTGGTCGCCGACGCCGGGGCCGTCCTTGCCGGAGGCGAACATGCGCCGGGCGGCCGCGTTGATCTCCAGCAGCCTCAGCTCACGGTCCACCACCACCACCCCGCTGGGCAGTGCGTCCAGCACCAGGCTGGATACCGACTCCGCCTTGGCGCGCATGTAGGGGATGCACATCTCCAGCTCGGCGTACCCCTGGTACACCGCTATCGCCTTGGCGCGGCAAGAGTCATAGCCGCAGGCGCCGCAGTTGAGCTCGTCGGCCGGCGAGGTCTTGCCCACCCGCGCCAGGATGGCCCGAATGGTGGCCTCGTCGGGCACCGTGAGGTCGGGCCGGCGGTCCCGGTAGGACTGGCCAAGCGGCACCGGCGAGGGCGCCGGGGCGGAGGTCCCGTCCGCCCGGCTCCCGTGGTACGCGAGCACGCGTTGCCGGCGTGCCAGCACGTCGTCACCGGCGATCGCCTTGGGCCCCCCCACACATCCGTGCTCACAGGCCAGCATCTCCACGGCCTGCAGGCCGGACAGCCCCGGGCCTCCCCTGGCCAGCTCGCGGATGAGGTCGAAGCACTGCTCCAGGCCGGTGACCACCGCGACCTCGCCGGAGAGGAAGTCGGTCGGCAGTCCCGCGCTGCGCAGTAGACCGCCGTCCAGTGGGAACAGGCGGGCCACCCCGGGATGGGGAGGGTCGAAGTCCTGCTCGTCCACCGCGACCGCCTCGCCGTCGCGGACCAGCCCTGCTTCCTCCCACAAATCCCAGAGCTCGCGAAAGGTGAGCACGGCCGCCACATCGTCCGGTGCGAAGAGCGCCGCCTCGCGCTTCTTGGCGATGCAGGGGCCGATGAAGACCACGCGCGCTCCCGGGTCGGACAGGCGGAGCAACCGCGCGTGCGCCACCATGGGGGAGACCACGGGGGCCAGGAAGGGCAGCACCTCGGGGTGATGGCGCTCCAGGATGTTGACGATCACCGGGCAGCTTGAGGTGAGCAGTGGCCGCCGGCACCGCCCCTCGCGGAGGAGTTCAAGATGCGCATTTGCCACCAGAAACGCCCCCGCGGCCGTCTCGTGCACCTGCCGGAATCCCAGGCGGCGTACGAGTCCGGGCACTTTCTCGGGCGCAAGCGGCAGCGCGCCGGGAAAGGAAGGCGCGATACTGGCGACCGCCCCCCCCTCGGCGGCCAGCAACTCCTTGACGCGCTCGCGGTCGTCCCGCACCCGCTTGGCCTTCTGCGGGCAGGCCAGCACGCATCTGCCGTCCAGGATGCACATGGCGTCGTCCACGCGCGCGTGCAACTGGGTACCCTCGGGAGAGGTGCGGAAGCCGATGGCCTGCACCGGACAGGCGCGCAGGCAGCGGTAGCAGTCCCGGCACTTGGCCTCGGTGGTGGTGATGACGCCGGTCACGGCGACGTCCTCCCCTCGGTGAGACGTCCCAGCACCTCGCGGGCGAACAGGGCGGGTACGTCCTCGGGGAACACCCCGCGGTGCAGCTGCCCACCGATGCGGATGGTGACGCCCTGGGTGCAGTTCTCCATGCAGAAGCTGCCCCGTAGCACCACGCGGGCCGTGAGGCCGTGGCGCTCGAGCAGCTCCTGGAGCAGGCGGATCACCGTCTCCGCCCCCCTCAGGAAACAGGAGCTGCCCACGCAGACCTCGATGTCCGTCACGCCTGCTCCCTCCCCGCCTTCACCCGGCGGATCAGGCGGTCCACGAGTTCACCGGCGGAAGCCGGGGTGACTCCGGTGATCACCTCTTCGTCGACCCGCACCGAAACTCCCCTGTCGCAGCGTTCAAGGCAGAAAGTGGCGCCGACGCCGACGCTTCCGTCCAGGCCGGCCCGCCTTATCCCCTCGAGCAAGGTTTCCAGCACGGCGTGCGAGCCGCGCAGGAAGCATCCGGTGCCCACGCACACCGAGACCCGGCTCACCGGCGCCTCCGCCTCGAGCACCGGATAGGTGTCGCTTCCCGACAGCCTGCGCCGCGGAGCATAGGTCGTGTGCAGCAGGGCATGCGCCGCCTCGCTGCCCGGCTTTTCCAGGTGCCGCTGATACAGCTCCCGGACGAAAGGATTGTGGGATGCCACGCGCAGCTGCAGCGAGGCGTCGATGCGATAGAGGCCCTGCTGGCGATCCGAACGCGCCGACCTGCCGGCCGGAGGCTGCCCACCGCCGCCAACGCAGCCTCCGGGGCAGGCCATGACCTCGATGAGGTGGTAGTGACGGCGACCGGCGCGCACCTCGCCGAGCAACTCGGCGGCGGCCTTCAGTCCGCTGACCACTGCTACCCGCAGCTTGTGCGGTCCAAGCGCGATCTCCGCCTCACGGACGCGTTCGCATCCCCTGAGCAGGTGGAAGGGGATCTGGGCGGGCTGGGGGAGGCCGGCCTCGTCCAGCGCCACGCGCAGCACGGCCTCCGTTACCCCGCCACTGGCACCGAAGATGGTCCCGCCGCCGGTGGCCAGGCCCAGCGGGTTGTCCGGGGGTTCGGGTTGAAGCTCGGCGAAGACGATGCCGGCTTCGCGCAGTAGCCGGGCGGCCTCCACGGTGGTCAGCACCACATCGACGTCGGGCACGCCGCCGCGGGCGTGCTCCGGCCGTCGGGCTTCGAACTTCTTGGCGGTGCAGGGCATGATGGATACCACCCGCAGGGCGGCCCGGTCAATCCCGCGCGCCGGGCCGTGGAGGCGCTTGAGCAGCGAGCCCATCATCTGCTGGGGCGAGCGGCAGGTGGACAGATTTTGCAGCAAGTCGGGGAAGTACTGCTCGCAGAACTTTACCCAGGCGGGGCAACAGGAGGTCAGATGCGGGAAGGGCCCTCCCGCGGCCAGCCGCTCCTGGAACTCGGCCGTCTCCTCCACGGTGGTGAGGTCGGCGGCGAACACGGTGTCGAACACGCGGTCAAAACCCAGGCGGCGCAGGGCCGCGACCAGCAGCCCGGTGCCGTCCTGTCCGGGCGGCAGGCCGAACTCTTCTCCCAGCGCGACCCGCACCGCCGGGGCCAGCTGCGCGATGACCACCGTGTCCGGGTCCTGCAGCGCCGTCCAGGCATCGTCGACCTCCGAGCGCACGGTGATCGCCGCCGTGGGGCAGACGGCGGCGCACTGGCCGCAGTGCACGCAGTCTACCTCGGCAAGCGGGCGGCCGAAGGCCGGGCCTACCGCCGTCCTCGCTCCGCGATGGGCGAAATCCAGCACCCCCAGACCCTGAATCTCGCCGCACATCCGCACGCAGTCACCGCACAGGATACACCTTGCGGGGTCGCGGACCAAGGCGGGACCGGACTCGTCACGCGGCGCCTCCTTCGAGGGTTGATCGTAGCGGACCCGGCGTACCCCCAGGCGGTGGCTGAGCTCCTGCAGGCGGCAGTTCGCGCTCCGAGGGCAGGTCGGGCAGTCCACGTGATGATTGGCCAGCAGAAGCTCGAGTACGATCCGCCGCAGCCGCCGCAACCGCGGGCTCGAGGTGTGCACGACCATGCCGCCCTCCGGCCGCGTGGAGCACGACGCTACCAGCCCGCGCCCTTCCACTTCCACCAGACAGAGCCGACAGGCCCCGTAGGCGCTTAGCTCGGAATGGTAGCAGAAAGACGGGATGTCCACTCCCTCGCGCCGGGCCGCCTCGAGCAGGCTTTCGCCCGGGTAAAAGGGCACCTCGCGACCGTCAAGTACCATGCGGCCCTGGGCTTCGGGTTCCGGGCGGGCCGCGGCCGAAAGCACCGGCAGGCTCATGCCACTACCTCCCCGTCGTCGGTACCTCTTACGATCGCTGCGAAGCGGCAGCGGTCGAGGCAGGCCCCGCAGCGCAGACAGCGCCGGACGTCGATGACGTGGGGTTGCTTGCGCTCTCCGGAAATGGCGTCGGCCGGGCATGCCTTCAGGCAGGCGCCGCAACCCGTACACCGCTCGGCCAGCACGCGGAAGTCAAGCAGTTCGTGGCACACTCCGGCCGGACAGCGCCGCTCCAGGATGTGGGCCAGGTACTCGTCACGGAAGTAGCGCAAGGTGGTCAGCACGGGGTTCGGGGCGGTTCGCCCCAGCCCGCAGAGCGAACCCTCGGCGACGGCGGCGGCGAGTTCCTCGAGCAGCTCGAGGTCCTGGGGGCCGGCCCGGCCCGCGGTCATCCGCTCCAGCAGCTTGAGCATGTGCCGCGTGCCCTCGCGGCAGGGGACGCACTTGCCGCAGGATTCATCTTGAACGAAGCGCATGAAGAAGCGGGCCATCTCCACCATGCAGGTCCCCTGATCGAGCACGACCAGGCCGCCCGAGCCGACCATCGCGCCCGCGGCGCGCAGCGAGTCGAAGTCCAGCGGCAAGTCAAGATGCTCGGCGGTCAGGCAGCCGCCCGAGGGCCCGCCGATCTGCACCGCTTTGAAGGGACGTCCCCGTCGCATGCCCCCGCCGATCTCGAAGACTACCTGCCGCAAAGTGGTGCCCAGGGGGACCTCGATCAGCCCGGTGCGCGCGACCTGGCCGGCAAGGGCGAAGGTCTTGGTACCGGGGCTGGAAGGCGTCCCGTAACGCCGGAAGGCCCGCGCTCCCTCCCGGATGATGAACGGCACGGTGGCCAGGGTCTCCACGTTGTTGATGAGCGTCGGGCATCCCCAGAGGCCAAAAGCCGCGGGAAAGGGCGGCCGCGGCCGCGGCATCCCCCGCCTGCCCTCGATGGAAGCCAGCAGGGCCGTCTCCTCGCCGCAGACGAAGGCCCCCGCCCCCTCCTTGACGTGAACCTCCAGCGAGTAACCCGAACCGAGGATGTTGGGGCCCAGCAATCCGTAGGCGCGGGCCTGGGCGATGGCGCGGCGGATCCGCCGCACGGCCAGCGGGTACTCCGCCCGCACGTATACGAAGGCCTCGCCGGCTCCCACCGCGTAGGCGGCGATGGCCATGCCTTCCAGCACGCGATGGGGATCGCCCTCCAGCAAGCTGCGATCCATGAAGGCACCCGGGTCGCCTTCGTCGGCGTTGCACACCACGTACTTGGGCCGACCGGCCGCCTGGCGGCAGGCCGCCCATTTCTGTCCGGTGGGAAATCCGCCCCCTCCTCTTCCCCGCAGGCCTGAGGCCTGGACCTCGGCGATCACCTCGTCGGGGGTGAGATCGAACAAGGCCCGGGCCAGCGCACCGTAACCTCCGAAGGCCAGGTACTCGCGAATGTCTTCGCAGTCCAGGCGGCCGGTGGTGGCCAGCGTGATCTTCCGCTGCGGGGCATAAAACGGCATGCTTGCTTCTTGCACGAAGGGCTCGGGGCTAGCGGGTTCGCGGTGGAGCAACCGTTCCACGAGCTGACCCTTCTCCACCGTGCGGGTCACGATCTCGGCGGCGTCCTCGGCCCGCACCCGGGCGTAGACGATCCTGCCCGGCTCCAGTACCACCAGCGGGCCGATCTGGCAGTAACCGTGACACCCCGCCTTGACCAGACCGGCCTCTCCCTTCCCTGCGGGCAGCGGGCGGTCGTGCCCGAAGACGAGATCGCCTCCGCAGCGGGCGGCCGCATCAGACGCGTGCCCGGCGAGCACGTCGAGTTCGGCACGCAGACCTCGGGCGTCGAGCTCCCGGCGCAGGGCGGCGTAGACCTCGCGCGCGCCGTTGGCCACGCAGGCCGTCTCCATGCAGACGAGCATGCGGACCTTCTGCTCCAGTACGGCCCGACGGAACCGCTCCTGGGCGCGTTCGAGTCCCGCGCGGCCGCGGATGGCCGGCGGCGACTGGGGCAGCGGCCTCGCCGCGGGCGTCGGCTCGTCCGTGTCACATGCGGGTGCGCGCGATGGGGGCGGCGGTGCTTCCTCACGCTCCGCAAGGCGGTAGACCAGGCGGGCGGCTTCCTCGGGGCTGAGCTCACCGAAAACCTCACGGTCGTCGACCATCACCACGGGGGCCAGGCCGCAGGCACCGACGCAGGCCACACGTTCGACGGTGAATTTGAGATCGGGGGTGGTCGTCGGTCCCTCGGGGGGCAGACCGGCCGCCTCCCGGATGGCGAAGTTGATTCGCTCCGAGCCGCGTACGTGGCAGGCGGTGCCGTCGCACACCTTGATCACGTAGCGGCCCCGGGGGCTCATGGTGAACTGGGAGTAGAAGGTGGCCACACCGAACACCATGGCCGGAGGGACGTCGAGGGCGCCGGCGATGTAGGTCAGCGCTTCCTCAGGCAGGTAGCGGTATTCCGCCTGCACGTCCTGGAGGATGCCCACCAGGTTGGAGACCTTCGCTCCGTGGCGGGCCACGATCTGGTGCAGTCGCTCGATCTTGCTCAGAGGCTGGATGGGTGCCGGGACGCTCACCCGCGCTCACTCCCCACCGGCCGGAGCCGGCATCAAGTTTCCTCCTCCGCCGCCGCGGGCGGTGAGACCACCCACAGGCCGCGGGCGGGGACGGTACCGGGATTCAATAGCTCCCGGGGGCTGTCCAACACGAGGTGGGCCACGTCGCCCGCCCGCATGCGCAGGCGGCGGTGCCCGAGTTCCACCTCGAGCTCTCCCTCCTCGAGGTAGATCAGGTCGTCCCGCCGGTGCTCGAAAAGCGGCCGGCGATGCACGGCGCCCGGTTCCAGGGCGAAGGTCAGTGCCTGCATCCGCTTGCTGCGCATGCCCAGGAAGGGCAGAAGCTGCAGGAGCACCCCCGGTTCGTCCACGACCAGGCGACGGCGAGCCTCGCGGCGGACCAGCACCCAGTCCTCGGGCACTTCCTCGCCCAGCAACACGGCAACGCTGGTACCGAGGGCGCGGGCCAGTCCTTTCAGCGTGGAGTATGAGGGGGATACCCGCCCCTGTTCCAGCTGGTAGATGAAGCTGGCCGACACTCCGACCTGTTTGGCCAAGTCCCTTACCCGCAGCTGGCTGTTGATGCGCAACCGGCGCAGTCTATCGCCGAGGCTCATGCCGGTCTCTCCTCGCGGGCCCGATTGTGGCCTTTCACCATCAGTGTAGGGCACGGCTTTACACTTGTCAAGTAGTGCTTGGCGGATATGAAGTAGCGGGCGGGGAGGAACTCCCTGCGGGGGCAGAGAACTGACCGGCAGGCTGCTGATCGCAAGGGGGGAGGCCGGGCTTGGCAGGCAAGTCGGAGGGAGCCGAGCGCAAGGAGAGCTTCATCACCGTATCCGGCCGCGAGATCGAGCGGGTCTACGGACCCGACGCTATCGCGGAGCTCGATCATGCCCAAGACCTGGGGGAGCCGGGGGAATACCCGTATACCCGGGGCATCCACCCCACCATGTACCGGGGACGGCTGTGGACGATGCGGCAGTTCGCAGGCTTCGGGACCGCCGAGGAGTCCAACGCCCGCTACCGCTTCCTGCTCGAACACGGGCAGACGGGGCTGTCGGTCGCCTTCGACTTCCCGACTCTGCTGGGCTACGACTCGGACCACCCCCGGGCCGAGGGGGAAGTGGGCAAGCTAGGGGTGGCCATCGACACCTTGGCCGACATGGAGATCCTCTTTCAGGGCATACCCCTCGATCGGGTAAGCACCTCGATGACCATCAACGCGCCGGCGGCCATCCTGTGGGCCATGTACGTCGCGGTGGGTGAAAAGCAGGGGGTGCCCAGAGATCGCCTGACCGGCACCATCCAAAACGATATCCTCAAGGAATACATGGCGCAGAAGACCTTCGTTTTCCCTCCCAGGCCGTCCATGCGGCTGGTGACCGACACCTTCGCCTTCGGCGCCCGGGAGGTTCCCCGCTGGAACACCATCAGCATATCGGGCTACCACATCCGGGAGGCGGGGGCCACGGCCGTGCAGGAACTGGCCTTCACGCTGGCCAACGGTCGCGAGTACGTGCGGGCGGGCATCGAGGCCGGATTGCGGGTGGATGAGTTCGCACCCCGTCTTTCGTTCTTCTTCAACTCGCATGTGGACTTCTTCGAGGAAATCGCCAAGTTCCGCGCGGCCCGCCGCATCTGGGCGCGCCAGATGCGCGAGCATTTCGGGGCCAAAGACCCCCGCTCCTGGATGTTGAGGTTCCACACCCAGACCGCGGGCTGCTCGCTGACCGCCCAGCAGCCGGAGAACAACATCGTGCGCACCGCGCTCGAGGCCCTGGCCGCCGTGCTGGGAGGAACGCAGTCGCTGCACACCAACTCCATGGACGAGGCCATGGCCTTGCCCAGCGAGGACGCGGTGCGCATTGCCCTGCGCACGCAGCAGCTCATCGCCGAGGAAAGCGGGGTCGTCAACACCGTCGACCCCCTCGGGGGCTCGTACTTCGTGGAAGCCCTCACCTGCCAGCTGGAGCAAGAGGCCCTGGCCTACTTCGAGAAGATCGACCGCCTGGGCGGCGTGATCCCGGCCATCGAGATGGGCTTTTTCCAGCGGGAGATCGCCGATGCCGCCTACCGCTATCAGCGCCGGGTGGAGGCGGGCGAGCTCACGGTGGTCGGGGTCAACCGTTACACCGGCGGGCCGGCCACCCCGATCCGGCTGCTGCGGGTGGGTCCGGAAAGCCAGCGGCGGCAGCTGGAACGGCTTGCACGGGTCAGACGCGAGCGCGACGAGCTGACCGTCCGCCATGCCCTGCGGCGGGTGCGGGAGGTTGCCCGCGGCCGCGAAAACCTCATGTATCCCATCCTGGAGGCCGTGCAAGCCTACGCCACGCTGGGCGAGATCATGGGAGTGCTGCGCGAGGAATTCGGGGAGTACCGCGAGGAGGCCATTTTCTAAGGCATGAGCGACATCATCAGGGTGCTGGTGGCCAAGCCCGGATTGGACAGCCACGATCGCGGGGCCAAGGTGGTCGCCCGGGCCTACCGTGACGCCGGCATGGAAGTGGTGTACACCGGACTGCACCAGACGCCGGAGCAGGTGGTGGAAGCGGCCGTTCAGGAAGACGTGGACGTGGTGGCCATCAGCATCCTTTCAGGGGCCCACGACGTCCTCGTCCCCCGCATCGTCAACCTCTTGCGGGAGCGCGGCCGGGGTGACGTGCTGGTGCTGGTGGGCGGGGTGGTTCCGGAGGAGGACATACCGGCTCTTGAGCAGGCGGGGGTGGCCCGGGTGTTCGGTCCGGGAAGCCGCCTGGAGGAGATCGTGGAGTTCACCCGCCGCTGCGTGAGGGGCCAAGGCTAGCCGCATGGATCTCATACCGCGGCTGCTTGCTGGGGAAAGCCCTGCGCTGGCCCGTGCCATCACCCTGGTGGAGAACCAACACCCCGACGCCCGGGAGCTGGTGGCCCGGCTGTACCCCCACACCGGGCAGGCGCGCGTTATCGGCATCACCGGTCCTCCCGGCGTGGGCAAATCCACCCTCACCGACCAGCTGGCGGTGCGCTTTCGTCAAGAAGGCATGCCGGTGGGGGTGGTGGCGGTCGACCCCACGAGTCCCTTCACCGGGGGAGCCATTCTGGGTGACCGGTTGCGCATGACGCGTGCCGCCGGTGACCCCGGCGTGTTCATCCGCAGCCTGGCCACCCGTGGTCAGCTGGGAGGGCTGTCACGGGCCACCGGTGACGTGATAAAGCTGATGGACGCGGCCGGGCGCCGGCTCATCCTGCTGGAGACGGTGGGAACCGGCCAGGCGGAGATCGACGTTATGAACTACGCGCACACCACCGTGGTGGTGGCGGCTCCGGGGTTGGGAGACGAGATACAGGCGATCAAGGCCGGCATCATGGAGATCGGCGACGTCTTCGTGGTGAACAAGGCCGACCGCGAGGGCGCGGACCGCACGGTCGCGGAGCTCGAGATGATGCTGGACATGGCTCCCGACCGCGGCGGGGATGCCTGGAAGCCTCGGGTGCTGCGCACGGTGGCCCGCGACGGCACCGGCGTGGACGAGGTCTTGCGCGAGGTCAAGGCGCACTGGGGCCATCTCGAGCAAGCAGGAAGGCTTCAGGTCTGGCGGCGCCGCCAGGCGGAGTTCGAGCTGGCGGGCATGGTGCGCTCGCTGGCCGCGGCCCGGTTGTTGGAGTGGGCCCACCAGACCGGGGTCTGGGCCGAGGTGCGAGACAGGGTGGTCGAGAGGTCGCTCGACCCTTGCGCGGGGGCCGAGCTGCTGCTTCGGGAGTACCGGGAGGCGTTCGGGCGCCGCGCGGCCAAATCGCCCGGCACGGCCGGGAGGAGGGGTGAAGTTTGAGCTTCGAGCTTGGGGAGGAGCACCAGGAGGTAAGGCAGGCGGCCAGGCAGTTTGCCGAAAAGGAGCTTGCCCCGCGGGCGACGGAGATCGACCTTGCGGGCGAGTTCCCCTGGGAGAACGTCGAGAAGCTTAAGAAGTACGGTTACCTGGGGATGAACCTGCCGGAGGAGTTCGGCGGCGGGGGTATGGACAAGATCAGCCACGCCATCGTGGTGGAGGAGATCAGCCGGGTATGCGCGGCCACGGCCGTGATCCTGGCGGTGCACAACGTGCTGTTCGGCGAGACGATCAACCGCTTCGCCCAGGGCGCGGTCCGCGAAGAGGTGCTGCGTCAGGCGGCCAGCGGTGAACGTCTGGGGGCGTTCGCCCTCACCGAGCCGGAGGCGGGTTCGGACGCGGGGGCGGTGGCCACCACCGCCGTGCGGGAAGGCGACGAATATGTGATCAGCGGCCGCAAGACCTTCATCACCAACGCGGAGGTCGCCCACTGGTACATCGTCTGTGCCACCATGGACCGCTCCAAGGGTACCCGAGGCATCTCCGCCTTCCTGGTGGAGAGGAACCAGCCGGGTGTGAGCTTCGGCAAGCCCGAAGACAAGATGGGGATCCGCGCCTCGCGCACCGGCGACGTGGTGCTGGAAGGCGTGAGGGTGCACCACAGCCGCCGCCTCGGCGAGGAAGGCGAGGGCTTCCGCATTGCCATGGCCGCCCTGGACCAGGGCAGGGTAGGGATCGCCGCCCAGGCGGTGGGCATCGCCCAGGCCGCCCTGGAGGCTTCGGTAAGCTATGCCAGGCAGCGCGTGCAGTTCGGCAAGCCCATCGCCGAGCTACAGGCCATCCAGTGGATGATCGCGGAGATGGCCACCGACATCGAGGCCGCCCGCCTGCTCACCTACCGGGCGGCCGCGCTGGCCGGCATGCCCGGCCGGCACTCCGCCGCCATCGCCATGGCCAAGCTCTTCGCTTCCTCGGTGGCCATGCGGCACACCGTGAAGGCGGTGCAGATCCACGGCGGCTACGGCTACATGCGTGAATACAAGGTCGAGCGGTTCATGCGCGACGCCAAGATCACCGAGATCTACGAGGGCACCTCGGAAGTCATGAAGCTGATCATCGCCCAGAGCCTGCTGCGCGGTCAGTAGGCAGCGGACTCGCCGGGTGGAGGCCCGAGCGTCCAGTCATAGCGTGCCGACGGCGATGAGGACCGCTCCCGGCCCCCACCCGGCCAGCAGTCCGCCCGCCAGGGCCAAGACCGGTTGGCTGGGCCGGCGTCAGCGCGTTCATCAGCCCGAAATCTACGCTCCGACGGCGACCCACCGGTTCAGCGACAGCGTCATCACCCGGGGGGAACCCTGTAGCAGGTCCTCAAGCTCCCGGGGGTCGACGCGTTCCAGGAACACGGGATGGTCGTAATGCACGGGAACGGCCACCTCCACCCGCAGCCGCTCACGGAGCGCCCGCGCGAGGTCGGCCACGTCGGTGATGCACTTGACGGGTTGCTTGCTTACGGGGTCACGCACCGGTCCGCCCACGTTCAACACCGCCACCGTCGCCTCCAGCGCGGGGATGCCCGCAAGCTCCGTATCGCCGCTGAGGTACACGCTCTCGCACGAGCCCTGCAGCAAAAAAGACAGCATGGGTCCCCCGCAGGGCATCACCCCCCAGCGGTCGGGCCGCCCCTCGAAGCGCTCGGCCACCTTGCGGCCCGCGTCGCCGGTCAGCCAGTGGACCCCCTCGAGGGCGGTCACCTTGAGTGTGGGCGAAAGCGGTGCCGTCTGACCCGGCTCGAGCGCGAGCAGGCGCGGCCTGGTGTCCGCGAAGTGACGGCCTATGGTGCCGCACACCTCCGGGCTTCCCACGAACAGCGGCCGGCAGCTTGTGGCCAGCTTGCGCACCGTCTCGAGGTCGAAGTGGTCGAAGTGCCCGTGGGTGATCAGCACCGCTTCCGGCCGGAAACCTTCGAGGTACGCGTGGAACTCCGGGGCGCCGGGATTGGGCAGGAACCACTCGCCGTACTCCCCGGCACGCGAGAGAGCGGGATCGACGACCACTACCCATCCTTCCAGGCGCAGGCTCACCGAGGGCCCGCCGTGCCATGCTATCTCCAGCGTCGACACCTCCTTCCCTTCGCATTCGGGCCGCGGGGGACGATTCCTGCCCGCGTCGGCCACGGCTGCGTCAAGCTGTGAACAAAGCCAGCATTGATGCGGGTCAATGAGGGGTCTGGCTTTTTTGCCGCGGATGTGGTATAGGTGAATCATGGAGCGTACAGTCGTGCTTGATGGCAAGCGGTATGCGGTGTCCGATGTGGTTCGCCAGGTGG
>DYFO01000004.1:0-66746 GCA_020725145.1 Symbiobacterium thermophilum
GGGGCATGGGAGTCTCTTCACGACCTCCCGTCACCTACAAAGATTGTACACGCTCTCGCGAAGCACCGATGTGGTGGCCTGCAGCCATACCGCCCGTTGTGGACCAGGTAGACCTGGGAGCTGTTTGCCTCAGCGTTGCTGTGGCGCAGCCTATGGGGAAAACGGGATCAGACCGGCCACCTCCCCGCTTCCCTCGCGACGCTCGCCCGGGCGGTGCCCAGGCAGCTTCGCAGCAGGTACACGGCCACCCCGAACGATCCGAGGAGATCGATACCGCGCGTGACGACCGGGGACGGGTTGACGGCCACGGCGGCCAGGGCGAGCATGACGCAGAGGTCGGCCAGGGCCTTCGCCCGGTACAACCCGCGCTGCGCTGCGATCACAGGGCTGTGCTGCTCGCGATCGAGTAGCGCGTAACGCCGCCAGAACCACGAGTTGGTCACCAGGCCCAGGCCGGCGACGGCCAGTCCCGGGTACACGTTTCCTCCCGGCTGGAAGTGCTGGATCCGGGACAGGGTGAGGCCCAGGGTGACCAGGCCCGAACATCCCAGGGCGGCTGCGACGGCCAGGCCGGCCATCCGCTCCAGCCGCGCCCGCTGTGCCGCGTCGGGCCGGTTGCCGCCTTCCAGGCGTCGGAACGCCCACCAGGAGATGAACAGGGCCGCCAGTTCTACGGTGCGGCGGACAAAGTCGGCCACCTGTGTCGTCGAGCGGCTCAGGGCGACCCCAAGCCCTGTGGCCAGAGGCCCCCAGGCGCTCAGCAGTAGCGCGGCCAGCAGGGTTCGCTCGCGGCGGGCAGCCTGCTCCCGCGAGAGTACGCTCACCCTACCAGCCCCACAGGGAGAACAGGAGGGCCAGGGGGAGGACCAGGGACGCGGCGGAGAGAGGTACCGTCAGCGTATCTATGCCGCGGCGGGAGAACAGCTCCACCACCCCGCAGACCGGGGCCACCGCCGCCGCGATCAGGAGGCTGGTGTACCATGGCTTGCCGGCATAGAAGAGGAGGGTGAGGAAAAGGGCCAGACCGGCCACGACGACCATCGCCAGCATGCCCTCGCGCGTCTTGGCTCCCTCGATCCAGCGATGGAGGAACCGCCGGCGGCCGTACGCCTTCCCCACCAGCGCCGCCGCGGCATCCCCGAAACCCCAGGCCATGACGGCCACCGCGATGGTCCAGTGCCACCTGGTGCCCAGCGCCCCCCAGAAGACGGCTATCAGGATGGCGAAAGACAGCTGGACATAGAGCAGTTGCCTTCTCAGTTCCCCGCCCCGGTTCGTCCGGTCGACCGCGAGCCTCCGGTAAAGGGCGGTCCTTTCCACGGCCAAGAGGACCGGGAAGGCTATGACGGCGAGCAACAGCGATGCTGCGATTGCCACGTACCAGGCACTGAAGCACCGCAGGAGTATGAACACGGACAGACTGTAGGCAACGTGCTGCAGCTTTCGGATAAGTTCGGTGGGCACCCGCGGCCAGGCCCGGAGCAAGGTGGGCAGCAGCCCGCAGACTACCAGGTAGTAGATCATCAGGATTCCCGCTCCGGTGAGGTCGCTCAGCACGGCCCGGCCCCCTTCCGCGCCCGCTTCGCCGCCAGGGCCGTGGAGAAGCTGTCCGATACCCGGGCGAACAGCTTGATGAACTGCTCGATCTCCTCTGCCGACAGGACCCGGGTCGCCGTGAAGTAGGCCTCGTTGTATGCCTGCTCCACCCGGGGTCCGATGGTCTGGGCTTTGGGGGTTAGCAGCACCCGGCTTGCCCGCCTGTCGGCTGGGTCCTTCTCCCGCGTGACGTAACCCTTCCTGGCCAGCGAGGCAAGAGCCCGGGAGACTGCGGGCTTGCTGACGTCCAGTTGGTCCCCGAGGTCCTCCTGGCGGTACGGGCGACCCTGGGTCAAGAGGTGCAGCAGCACGTTACCCTCGGCACTGCTGAGACCGAGCGCCCGCAGGTCCTCGTTCACCATCTGCCGTGCCGAACGGATGATGTTGTTGGCGTAGAGCCAGATGTCCCTGATGCCGGACATCGGGCACCTCCCTTGATTAACACGTTAACTTTATTATAGGCGGATCTGGTGAACATGTAAACCAATTTGAAGGGATACCGTAGCCCCTCCAGGGCGTCGCAGGCCGGGGTGGAAGGATCGCGTGCGCCGCTCCCGAAAGGAGAAGCACTGCTTTCAGGCGAAGCCAGGGCCCGTCCGGATGGACAGGAGGGATCGGGCCATGAGTGATGAGGCGTATCGCAAGCTGGCCGAAGCGCTTGACCGCCTTCCGTTCGGCTTCCCCCCCACCGACTCGGGTATCGAACTTGAGATCCTCAAGATCATGTTCACCCCCGAGGAGGCCGAGACGGCTGCCGAGCTGTCGGAGGCCTGGGAGACTGCCGAGGAGGTTGCACCGCGTGTTGGCGCGGGTGCCCGGGAGGTGGAGAGCAGACTGCGGTTGATGCTGGTCAAGGGGCTCGTGAGGGGCGACAGGCGCGGCGACGAGCGCGTCTTCTCGCTCAACCCGTTCATCGTGGGAAGCTGGGAGGCCACCATGTTCCGGCTGGAAGCTGAGAGCGCGCACCGCATGGCGCATCTGACCGAGGAATACGTGGCGGCCACCGGAGGGCTGGCGGGCATCATGACCCCGGCTCCGGCGATCCACCGCGTGGTGCCGGCTCACGCGACCGTCAAGTCGGAGTGGATCCTGCCGTACGACGACGTCAAGGCCTTGCTCGGCGATGCCCGGAGCTTCGTGCTGCGGGATTGTGTGTGCAGGAAGCAGCATGACCTGCTGGGCACGCGGCGGTGCTCCTTCCCCCGCCGCGCGTGCCTGAGTTTCTCGCCCATCGATCGTCCTTCGGGTCCGGACAGCGTCTCACGCGAGGAGGCACTGGCTTTTCTGGACGAGGCCGAGGCTATCGGCCTCGTGCACACCGTGAGCAACGTAGCCAAGGGCGTGAACTACGTTTGCAACTGCTGCGGGTGCTGCTGCGGCGTACTGCGGGGAGTGGTCGAGTTCGGGCTCAAGGAATCGGTAGCCCACGCCAACTACTACTGCGCGGTCGACCCGCAGGCCTGTTCCGGCTGCGAGGTGTGCGTCGAGCGGTGCCAGGTGGGCGCCATCGTCGTGGAGGACGGCCAGGCGGTTGTCGACAGGGAACGCTGCATCGGTTGCGGACTTTGCGTCACGACCTGCGACCCCGGGGCGGCCCGTCTTCTGCTCCGGCCCGAGCACGAGATCGTCGAGCCTCCTGAGGATATCGGGGCCTGGGCCAGGCTCCGCAAGGCGAACCGCAAGATGGGATGAAGGTCGCAGGTCCTTGGCAGGTCCGCCGGATGGCCTGCGAAAACGCGAACACCTGCGGGCGTGTCTCCGCAGGCGTTCACGTCACTTGACGATGCAGGAGGCTAGCGCGCGACTGCCTCCTTCAATCCCTTGCCGGCCTTGAAGGCAGGCACCTTCCGACCGGCTATTTTTATCGGCTGCCCGGTCTGCGGGTTACGCCCGCTCCTTGCTGCGCGAGTCCGGACCTCGAAGGTTCCAAAGCCAACCAGCGAAACCTTCTGTCCCTTCTTAAGCGAGTCGGTGATCGCTCCGAAGGCCGCTTCCAGGGCCAGCGTGACGTCCTTCTTCTTGAGCCCGGTACGTTCGGCCACCGCGGCGATCAGGTCCGCCTTGGTCAAGCGGCGTCACCTCCTTCCCCCAAACGGTTGCTTGCCAAGCGCGCAAACTGAGGGGGACTTCTCCTCTGGTCGGGAAAGTCCTTCCTTAGCAGGACAAAAACTGCAGCACAGAAAGGCCCGCTTTGAAGGCAGGCCTAGCAGGACAAACCGCGTTTCGTGCGGCAGTGGATCAGATGATGATGCAGATAAGGCCGCCGCTGCCCTCGTTGATTATCCGGGTCAGCGTTTCCTGGAGCTTCTGCTGGGCGTTCTCCGGCATGCGGTAGAGCTTGTTGGTCACGCCCTCAAGCACAAGGTCGTGGAGCGACTTGCCGAAGATGTCCGAATCCCAAATCTTCTGTGGGTCATCCTCGAACTTGTCCATGAGATAGCGCACCAGTTCCTCACACTGCTTCTCGCTGCCGATGATCGGTGTGAACTCGGCTTCGATGTCGGCGCGGAACATGTGCAGGGAGGGTGCGCGGGCACGCAGGCGCACCCCGTACTGGCTTCCCCGGCGAATCAGCTCGGGTTCCTCGAAGGCCATATCCGTCTGGGTGGGAGCGACCACCCCGTAGCCCGTCTCTCTAGCATCGCGCAGCGCCTCGGCGATCACCTCGTACTCGCGCTTTATGGCCGCCAGCTCGCGCATGTTGGTCAAGAGGTCGTGCTTGCCCTCGATGCTGATGCCGCTGACCTCCTGCAGGACTTGCCAGAAGAGCTCCTCGCGGGCGCCGAGTTCCACGACGGCCACTCCCGTGCCCATGTCCATGCGGCGCAGCGCGGCATTCTCCACGAAGTCGTACCCACGCAGGCGCTCGACCGCCCCATCGATATCGCGCAGGCGCCGAACCTTCCCCACGCAGTCTTCCACTGCCTGCTCGAACCGGCGGCGGAGCCAGTGGTTGCGGTCGAGCGTCTCGACCCAGTGGGGCAGGTCGATGGTCACCTCGCTGACGGGGAACTCGTACAAGGCTTGCTCCAGCAGGGCCTCGATGTCCTCATGCTGAAGCTCGGCGATGTTGGTCGGCAGCACCGGCACGTCGTACTCCACCTCGAGCTCCCGGGCAAGGTCGAGCGTCTCCCGGCTGTACGGGTTCAGCGTGTTCAGGATGACCACGAAGGGCTTGCCCAGATCGCGCAGTTCTTGCACCACCCGCCGCTCGGCGTCGAGGAAGCTCTTGCGGGGCAGGTCGGTGGCGCTGCCGTCGCTGGTGACCACCACACCGAAGGTGGAGTGCTCGGTGATCACCTTGCGGGTTCCGAGCTCCGCGGCCTCCTGGAAGGGCACGTCCTCGTCGTGCCAGGGGGTGCGCACCATGCGGGGGGTACCACCTTCTTCCTCGTAGCCCAAGGCCCCGGGGACGGTGTAGCCCACGCAATCCACCAGTCTCACCCGGAGGTGCAGGCTGTCGCGAATGGTGATGCCTACGCCCTCGTCGGGCACGAACTTGGGCTCTGAGGTCATCACCCGGCGCCCCGCCCCTGCCTGGGGCATGGCGTCGATGGCGCGTTCGCGGTCGTTGGGGTCGGTGATGTTGGGCAGCACCAGAAGCTCAATGAACTTCTTGATGAAGGTAGACTTGCCGGTGCGCACGGGGCCCACCACTCCCAGGTATACGTCGCCACCGGTGCGCTCGGCGATGTCGCGGAATACATCGAACCTCTCCACCGCCGACCCTCCTCCCTAGGCGGGTGCGTCGAAAACCGGTACAATGTATATGGACGAGACCTCGCGGCTATTACCGGTATGCCGAGAGCGGGTTTGCGAGGAGGCGAGGGTTTGAGCCTGGAGGATTCGTACGAACACGGGCACCTGGGCGTACTGAAACTCACCTGGGACGACGTCATGCGGTTGTGTCGGGAACTCGCCGTGCAGATCCAGACGGAGTTCGATCCCGATCAGATCGTGGGCATCGCCAAGGCAGGGGTGATCCCCGCGGCCATCCTTGCGTCAATGCTGCGCAAGGACTTCTACCCTATCCGCCTTTCGCGCCGGGAGAAGGACCGGGTGGTAAGGGGCAGGCCGCGGCTGCTGGTGCCGCTGACCGACGACGTGAGGGGTAAGAAGGTCCTGATCGTGGACGAGATCAGCGCTACCGGCGAGACGCTGAAGCTGGCGGTGCAGGAGGCGAAGAAGAAGGGTGCCCGCAAGGTCAAGACGGCCACCCTCTACGTGCACTCGGACAGCTTCAAGCCCAACTGGTACGGAATGCTCAGCGACGACCTGATCGTGCAGCCCTGGGACTTCGAGGTGCTCAAGGACGGCAAGTTCGTCATTCACCCCGAGTACCAGGAGGAACTCGACCGGCTGGCTCGTGAATGATCGCTACCAGTCGGTAGGCTCGAGCGTGAACCCATCCAGCTCGCGGGTGGGCTCACGCGACATCAGGCTCTCGGCCACCGCCGCCGGCCGCTTGCCGCCGAAGAAGACCTGAAACAGCTCCTCGGTGATCGGCATCTTGACCCCAAGTTGCCTGGATAGGCCGTAGGCCGCACGGGTGGTGGTGACCCCCTCCACCACCATCCGCAGGCTCGCCAGCACATCCGCCAGCGGGGTCCCCCTGCCCAGCTCGATTCCCGCCTGGCGGTTGCGGCTGTAGCGGCCGGTGCAGGTCAGCACGAGGTCGCCCACGCCCGAAAGGCCGGCAAAGGTGAGCGGGTTGGCCCCCATGGTTACCCCCAGGCGTGCGATCTCCGCCAAGCCGCGGGTGATCAGAGCGGCCTGGGCATTGAGTCCCAGCCCCAGCCCTTCGGCCATCCCCACGGCGATGGCGATGATGTTCTTGAGCGCGCCGCCGAGTTCCACACCCGTCACATCGGGGCCGACATACACGCGGAACAGGCGGTCGGTGAGCAGACGCTGCCAGTACTCGGCCGTGCGCCGGCAGGAAGAGGCGACCACCGTGGTGGTGGGCAGCCCCCGGGCCACCTCGATGGAGAAGTTGGGCCCTGAAAGGACGGCCACCGGCGCCGGCGAGAGATCGCCGAGCTCCTGGGCGATGATCTGGGACATGCGCAACCCGGTCTCCACCTCAAGCCCCTTGGTGGCCGAAAGCAGGTACGGAGAGGTCCCGGCGCTGCGCAGGAACGGAGCCAGCGTGCGGCACAGCTCGCGCATGCCACAAGAGGCGGGTACTAATATAACCCCTTCCGCACCGTCCAGGGCCCGGGCGGTGTCCGCCGTGACCGTAATCCCCTCGGGAAGCGACATGCCCGGCAGCCTAAGCGGGTCAAGCCGGGTCATCTCCAGGGCCTGCGCGTAGTCCTCGCGCCGAGACCACAGCGTAACCCGGCAGCCGCGGCGGTCGAGCAGACAGGCCAGGGCGATGCCCCAGGCCCCAGCCGGGCAGACCGTCACGCGTGTCTCAGGAGCGCCTGCGGTGTCTTGGGTCACCTATCCGCAACTCCTGTCCGGCCAGCAGCCGTCTGATGTTGGGCAGGTGCCGGATGTAGATGAAGCCAGCTGCGAGCGTCACCAGCACCTTGTAGGCAAGCGGTTCCGAGGTCGTCAGCACCAGCAGCGCCGTTACGGCTGTTCCCACCAGCGACCCCAGCGAGACGTAACGCGTGGCCAGCACCACGGCTACCAGTGCGAGCAGGCCCAACGCCGCCGCTCCGGGAATGAGGTAGAAGACCACTCCGGCGGCGGTGGCCACTCCCCTGCCTCCACGGAAGCCGAGCAGGTAGGACCAGTTGTGACCGGCCACTGCGGCGAGCCCTGCCACCGCGGCGGCCCAAGGCCCCAGCGTTCCTCCCCAGGTCAGCCCGAGGTGGGCGGACAGCGCACCCTTGCCCATGTCGGCCGCCAGCACCAGTAGGCCGGGAACCGGGCCCAGTACCCTGAAGACGTTGGTTGCCCCGATATTGCCGCTGCCGATGCGCCGCACATCGATTCCCAGCCACCTGCCCGCCCAATAGCCAAAGGGCAGGCCGCCGATCAGATAGCCCGTAAGTGCCAGCCAAAAGAGCGTACTCATCTCAGCCTACCTGCGATCCTCCTTGCCGCGCGTCCTCCCGCTCCGGAAGGCAAGCCGCAATGGCGTTCCTTCGAAGCCAAAGGCATCGCGGAGGCGGTTTTCAAGGTACCGTCGGTATGAGGCTTCCACCAGACCCGGGTCGTTGACGAAGAAGGCAAAGCGCGGAGGCCGCGTCCCGACCTGGGTGACGAACCCGATCTTCAGCCGGCCGGGTGGTGGATTGATGGCCACCGCGTCGCGAAGTACCGCGTTCAGCAGGCGGGTCGGTACCTCACGGGCGTGCTCGTGACCTGCCGCCAGGGCGGCCGGCAGCAGCCTCGCCATGCCGTCGCCGGTCAGCGCAGAGACCGCCACGATTGCGGCGTAACCCATGAAGGCCAGTTCTCGGCGGATCCTTTGCACGCAGGCCTTCACGCCGCCGGAGTCTTCCACGAGATCGATCTTGTTGGCGACCAGCACCACGGCCCTCCCGGCCTCATCCACGTACCCGCAGATACGGCGGTCCTGTTCGGTCACCGGTTGACTGCCGTCCAGCACCACCAGCGCTACCTGAGCCCTCTGCACCGCCCTGGTGGTGCGTAGCACGCTGTAATATTCCACGGGTTCACCGCGGCGCGCACGCCGTCTCAGGCCCGCGGTGTCGATCAGGGTGATGGTGCGGTCTTCCCACTCGAAAGTGGCGTCCACCGCATCACGGGTGGTCCCGGGACGGGCGTCCACGATCACCCTCTCTTGCCCCAGGAGCGCGTTCACCAGCGACGACTTGCCCACGTTGGGCCTGCCCACCACCGCTACCGCCAGCCCGGGCACCGCCGTCGGCTCGGCCTCCTCAGCGGGAAGCAGCTCGAGCAGCCGGTCAAGGAGCTCGCCGGTGCCCAGGCCGTGCAACGCGGACACGCCCAGGGGCTCCCCCAATCCCAGCTCCAAGAAGTCCACGAGGGAGGTCGTGTCGCCCGGGCGGTCGACCTTGTTCACCACCACCACCACCGGCTTACGCGTGCGGCGCAGGACGTCGGCCACGTCACGATCGCCCGGCGCAAGACCCTCACGCCCGTCCACCACGAAGATGAGCACGTCGGCCTCGGCGACCGCCACCTCGGCCTGACGGCGCACCCTGGCGGCCATGTCGCGGCCGGCGAACTCCAACCCGCCGGTGTCCACCAGCGTGAACTGGCGTCCTGCCCACTCTGCCGGGGAATATATGCGATCCCGGGTGACGCCCGGTTGTGCTTCGACGATGCTGCGGCGTTGCTGCAGTATACGGTTGAACAGCGCGGACTTGCCCACGTTGGGCCGACCTACGATGGCGACCACCGGCTTCAACGGCCGACCTCCTCAGCTGACAGCGCGGCGGCCACCAGTGACGCGGGTCTGGGGCCGCACGGCAACACCGGCACTCCCAGGGTTTCGGCAAGTTCGAGCAGTCCCACGCCGTCCAGGAAGACCGGAGGGTCGTGGGCCAGCGCTGTCGCCGGCACCAGCACGAGGTCGGCAGGCTTTGCCTCACGCTTAAGGGCGGCCAGCACGTCCGCGCCGACCAGCAGACCGGCCGCCGTCACCTGTTCCCCAAAGAAACGATTCGTCACCGGCACCAGCGCGCAGGACAGCCCCTCCACCCCGTTCAGGGCCTGTACCACCGGTCTGAGCAGCGGAACAGCCATACGGCCGGTGACCACCGCCACCCGCCGCCGCCCCAACACTTTCGGCGGCAGACGGGAGCGCACCTTCCGGATCTCGTCGAGGAACAGCCGCGCCGGGCCGATGCCGTTCTCCAGCTGGGGAAATCCGTCGTAGCGCGCGGCCGCCGGCAGAGGCAACCCCGCCGCCAGGTAAAGCTCATCCGCCGCGTGAACGAACGAGCCCTTTCCCTCTTTCCGAAAGCGACGCTGCCAGGCGCCCACCTTGCGGACGAGTTCCTCGGCAAGTCCCGGGGTGACGGGGTTCAACGGGAACAGGTTCTCGCGATGGCGGGTGAGACCCACCGGCACCAGTCCGACGGACGCCACGGCCGGCCAGAGCGCGGCAAGCCTCTCTACCGTGTCTGCCAAGGCGGCACCGTCATTGAGCCCGGGGCAGATCACCACCTGGGCGTGAACCGTGATCTCTGCCCGTCCCAGGTGGGCCAGGAGGTCGAGCACGGGTTCGGGATGCGGCGAACCCAAAAGACGCCCTCTCAGCTCGGGGTCGACCGCGTGCACCGACACGTACAGGGGACTGAGACGCTGCCGTTCGATGCGGCCAAGATCGGCGGCGTCGAGGTTGGTGAGGGTAATGAAGTTGCCTTGCAGGAAGGAAAGCCGGTAGTCGTCATCCCTGAGGTACAGGCAGGGACGCAAACCCGGCGGCAACTGGTCCAGGAAGCAGAAAATGCACCGGTTACGGCAGGTTCTGACGCCGTCGAACACCGGCGCGGTGAACGTAAGGCCGAGTTCCTCTTCCTCGGGCTTTTCGATGTCGTACAAAAACTCCTCGCCGGAGGGGCGTACCACTCGGAGCTGCACGGTGGTCGCCGCCAGCAGCCACTTGTACTCCAGGATGTCCCGGGGCCGGCGGCCGTTCAGCGTGAGCAGTCGATCGCCTGGGAAAAGACCGACGTCGGCGGCTATGCTATCGGGACGAACGGCGGCGACGACTGCTCCTTCGGTCCCCGCTAGGGTGTTCATGGCGCCTGCTGCCGACCTCCGCCCTCCGGCTTTGTGGTTCTCATTGTGACGGCGAAGGTCACCGGCGTCAAGGGGAGGCGAAAACGAGGGCCGCGTCAACTGAACCTAGTTGACCCCCCCTCTGCTTGGATTGTCAGGGGTTCCCGCCCAGTATATGCCAAGTACCGGTTGCGTCAAGCCCCCGCCGGTGCCACAGCATTCGCGTGCCCCCCATGGCGTGCCCTCTGCGATTGCGCTGATGTAGGCCACCCTGGACCCACGGGGGCTGAGGGGCGGGCAGTTGCCGCGCGCCAGGACAAGGCCTCCCTGCATCCGGCTCTGAAGAACCGTGGTCACGCTCCCGTCGCCAGGGTCAACCCGGGCGATGGCTAGCTCACCTTCCCTTGGCTGAGTACGAGGGCCTTCAGTGCTTAACCAGAATGTAGGTGCCGTTTTCGAGGTCGTGTACCATCGCGTCAAGTATGCGGCTGAGGTAGGTCGCTATCCTCTCGCGTTCCGCCTCATCGTTGGCATAGAAGATCGGCGCGCCGCCTCCCACCGCGTCATGCCGCAGCGTGACCACCGCCAGAATGGTGTGCAGCGGCGCGGTCTTCATCGGCCTACCTCAAGCGGCAGGCGGCGGGAGCTTTCCAGAAGCGGTGTACGCCGAACTCCTTCCAAGAGCGCGTTGATGTCGGGGTTGGTGGGTACGATGCACAGACCCGTGCGTCCTGTGTCCAGATCGAGGCGCACGAGCGGGGTGAACTCGGGAGTTCCGAAGTCCTTGCGCAGCCCCACCGCCGCTGCCGCGTCGTGCGCGATGGCCTGGCGCTGCCCGAGGGTGGCCAGCGTGGCGCGGGCGGCTGCGTCTCGAGGCTCCAGGATCACCCCCCTGCCGTGGCGGAGAAGGTACTCGCGGGATTCGCGCAGGCCGACGGCCATGATCATCACGTCGTCCACGTACAACAGGCTGCGTTCAAAGCGCAGCCGGGCAGGACGGACCACCGCCACGTCCCCCACTTGCTTGCCGCGTCGCAGTCCTCCCGCCAGGACCAGCGCCGCTCCTCCTCCCAGCAGGCCGGCGGAGAGTCCCAGGAAGTGGGTGAGGGAGCTTGCCACCAGCGCCGTCAGCATGGCCAGGTAGTTGCGGGCCTCGAAGACGCGGGCGATGCCTTCCACGTAGTCGGCGCCGCGCGGCACGCGCTCGCTTGCCTCCAGCGCCGCCAGGCTCTCGCGCTCTGCCGCCCGTACCTCCCGGAACTGCTGTGCCGCCAGCGCCAGGAAGGTGACGGCGGTGAACTCCCGGGCGGCCAGGGCCGGAACGGCCACCGCTCCCAGGAAGGCGGCCACCAGACCGAGCGCCAGGTGGGTAACCCAGCCGTGTGGGTAGGTCGGGTACATGCGGTAATCAACACGCAGAAGATGCGCCCGCGTCAGCGTACCCACCGCGAGCCCCATGGTGATGGGACCCCAGGCCGAGAGCACCTCGTGTTACACCTCCCCGCGCTCAGCCCGGGCCCGAGCGGTCTCCGGCACCTCTTCCGTCGCGTCCCCGGGGTCTGAGGGCGAGAGGCCGCAAGAGATCCCGAAACTCGGTGCGCCAGAACTGCCTGGCCCTGTCGGCAGCGGCCGGCCAGCTACCGGTAGCCACATACAGGTACAGCGCCACGGCGGCGGCGGCGAGGAGCAGGAAGACGAGCAGGGCGCGCAGGGCCCCGGTACCCTCGGGGCCCCCGGCTCCCAGCACCGCCGGGAGGACGTCGGCGAACAGGGCCGCCCCCTCCTCCGCCTCGTCGCGGTGATTGCGGTGGGCGCCGATCTCCAAAAGCAGCGTCCGGCTTCCCAGATCCTGGTTGTAGCTGCCGCGCCCCACGAAGATCCCCCGGATCAGACCGGGATGGAAGCGATCGGCGGTCTGCTTGATCTCCCTCGCCCACGACACCACGGCGTCGCGGGCCGGGTTCTGGCGCCCGACCACCAGCATCACCTGAGTCACCGCAGTGCCCGCCACCTCGGTGCGGTAGGCCTCGGGGGGAGTGGTGTCACGGTGCACGTCCAGGAGCACCGTGGCGCCCCGCCGCACAAGACCCACCGCAGTGCGCCGTGACCGGCGATAGGCGGCGGCGTCGTGGGGCTCGTGCAGCGTGCGGTCGTGAATGGCGCGTACCCCGCGCTCCTCCAGGGCCCGCGCCAGCGTGTCGCCCACTTCCAGGATGCCGCCTCCACCCCGGCGCGATGCGGTGCCTTCGGTGGGAACGTAGGATTCGTCGCTGTGTGTGTGATAGATGCCCACGACCACCGGTCGGCGCCGGGCGGCCAGCTCGAGCAGGCCGGCAAGTCGCGGGCTGCGGCGCGAGGCTCGGGGCGAAGTGAGTTCGACATCCTCCACGAATACGGCGTACGCCGTGCTTCCGTCCACTCGGACCACGCGGTAAAGCTGATTTCGCGCATTCAGGTATTCATCACCGGGATGGACCACCAGGCCGGTCACCAGCACGACCTCGTCCGTGCCCTCAAGCAACACATGACAGGGAGATTCGGCCGGGAGCTCCTCGTGCGCCCTCGCCGCCCGCACCGGGGCGAAGAGGAGCATCGCGGCCACCGCGCAGGCTAGCAGCCTGCTAACCATGCTCACGCTCCCCCCCGTCGTGTTCCAGCTCTTGCAGTGCGCCCAGACGGGTCTGTCCGGGCGCCCGGTCGCCGGGGGCCGGTCCTCCCCCCAGGCGTTCGCGTGTTTCCCCGACCACCTCTGCAAGTCCCACGGCGAGAATGCCGGCGAAAACGGTGGCGTCAAAGGCACCGGCGCCTCCCAGCCACGCCCGACCGCGTATGCCGCTGAGCACCAGCTCGACGAAGTGGGCCACGTCGGCCAGCACGATCCCCAGGATGCCGCCGACGAAAGCCGCCCGCCGCGAGCGTCCGGCCAGGTAGCCGATGACCCCTGCTACCGCTCCGAAGAGATAGGTCGGCTCCAGCAGCATCGTCTCGGGCTCGGCGGCACGGCCGCTAAGCACGTAGCGGCCCAGCACGTAGATGCCGGCCCCACTGACCAGTGCGGCGACCGTGCCCCGACGTTTCTCGGCCGCGGTGTCCGCGGTGGCCAGCAACCAGAGGGTAACCCCGATGGGGACCAGGGCTCCGCCCACGTTGACCAGCAGGTGGACCGGACGTCGGACCAGCAGCAGGTTGAAGAAGCTGCCCACCAGGAGAAGCCCAATGATCACCAGGGCGGCCCGGTCGGTGAGGCGCATGCGATCGAGCACACGATGCAGGACGCCGAAGTAGACCAGGATGGCTGCCACCAGCAATACCACGGTGCCCGTGGGCATGGCCACCCCTCCCGGAGAATGCTCGGCGTTAGCCTTTCCCCGGGGGCTTGCGTTTACTCCTCCGTTGCTTGCGTGCGGCCGGCGAGGGGAACTCGAAGCTCAGTCGGCCCTCGCTGTTGAGGACGAGGTAGGCAGCGAAGCGGCGACCGGTCCGCGAGCGGAAACCGCGTAGCAGCCCCGTCCGTCCCCGGCTAAGCAGTAGCGCCGCCTGGCGCGAACTAAGTTTGTACCCCGCCACCGTCCGCGAGAAATGAAAGGGGCAGGAAGTGGTCTTCCAGTTGCTGCAGCCCCAGACCTGCCAGCGTTCCACCACCGGAGCGCCGCAGCGCGGGCAGCTCCCCACGCTGCGGACCATGCCGGCGGCCAGGCCCTCCGCATCGAGGCGCTTGATTTGCTCCACGAGGTCGCGCGTGAACGCGCGGATGTCTTTCATGAACCGGTCGCGCTCCTCGCTTCCTTCCTCTATCTCGCGAAGACGCCTCTCCCAGCGGCCGGTGAGTGAAACCGAAGTCAGCTCCCGCACCGGCAAGCGGGCGATCAGCTCCATGCCTTTTGGTGTGGGTCGCAGTGCCCTGCCCTCACGCTCAACGTAACCCACTTCCAGCAACCGTTCGATGATCGCGGCTCGGGTTGCCGGGGTGCCGATGCCCTCCTCGCGCATGGCTTCGGCCAGGTCTTCTTCTTCGACCAGCGATCCCGCGGTTTCCATGACCCGTAAGAGCGAGGCTTCGGTGTAACGTGCGGGAGGTCGGGTGGTGCCCGTTTCGACCGCCGCCTGTGCCGTCATCACCGCCATGCCGGCC
Source organism: Symbiobacterium thermophilum (assembly GCA_020725145.1). Taxonomy (GTDB): domain Bacteria; phylum Bacillota; class Sulfobacillia; order UBA995; family UBA995; genus DYFO01. The sequence continues at coordinate 14,399 of DYFO01000004.1, forward strand.
TCGAGGGGAGGCAGCTCGACGGTCTCGTCCGCCGAGGGCTGCAGCACCCGCCACCCTTGCTGCAGCACCACCTGGCCTTCGCTGCGGAAGCGATCCTCCCCCACCACCGTTTCCACCCGGGTTGCCTCGGTGACGTACGAGGGCAGGAAGGAGGCGACGAATCGGCGCACCACCGCCTCGTAGATCCGCCCCTTGTCACCACGGGGGCCGCCGTCGGCAGGAGCGCGCGGGGTGGGAATGATGGCGTGGTGATCCTTCACGCGGGCGGGGTTCACCAGTCTGCCGGTTACCGGGAGGCGCCCGCGGGCAAGCAGTTCGCGGGCCGCGGCGGCGACAGGGCCTTCCCCGGCCGCCACGACCGTCATGAGCCGCGGTAGCAGCGGGACGAGTTCCGGTGTGAGGAAGCGACTGGCGGTGCGGGGATAGGTGATTAGCTTGTCACGTTCATAAAGCTCCTGGGCAAGCTGCAAGGTCTTGCTGGCGCTGAATCCGTAAGCCCGGTTCATCTCTCGTTGCAGGTCGGTCAAGTCGTGCAGCAGGTGTGGGGGCTGGGTGCGGCGGCTCTTGGTCACCCGACCAACCATCCCCGGCTTTCCCTGCACCCGGGCCAAGATCTCCAGGGCCTCGGCTTCCGACCAGAGCTCGGCCTCGTCGCCGCGATACCAGGTGCCGCGGTATTCCCCCCGTTCGCTTTGGAAGGTGACGATCACCCTCCAAAACGGGCACGGCCGGAAATCGGCGATCTCCTTCTCGCGTTGCACGAGCAGCGCAAGCGTGGGAGTCTGTACCCTACCCACGGACACAAGTGTTAAGGAGCGCTTGGACATCGCACGGGTGGCGTTGATGCCCACCAGCCAGTCGCTCTCGCTGCGGCACCTGGCGGCGGCGGCCAGACGGTCGAGTTCCTCGCCGGCCCGCAACCGGCGGAAGCCTTCACGGATGGCCTCGTCGGTCAGCGAGGAGATCCAGAGGCGCCTGACCGGCAAGGTGCAGCCGGAGAGCTCATAGAGGTAACGAAAGATCAGCTCGCCTTCGCGCCCGGCATCGCAAGCGTTGACCACGAGCCCCACGTCGGGGCGGCCAAGAAGCTGGGCAACGGTAGCGAAATGGTCCCGGGTGCGGGCCACCGGGCGGAGGCGAAACTGCTCGGGGAGGATGGGCAGCGAAGCAAGCCGCCAGGTCTTCCAGGCCGGATCGTAGTCCTCCGGCTCTGCCAGCTCCACAAGGTGGCCGATGGCCCACGAGATCAGGAGGCGATCGTTTTCCAGCCACCCCTGCCTCGGCGTGAAACGGCCCAGGACCCTTGCCAGGTCCCGGGCCACGCTGGGTTTCTCCGCGATCACGAGTGCTCTCTGACCGGGCAAGAGCCACGCGTCGAGGGGGGTGGACGGCGAGGCCTCCCCGTCCTCGGGCGGTTCGGCGGCGTCAAGCGTCGTGTTCGGGTTCGCCGGACGGCGCGTGTTCGGAGATTTCCGAGGACTTTTCCCCATGGGCCTTCTCCCTCTCGGTGAAGAGGTTACCGAAGACCTCTCCCAGGGTTACCCGATCGGACTTGTGCTCGGCCATGTACTTGCGCAATTGCGCCCTCTCCGCGTCCTGTTCGGCCTCGCGCATGCTGAGGCTGATCCGCTTGGCGCGAGGATTCACCTTCAGGACCTTGACGCGGACGCGGTCGCCGACCGACACCACCTGTTCGGCCTTCTCGATCCGGCGATCGGACAGCTGTGAGAGGTGAACCAGTCCCTCAATGCCCGGTTCCAGCTCCACGAAGGCACCGAAGCTCGCAAGGCTGACCACCTTCCCCTCAAACAGGGCGCCGGTCGGATAGCGGCGGTCAATGCCGTCCCAGGGATCGCCTTCCAGTTGCTTGAGGCCCAGGGAGATGCGCTTGCGCTCGCGGTCCAGCTTCAGCACCTTGCAGCGGATCTGTTGCCCTTCCTGCACTACCTCCTGAGGGTGGTTGACCCGACCCCAGGACAGCTCGGAAACGTGCAGCAATCCGTCCGCTCCGCCGAGGTCGACGAAGGCCCCAAAACCGGTCAACCGCCTGACGGTGCCTTCCACCACCTGGCCTTCCGCCAGCGTCGACCAGACCTCCTCCTCGCGGCGGGCTTGTTCCTCCTCGAGGACCGCCCGTTCCGAAAGCACCACCCGCCGCTGGGGGCGGTCGACCTCGATGACGCGCAGGCGCAACGTTCGTCCCACATAGGGCTTCAGGTCGCGGATGAAGGACAGGCCGACCTGAGAGGCCGGCAAAAATCCGCGCAGGCCCACGTCGACGATGAGTCCCCCCTTCACCTGGGCGGTCACCGGTGCTTCGATGATCGCCCCCGCGGTGTGGGCTTCCTCCAGTCGTTGCCAGGCCAGTTCCTGCTCGGCGCGCCGACGTGACAGGCGCACGGTGCCTTCATGCTCGTCGACACCCAGCACGTACACCGGGATCTCCTCGCCCACGCCGACCACCGTGGCGGGGTCGGCGACCGGTCTTGTGGAGAGCTCGGCCACCGGAACCACTCCCTCGGCCTTGCCCCCGATGTCGACCAGCACGTGGGTGGGTTCGACGGCCACTACCGTGCCCCACAGCAACTGCCCGCGCTGGAAACTCGGCGCCGATGCTTCGGTCATCGTTACCGGTTGCTCGGACGGTTCGAGCACGCCTTCGCCACCTCCCGGCTCCGTATGGGCCGTGTGCTCAGCTTCGCCGGGCATAGTCCGCCTTGCCGCCTCGTCGATCTCCCGCATCCTCGCCAATACCTCCTCGATGGCCCCTTGGGGGGTGGAGGTGCCGGCGGTGACTCCCACCCGTTCCACGCTTTTGAACCAGGCGGGGTCCACCTCCCGTCCGCTCTCCACATGGTACACGCGCACGCCGGTCGCCGCCGCGGCTTGTGCCAACCTGCGGGTGTTGGCGCTCTCGCGTCCCCCCACTACCAGCATCAATTCGACCTTCTGCGCAAGCGCACGAGCTTCCTGCTGCCGACGACGGGTGATGGGGCAGAGCGTATCGCGCACCTCGACGCTGGCGCCAAGGCGTCGGAGCGCCTCCACCACCTCCCGCACGACTTCCGGCCGCTCGGTGGTCTGGGCCAGCACGGCGACGTGAGGCCGGATGGAAAGTCGTGAGACCTCGTCTGCGTCCCGCACCACCACCGCCCGGTGACCGCTCCAGGCGACGATGGACAGCACCTCGGCATGGCCCGGATCCCCGACCACCACCACCTGGCAATCGCGGTCGGCCAGTTCCCTGGCGGCCTGCTGAGCCCGTCGCACCAGTGGACAGGTGGCGTCCACCACGCGGACTCCCTTGCTCGCGGCAGTGACGGCCACGTCGGGAGCCGCGCCGTGCGAGGGCAGCACCAGCACGCCGCGGTCGACCTCGCAGAGGTCGTGCACCACCTGCAGGCCGTGACGCACGAGCTCCGCGACCACCTGCGGGTTGTGTATCGGCGGCCCGAGCACCTGCACGGGGAAAGCTCCCGCGGCCAGTGCCTCCTCGACGGCCTTCACGGCAAGCCTTACGCCACGGCAAAAGCCGGCATCGGGAGCCAGCCAAACCTTCAAGCCCCCGTCCCCTCCTGCTCGGCGCATGCGAGCAACTCGCGGATGCGTTCCATGATAACGTCGCTCTGGCGCGCAAGCCACGCCGACGTCGGCTTGCCGTCGGGCGGTGGAGGAAGCCGGAACGGCTCGCCGAAGCGTACGGTAAGCCGCGCCCGAAACCGGTAGCTGCCGGTTATCGCCGCCGGGATAACGGGTGCTCCCGACCGGGCCGCCAAAAGCGCGGCGCCCGGTTCGGCAGGCCCCAGTCTGCCGGTCCGGCTTCGGGTGCCTTCGGGGAAGATGCCCACCATCCTGCCCGCGTCCAGAAGCCGCAACGTATGCCGCAGGGCCGCGCGGTCCGGTTTACCGCGCCTCACGGGAAAGGCTCCTACCTGGCGGAAAAGGAACCCAAGCGGGGGAAAGCGGAAAAGCTCTTCCTTGGCCATGAAGTAAATGGGGCGCGGGCTGGCGATCCCCAGCGACACCGGATCGGCCCAGGCTATGTGATTGCAGCACACCAGGGCCGGGCCCCGGGCGGGAAGATGTTCGGTACCCGCCCGGCGCCACCGGAACACCAGGGGCCAGGCAAGGCGAAAGAGCGATCTGACCGCCGCGTACAGCAGCCTAGTGCCTCCCGGATACGCCGCGGCACCGTTCCAGCAGGTCCTCTACCACTTCTTCCACCTTTCTGCCCGTCGTGTCCACGATCGCGGCGTCGTCGGCCGGAACCAGCGGATCTGTCGTGCGCTCGCTGTCCAGCCGGTCCCGCAGGGTCATCTCGGCCTCCAATTCCGCAAGCTCGACCTGATATCCTTTCGCCAGTAATTCCCGGTACCTTCTCAGGGTACGCTCCTTGGGCGATGCCGTCAGGAAGAACTTGCAGTCGGCGCCGGGGAGGACCACCGTTCCAACGTCACGGCCCTCCATAACGATCCCGCCGCCGGCCGCCAAGGCTCTTTGCATCCTGACCATCTGCCTGCGCACACCGGGGACCATGGCCACGTAGGACACCGCCCGGCTGACCTCAGGGCTGCGGATCTCCTCGCTGACGTCCCGGCCGTCAAGCAGCGTCAACGTGCGACCTTCCGCGCTTTCCACGGCGATCGACGTGGTGGCCGCCAGCTCCTCAAGCGCCACCGGGTCGTGGAGGTCAATCCCTAGACGCAGGGCCTTTAAGGCAAGCGCACGGTACATCGCCCCGGTGTCCGCGTATCGGTAGCCCAGGCGTTCGGCCAGCAGCCGTGCCACCGTGCTCTTGCCGGCGGCGGCGGGACCGTCCACCGCGATGCAGAGGCGCCCGACGGCGTCTTCGGTACCCATCGTCTATTCGGCCAGCGCCTGCTCGAAGTCTTCCACGAGGTCGGCCAGGCTTTCGATGCCCACCGACACCCGCAGCAGGGCACCGGAGATGCCCAGCGCCTCGAGCTCTTCGGCCGGAAGGTAACGGTGCGAGGATCGCAGGGGATGGGACACGGTCGTATTGACCCCTCCCAGACTGGGGGCCAGGCGGACGAGGCGCAGGCGCCGGATCATGCGGTCCACGGCCGCTTCCCCTCCGGCCAGTTCCAGGCTGAGCATGCCGCCGAATCTGCCCCCGAAGAGCCGTGCCGCCAGGTGGTGCTGGGGATGCTCGGGCAGCCCGGGGTAGTGCACGCGGGCCACCCGGGGATGGCCGGCCAGCCACTGGGCCAGGCCCATGGCGTTGGCGCACTGCCTTTCCACCCGCAGTGGCAGCGTGCGCAGACCCCGCAAGGCCAACCAGGCGGCGAAGGGATCCAGCGAGGCACCCAGGCGGGCCACGAGGCGGCCTATACGGGAAAGTTGTTCGGCGGTGCCGGTCACCACTCCCGCGGTCACGTCGTCGTGCCCGGCCAGGTACTTGGTGGCGCTGTGCAGGGTGAGCGTCACTCCCAGAGAAGCCGACTGGAGCAGCACGGGCGTGGCGAAGGTGTTGTCGAGCACGAGGTGGAGCTTTCGCCGTCGGGCCACCTCCACAAGATCGGGGATGGGAGCAAGCCGCAGGGTGGGGTTACTGAGCGTCTCGCAGACGATCAACCGGGTATGGGAGTTGACGGCTGCCTCGAAGCGGTCGGCATCGGTTCCCGGCACAAAGCTTGTGCCGATGCCGAGCCGGCCGAGCTCCTCGCCCAGCAGCGTGCGCGTTCCCCCATATACTTCGCGGGCCGAGACAACGTGGTCGCCCTCGCGGGCCAGTGCCAGCACGGTGGCGGCAAGTGCCGCCATGCCCGAGGCGCAGGCCACGCCACAGGGGTGGCCCTCCAGGGCGGCCACCACGGCAGCCAGGGCCTGAGCGTTGGGGTTGCCTTCCCGCGAGTAATAATACCCTCCGACTTCCCCTGACATCACCCGGTCGAGTTCCGGCAGTCCCGGAAAGGCAAAGGTGCTGGACTGCACGATCGGCGGGGCCAGCGGCGATCCCGCTTCCTCGGGCGAAGAGGCATCGGCGTGCAGGGCGACCGTGGCGAGCCGGTAACGGTGGTTCACGGCACGACGACCTCCATCAGCAGGGTTCCAGACGTCGCAGGCCCGCCGCACGAGCTTCTTGCAGGGCGTGGCGGTACTCCTCGGAGCGTATGTGGCGGTCGAGCGGCGGGTGTTGCCACGCGCGGTGCTCCGGCCGGTACTGCGCCATCACGTTCAAATAGGTGTCGCGCGAAACCTCTTCCGCCAGGAAGCGGACTACCTCGCGAGTTCCGGCAAGGTTCCCCGGTAGCACGAGATGCCGGACCAAAAGACCCCGAAAGGCCACTCCCCGTTCGTCCAGCTTCAGGTCACCTACCTGTCGGTGCATCTCAAGAACGGCCGCGCGGTTGTGCTCGGGGTAATCGGGGGCCTTCGACAGGCGGCGAGCGGTGTCGGCATCGGCGTACTTCATGTCCGGCATGTAAATGTCGACGATCCCCTCCAGAACCCGCAGGGCTTCGGACGACTCATAGCCTCCGCAGTTGTATACCAGCGGTATCCGCAGCCCCTGCGCGGCTGCGATCTCCAGCGCTTCCACGACCATCGGCGTGACGTGGGTGGGGCTCACCAGGTTGATGTTGTGGCAGCCCAGGGCCTGCAGACGAAGCATGATGGCGGCCAGCTCCCGGGGTTCGACGGATACCGCTCCTTCTCCGGACAGGCTGATCTCGTAGTTCTGGCAGAACACACAGCGCAGGACGCAGTGGGCGAAGAAAATGGTACCGGAGCCATAAGTGCCCACCAGGGGGGGCTCCTCGCCGAAATGGGGACCGTAACTGGCTACGGCTGCCCGATCACCGGTGCGGCAGACGCCGAATTGTCCGCGCCGCCGATCCACCCGGCAGTGGCGGGGGCACAGGCGACAAGGCTTGCCGAGCATGTCCTTGAGCTGCCGCGCCCGCGCGCCCAGTTCAGCCCTCCGGTCAAGTTCGAGGTATGAGGCCTCCGGCATCGGTCAGCGCTTCTCCCCGTCGGGGAGGATTCTCTCCCGGCGTGGGGCATCCCTTTCCACCCCCGTCAGCAGACGCAAGGCCTCGAGGTCGCTTGCCGCCACGGCGTACGCCCGCTTCCGAAGCTCGCGGTACACCTCGAGGGCCCGTCCTCCCGTGTAGTCTCGTTCTTCGAGCGGAGTGGCTTCCACCAGCACCACCGGCACCTCGGCGAGCACCGCCCGACGCACCGCCTCCAGGTTGGCGAGGTTGCCGTGGCCGAACGGCACGTCGGCGAGCACCACCCAGTCGGCGGCGATCGCGGCCGCCGCGTTGCGCTGCCCCGCCGCCGCATCCACGGGCGAGAAGGGGGCGACCTCCACCGTTTCCAGGCCCAAGGCGCGTGCGGCCGTCCAGTCGCTGTCGCCGCGGTTGAGAGCTCCCGTGCTTACCCGGAAGCCGGCGGTTACCAGGGCCTCGAGCAACCAGCTGGCACTGCCCCCCCCACCGACCACGTGGACCTTCCCCCTGGGAAGCCCCTGACCACAAGTGGGGTCATGGGCGGCCGCGATCAGGCTGACCTGGGGGACACCGTGGACGGGGTGACGCGAAACCACCACCCGGCTGCCGTACACGTCCTGCAGTCGCGGCGGTACTAGCACCTCTTCGGCGGACCCACGGCAGCTGACCCGTCCCTGGTGAAGCAAAACCAGCCGGTCGCAGTACAGGGCCGCCAGGTTGAGGTCGTGAAGGACCACCAGCACCCCCAGTCCAGTGTCGCGGTTGAGTCGGCAAAGGAGATCCAAAAGCTCCACCTGGTGGGCGATATCGAGGTGCGCCGTGGGCTCGTCCAGCAAAAGATAGGCCGGTTCCTGGGCCAGGGCGCGCGCGATCAGCACGCGCTGGCGTTCGCCCGCCGACAGCCCCGTGAAATCCCGGCCTGCCAGCGCAAGCGTTCCGGTCAGCGACATCGCCCGGCGTGCGGCCCCCACGTCACGGGGACCCTCGGCCCGGAAGCGCTCGAGGTGGGGCAGACGTCCCATCAGCACCAGATCCTGGACGCAAAGCGGGAAGTCGGCCGGTGCCTCCTGTCCGACCGCGGCCACCCTGCGCGCGACCGCCGACGGAGGCATTCTCCAAAGGTCGCGACCGTCCAGCAGGACGCGTCCGCGCAGAGGGCGCAGCACCCGCGTCATCACCTTCAGGAGGGTTGACTTGCCGGCGGCGTTGGGGCCGATCAGGGCTATGAAGTCACCCGGCTTGAGCTCCAGGTCGACGTCCTGCACCACCGGGTGCCCGTCGTACCCGCAGCTCACCGCGTCAAGCTTCAGGCTTGCCAAGTCTCGCCCCTCCTCGTGTTACCAGAATCGGGTCCGGGCCCGCCGCAGGAGATAGAGGAAGAACGGCCCTCCGATCAGCGAGGTGATGATGCCGACGGGGATCTCCCCCGGGGCCAACGCCACCCGGGCGGCCGTATCGGCGAGCACCAGCAAGGCGGCCCCCCCCAGCCCGGCCGCCGGCAGCAGGATTCGGTGGTCTGCTCCTACCACCAGGCGGGCCATGTGCGGCACCACCAGTCCGACAAAGCCGATGATCCCGGCCACCGCCACCGCCGCCGCGGTGGCCAGGGCGGCCGCGGCGACCAGCCACAGCTTGACCCGCTCGGTATCCACCCCTAACTGGCGTGCGCTCTCCTCCCCGAGCAGCAGCGCATTGAGTTCACGGGCCAGCAGGAGGATGCCGCCGGCACCGAGCAGCATGTACGGTGAAGCCGCGGCCAGGTGGAACCAGCCGCGTCCGCCCAAGCCGCCCATGAGCCAGAAGATGACCGGCCGCACGTCACGATGGGCGAACACCAGCAGCGCGGAAACCAGGGCCGAGAGGAAGGAACCCACCGCCACTCCGGCCAGCAGCAGGTTCAGCACGGGCAGGCGACCTCCGGTGCGCGCCAGCGTGTAGACCATCGCGATGCTGGCCAGCGCGCCGAGGAAGGCGGCTGCCGGGACCATCCCCAACCCCAGGCCTTTGCCCAGCCCCAGCGTCATCGCCAGCGTGGCGCCCAGTGCCGCTCCGGAGGAAACCCCGATGACGTATGGATCGGCCATCGGGTTGCGGAGCAGGCCTTGCAGGGCGGCGCCCGCAAGCCCCAGGGTTGCGCCGACGGCGGCGGCGAGCGCCACCCGAGGGGAGCGTACCGCGAGCACGATCTGCTCGTGACTGGCGGGCCAGGCCGCCGGGGGAGGCGGACCTACCCCCGGCAGCCGGTGCAGCAGGATGCGCGCCACTTCGCGGACGGGTATGGCCACCGATCCCGATGCCAGGGCCAGCAGGCAGGAAACGAGAAGCAACCCGCCGAGTGCACCCACGGTGACCCGCCAGCGCCGCTTCCGAAGCGCCAGGTAAAGATCCTCGGACTGCGCGCTCACCGGAACACCTGGGGATGGAGCAGTCGGGCCACCAGCTCGACTCCGTCGACCACCCGAGGTCCGGGACGGCTCACCAGGTCGGCGTCCACCCGGTAGACCCTTCCCTCTCGCACCGCCCGCAGGTTGCTCCAGCCCGGCAAGGCCTCGAGTCCCGGTCCGAGGGTCGGGTCTAGCGCGGCGAGCACGATCACGTCCGGGTTTTTCTCGAGCAGCGCTTCCAGGCTGTACTGCGCATACGGCACACCGAGAGCCTCGGCAACGTTCCTGCCGCCACTGCTCTCAAGCAGGTCGTGGACGAAGGACCCCGGCCCCACCGTCCACAGGAGATCGTCGAGCACCCAGAAGACGGTGGGACGCGCGGTGACGGGTATTTCAGCCACCCGGCGGCGCACCTCCTGCAGCCGCGAGCGCATGGACGCTGCGAGTTCGCGGGCCTGCTCGATCCTCCCGGTCACCTCACCCACAAGCTCGACCTGTGCCGGCACTTCGTCCACGGTGGCGGCGTTCACCACCACCACAGGGATATCGTAGGCTTGGAGACGCAGCACGATCTCACTCTCGGCCGTGCCCGCCGCCAGCACCACGTCCGGCTTGAGACCGACGATGCGCTCGTAATCCGGACTCCAGGCGTCCCCCACCTTCGTGAGGCTGCGTGCTTCCTCAGGGTAGTCACACCAGGTCGTCACCCCTACCAGTCGATCGCCAAGACCCAGCGCAAAAAGGATCTCGGTGCAGGCAGGGGCCATGCTCACGATGCGGGATGGCGAGGCCGCCGGGAGCGTCACCACCCTTCCTGCACCGTCGGTAACCGTGCGTTCGACAGGGACGGCGGTACGGCAGCCGGCAACGCCCAGCAGGGCAACCACCACCGCCAGCGCAAGTCTGCGGGTCGCTTTCAAGGCAAGCTCCTCCTTCCGGCATGAACAGGGAAGCCCCCGGTCCCTGTGGACTGGGGGCTGTCGGCCAAAACGGCGCGGACGACGCGTCCCCCCTTTCCGACGAGGGTTGACACGCAGGCGGACGGGCAGGTCTCCTGGCTCCCGGATCATCCTCACCTGCGCCTTCCCGCCCGGTGGGCAGTGGCTGCGTGCAGGTATCGTCTCCGGTCACAGTGGCGCGGACCGCGCCGTTTCGCAGGCCAACTGGCCTGCTCCGGACTTCCCTATTCTCCTCCCCGGCAGGGGAGAAACCCGTCCACGCTATGCGGTTTGTCCTCATTATACCCGCGGCACCGGTCCGAGCTCAAGGGGTTGACCGGTCCCGTCCATCGCCGAGAGGAACCTCAAGCTCAGGGCACGAATCCCGTTCCGCAGAAGACCTCGAGCAGTGTTGCCGTCCTGCTCCTGAGGGGAGGAAGACGGCTTGACTGCGGCAGACCTGATGCTCGCGCTGGTCGTGGTGATCTGGGGAGCCCACTTCGCGGTGGTGAAGCAGGCCCTTGAGGTGGTCGATCCTGTGGTCTTTGGCCTTGGGCGATTTGGGCTTGCCGCGGGAGCCCTCCTGCTGGTGGTCCGGCTACGTGAGGGAAGTTTTGGCCTGCAACCCCAGGCGCGGCTACCCATGTTGGCGCTGGGAGCGGTGGGGGCCGCCAACCAGCTGCTCTGGATGTACGGGCTGCAGGGTACTACCTCGGGAAAGTCCGCCCTCATCTACGCGCTGTCGCCCAGCTTCGTGGCGATCATGCAGGCCATGGAAGGCAAGCGGGTGAACTGGCGGGTGATCTCGGGGTTCACGGTGGCGCTGGTGGGGGTGGCCGCCATCGTGAATCCGGGCCACATCGGGCCCTCGCAACTCACGGGCGACCTTCTGACGCTGGCGGCGGCCGTGGCTTGGGCCGCCTATACCAACGCCGGACCGCGCCTTCTGCGCTCACATTCGCCGCTGCGCGTGACCGCCTGGACCTTCCTGATCACCGCGGCGACGATGGCCCCCGTGGGCCTCGTCCATGCCGCCCGCGTGCCCTGGGACCGGCTCCCGACATCGCTTGGGTGGCAGCTGGGGTACTCCGGTCTTCTGGGGGCGGGCCTCGCCTGGGTGCTTTGGTACCGCGCGGTGCGTGACCTCGGTCCCCTCCGGGTGATGGCCTACCAGTACATGGTGCCGGTGGTGGCGCTCGGGGTTTCGGTTCTGGGGCTCAGGGAGCCTTTCCGCTGGAACCACGCGCTGGGCGCTGCCCTCGTGCTGGCGGGGACGCTGACCACGCGGACGGCCCTCCAGGCCGGACCCTCGCCTGCGGCAGAACGCGCCAGGGCCGCCTGATCACCCCTCCGCCTGCGCCTGGCGCACGTAGTTGAGCCGGAGGTCGGCCAGCAACACCTCCAGCTCGCGCGATCGTGGGGCGGGCACGCAGCGGGCGATCGCTTCCAGGGCGTCTATGGCGGCGCGCGCCTCCGTTAGATCACGCGCCAGTTCTCCGGTCGCCGGATCCACCACCAGCCCCATGCTCTGCCAGGCGCGCGCGGTCAACATGGCCGCCGCCCACTCCAGGATATCGGACACCGTCGGAAGCCCCGCGCGGTGCTCCGTGTCCTCGCGGCTATCCAACCCTGGTTCCCCCTAATGCAGTCATGACAGGAGCCGTGCCACCCGGTCCAGGAAGTCAAGTGATGCCCGGTAATCCGGGCCGACCAGTTCGCGGGCGGGCGCGGTGTAGAGGCTCTCGTAGCCGGCAACGAAACTTTCCCGAACCGTGGGCAGGTAAACTGCCCAGTGCGTCCCCTCCCGAAGCGCCCGGCACCCGGCGTCGGCCAGCAGATCGGCGAGGTAGTACCCCTTCATGCGGTCGAGCTTGTCCGCGTCGTAGAGGATCTTGGCCTCAACGGGGAGGAGGTCGCGCTCCGGGCCATGAAGCGGGAAGCTGTGGTGCAGGACGGCCAGCGCCACCTGATGGGAGCGATCGGACGGGTAACCCCGATCGGTCAGGAACTCCCGGGCACGTTCCGCGGAGCGCCGGGCATGGTCCTCGGGGCCTTCGTCCACCCGGGCGAGGTCGTGAAACCAGGCCGCGACCAGCACTGCCTCCCGATCCGCCTGCGGGAGCCGGGCGGCCAGCTCTTCGCAGTAGCCGACCACCGCACGCACGTGCCCAAGCAGCCTTGAACGCGCGTATGCTTCCCGGGTGGCCTCCTCGGCAAGCTGGATCCAGTTCACGCTCAACCTGTCCTCTCCCCATCCGCGAGTATTTCGGCTGCGGCCGACATCCCCGCTCCCGGCGGCGGGCCAAGTCCCTGTTCGCGAAGCACCGCCTCCAAGGCCGCCATTAGCAGGATGACGTTCCTGGGCTGGCAGGAGTAGCCCATGGTGCCTATCCGCCAGATCTTCCCCTTCAGCGGTCCGAGGCCGCCACCGATCTCGATGCCGAAGCGATCGAGGAGGGCCCGCCTGGTACGCAGATCATCGGCTCCTTCGGGCACCCGCACCGCGGTCAGCGTGGGCAGCCGCCAGGGCTCGGGAACGAAAAGCTCAAGCCCCATCGCCTCCAGCCCGGCGCACACCGCCCGCGAATGCAGTCGATGGCGGCAAAAGCGCCGATCAAGACCTTCCTCCTCCACCAGGCGCAAGGCCTCGCGCAGCGCGTACAGCATGGAGATGGGAGCGGTGTGATGGTAGAAGCGATCCTTTCCCCAGTAGTTCATGATCATGGTCAGGTCGAGGTACCAGCTCTGAACCGGCGTCTTCCTGCGCAAGAGCGCCTCCTCCGCCCGTGTGCCCAAGCTCACTGGCGCCAGGCCCGGCGGGCAGGACAGGCACTTCTGGGTGCCGCTGTAGGCAGCGTCCACCTCCCAGGCGTCCAGGGCTACCTCGCAGCCGCCCAGCGAGGTGACGCAGTCCACCACGAGCAACGCTCCCGCCCGGCGCGCCAGCTCCCCAAGCGGCGGAATCGGCTGCAGAACACCGGTAGAGGTCTCCGCATGAACCACGGCGAGGAGTTTGGGGTTCTTGGCCTTTCTGAGGGCGTCTTCAACCGCGGACGGGTCAAGGGCCCTGCCCCACTCGGCCTCCACCGCGTAAAGCTCGGCGCCACACCGGCGCACGATATCGGCCATACGCCGCCCGAACTCGCCGTTCACGCCGACTACCGCCCGGTCTCCCGGCTCGAGCAGGTTGACCAGCACCGTCTCCATCCCCGCGCTGCCGGTTCCCGAGATCGGCAGCGTGAGGCGGTTGGCGGTCTGAAACGCCTGCCGGAGCAGGGCCATTACCTCGTTCAGGACGTCCAGGAAGGCCGGGTCCAGGTGACCCACCAGGGGGGTGGCCATCACCCGCAGCACGCGCGGATCGACATCGCTGGGGCCCGGCCCCATGAGGATCCGGGATGGGACTCGCAGTTCGGTCACTGACGCCAACGTCTCCTCACGCCCCTGTCTTCTAAAGGATCTTCACCAGCCGGGGGTTGGGGGTGCGACCGGGAATCCTGCCCCGTTTCGCCAGCGGCTGGCCGTTGACTTCCTTGAGGTCCATCGTCATGTCGATGGGCCGAGCTCGAGCGATGTAGCTGCCAACTCCAAAAGCGTCGGCTCCGGCCTGTGCCAGGGCGGGCATGCGATCGGGGGTGATGCCGCCGGAGACGAGAATGCGCACATGGCGGTAACCCGCGGCATCCAGCCGCGCCCGGACCTCCGCCACCAGATCCGGGGTCACCCCGCCGCGTTCCATGGGGGTATCCAGGCGCACCGCTTGCAGCCGATCGCCGAGCGCGGCGGCCACCCGCAGCGACTCCTCTGCCTCATCCTTGAAGGTATCCACGAGCACCACGCGTGGCTGTTCGGGCGGCATCACCCGGTCGTAGCACTCGGCGACCTTCACGGTGTCACCGACGATGAGGATGGCGGCGTGCGGCATGGTGCCGCTGGGCTGGCGGCCGGCCAAGACCGCCCCCAGCACGCAGCTGGCGCCGCTCGCCCCACCGACCACGGCCGCGCGCTCCATGACCGGAGCCACCGCAGGATGCACGTGGCGGGCGCCGAAGCACAGAAACGGCCGGTCTCCGGCAGCCTGGCGGCACTCCCTGGCCGCCGTAGCCCAGGCCGAGCTCTGGGCGAGGATCCCCAGTATGGCCGTCTCGTATAGCCCAAACCGCTCATAGGGACCTTCGATGCGCAGCACGACTTCGCGCTCGGCGAAGGTCTCCCCTTCCTGCAGGGCTTCCAGCCTCACTCCCCGACCCAGCAGCAACTGGCGACACTCTTCCAGCCCCGCAAGCACGCCGGCACGGCTGGCGAAGACCTCAGCCACCACCGGGGCGTCGAGAAGTCCCAGCCCGGCGAGCACTTCCCGTGTCTTGATGAAGTATATGTCGGTGGTCGCGCCGGCCAGGATGTCCTCATGGGTGGCGGAGTAAAAGCGCCTGCCCGCCACCTCGAGCGCCGACACGTCGGCGAGGGTTCTCAGCTCCGCCAAGGCCACCACTCTCCCTCGCTCAAGCGGATACCACCCGGACTCCGAGGGTCTTTTCCAGTTCCCTGAGAGCGAAGCGGTGGGCTGCGGCATCAAAGGAGGCGACGGCGTCCGCCGGCACCGTGACCGCGTAGTTGCGCATCCTCGCGTCGGCGGCGGTGTAAAGCACGCAGATGTTCGTGCACACGCCCACCAGCGTCAGCTCGTCGATCCCCTGTTCCCGGAGGGCAAGGTCCAGATCCGTACCGTAAAAGCCGCTAAAACGTCGCTTGAACACGACGCGGTCGCGCTCCCGGGGCGAAAGCTCCGAGCAGATCTCGGCGCCTCGACTGCCTTCCACGCAGTGAGGCGGAAACATGCGGAACTCAAGGTCGTCGGGCCGGTGACGGTCGCACACGTAGATCACCGGGTCTCCCTGTGCCCGCGCCCGGTCAAGTTCCTCGCGGACGCGAGGGATGATCTCCCGGGCGTCGGGCCCGCAGTACAGCGCGCCGCCTTCTTCCACGAAATCCACCAGCATGTCGATCACCACTAGGGCTCGCTTCCCCATACGATCTCCTCCCCCTTCCCCCCGCGGACGTTGAGTCCTCCAGCCCCACCAGGCGTCTGAGGGCTCGAAGCTCCGACGGCTTGAGGTCGCGGTATGCTCCCCGGCCAAGACGCCCCAGCCTGAGCGGTCCGTACCCTATCCGGCGCAGTCGTACGACGGGATGTCCGACGGCTTCGAGCATCCTCCTGACCAGGCGGTGTCTACCCTCGCGTACCTCAAGCTCCACCCAGGGTTGCCCGTCGTTATCGAACCGGAGCGTGGCAACGGTGGCCGCGGCAGGGCCGTCTTCCAGCCGGACACCCCGTGTCAGCGTCTTCGGCATGTCGGGACCGGGGTGTCCTTGCACACGCGCGACGTAGACCCGTGGTACGCCGAACCGCGGGTGCATGAGCCGGTAGGCCAGCTCGCCGTCGTTGGTCAGCAGTAGCAGGCCCTCGGTATCACGGTCCAGACGTCCTACCGGATAGACGCGTTCGTCCACGTCACGGATGAGGTCGAGCACCGTGGCACGGCCCCGAGGATCGCGGGCGGTGGTAAGGCAACCCCGGGGCTTGTTCAACATCAGGTACCGCAGCGCCGGCCGCGTGCCCACCACGAGCTGGCCGTCGATCTCCACGCGGTCCTTTCGGGGGTCAATGCGGGCGCCCAGGGCTGCCACCTTTCCGTTCACGTGCACCCGGCCTGCCACGATCAACCGCTCGCACTCGCGACGCGAGGCAAGCCCGGCTCGTGCCAGGAACACGTGCAGGCGCACCGGCGCCGGCGTATCCTCCATGGCCCGACCTCCGCGTTCAGTGCCCGCCGACTTCCACCACCAGCTCAACTTCCACGGGGGCTCCCAGCGGCAGTTCGGCCACCCCCACCGCTGCCCGCGCGTGCCGCCCCCGTTCCCCGAACACCTCCACCAGCAGCTCTGAAGCTCCG
Source organism: Symbiobacterium thermophilum (assembly GCA_020725145.1). Classification (GTDB taxonomy): domain Bacteria; phylum Bacillota; class Sulfobacillia; order UBA995; family UBA995; genus DYFO01. Next base: position 30,649 of record DYFO01000004.1, read on the forward strand.
TTCACCACCTGCGATTGCTGGGTGAACCCCGGAGCGCTGGCCACAAATCCCGTAAGCTTCACCACTTGCGCCACACGGTCGAGCTCGCCAAGCGCTGCCCGGACCACTGCCAGGCAGTTCAGGGCACAGATCCGTGCGGCGGCCTGCCCCTGCTCGACGGTAAGCTCGCCTCCCAGTTTGCCCTTCACCTGCAACCCCCCGCCGACCAGCGGTAGCTGCCCCGACACATAAAGATGGGATCCGCTCTGCACCGACGGGACATAGGCCGCCACCGGAGTGGGCACCGGCGGCAGCTCAAGACCCAGTACCTGCAACTTCTGCTCAGGTTTCACGCTCCCGGCTCCTTTCCGGGCATCGCCCTTTGAGTTATTACTCCCAAAGCTCCCCCGATTTCCTGCGACCGAGCAGGTCGGTCGGGCTAAAATACTCGGAGGCCGGGCACAATGATCGCGGGCCTGTGGCGGCCGAGCGCAGACGGGCCCGGGTGTCTTCAGGGATGCCCGTTCCCGTCGAACAAAGGTTGCCTTGGGTTGTGGCCGGTAACGGCGACGAGCGAGTACCCGGTCCGATTACGGGTCACCTCGGTGCCGTAGGGCCGGGATCCACCGCAGCCGGAGTCGAAGACGTTGGCCGGTCCGTAACGGGTCCGCATCGGCCGTGCGCGGTCGGCGCGGGTTCGCGCAGGATCGGTCGGCGTCGGGCTAAGATCCCTGCGGGTGTGTCAGGGGTCCGTCGCGGCCGAGAGGTCGCGCCGGGCTCCGCAAGCATCCGCCGGGGTCGAGTCAAGGTTGCGCCGGGTTCCGCAGGGGTCTGGGGCAGCCGCGAGGTTGCCCCGGGCTCCGAGGGGATCCGTCGCAGCCGGGTCGAAGGTCGCCCCAGGCCTACTTCATGCCCAGCTCCCGAAGTGCCCGATCCACGTCCTGGCGGTCTTCGAGCACCGGTGCGAACAGGTCCCCCATGCGGCGCAGGCGCTCGGGAACACTGCGCAGCGTGAACTTCTCGGCGCGCAATCCCGCGAGCTCGTCCCAGTGCAGCGGGGTGGAAACCGGTGCTCCCCTGAGCGGCCGAAGGCTGTAGGAAGCGACCAGGGTTTTGCCCTGCGCGTTCTGCAGGTGATCGATGTACACGCCACTGCGCCGTGCCACCGGCCGCTCCCGCGTGGTCAGGTCGGGACAGGCACGGTGTATCAGATCGGCCACGCGGGCCACCAGGCCGGCAGCCGTCGGGTAGTCGTAGCCCGGGCAGAGCGGCAGGTACAGGTGCAGGCCGGTTGCACCCGAGGTCTTGGGGTAGGCGCGCAGCCCGAGGCCGTCAAGCACCGTCCTTATGAGCCGTGCGACCTCCACCGCCTCCGCCAGTCCGCACGGAGGGGTCGGGTCGAGGTCGAACACCGCGAAGTCCGGGGTCTCGGGTGAGGCGATGCGCGACAACCAGGGATGCAACTCGATCACACCCCACTGTGCCAGCCAGACCAAAGCGGCAGGACGGTCGGCGACGCAGTAGTTCACGGTTCGGCTGCCGTGGAGATAGGGAGCTCGCCGGAGCCAGGCGGGTGCTACGGCCGGGACGTTTTTCTGATAGAAGCGGTGACCGTGGATACCGTCGGGATACCGGGTGAGCGTCAGGCGGCGGTCGTTGAGATGAGGTAGCAGGTAAGGCGCTATCTCGAGGTAGTAGGCCACGAGGTCACCCTTCGTGTAGCCATCGTCGGGCCAAAAGGGCTTGGAAAGATTGGTCAGCATCACGTCCGTGTCGTCGGTGCTCACCGGTCGGTCACCGGCCCGCGGTAGACGGGATGCCGCAGCACGCCGGCGGAAGTCACCTCCAGGCATTCTACCAGGCAGCGGACCTCTGGTTCGGCCCATCGCACGCCCGCTCTCAGATCTGAAGGAAGCCGTTCGGGATCGACCAGTGGGCAGGAGGCCCGTGGCCGCAAGCGCCCGAGCAGCTCCCGTCCCCGCCGGGCGGAAAGGCCGCTTGCCACGCGTCCCGCATACCGCAACCCGTCCTGTCGAGGCGTGCCCAGCACCAGCGACCTCACCCCAGCCGGGCTACCGAGGTATCCGACCACCACCGCCTCCACCACGCGCAAGCTCCGGACCTTGAGCCAGTGAGGCGACCTCTGGCCCGGGAGATAGGGGCTGCCCAGACGCTTCGCCACCATCCCTTCCAGTCCCCTGGCCGTCACCGCGCGGTAGAATGCTCTGCCGTGTTCCAGCACGTGGTCGGAGAAGACTAGGCGCTCGGCTTCGGCCACCAGCCCGCGCAGCGCCTCACGCCTGGCCTCCAGGGGCCAGGCGGTCAGGTCACGTCCGTCCAGGTTGAGCAGGTCGAAAACCACGTAGCTCACCTTGCCGCAGCGCTCCTGCAAGGCGTGGAAATCGGGCCTGCCCTCCCGCAGGGCCACGAGTTCGCCGTCCAAGACCGCCTGGTGCCCGCGGACCCATCGCGGTAGACCCGCGAGCTCCGGATAGCGGTCGCTCAAGTCGCGCAGCCGGCGGCTGTGTAGACGGTGGGCTCCGCCCGCCACCAGCGCCAGACAGCGGTAGCCGTCCCACTTGACCTCGTACAGGTAATCGGGGGAGTCAAAGGGCTTGGCGGCCGTGCAGGCCAGCATGGGCCTGAGCCCCAGGCTGACAAGGTCGTCTAGGCGTCGGTCGTTGCCGTGCGCCGTCCGTTCCCCTCCGTTCGCGTCATCTCCACGCTGGCCCGCAGGGCCTCCAGGAGATCGGCCACCTTCGCCGTCTCCGGTTTGCGGTACTCGTGGACGTCGCGTCCCTCAACCTTGGCCCTTACCAGGTCCTCAAGCGCCTCGCGGCGCCGATCGGCGTAGCGCCCGGGCTCGAAGGGCGAGGTGAGGTTGTCCACCAGGGCAAGTGCCGTCCCCAGTTCCGCATCCGAGAATCCCGGCACGGCGGCCAGGCCTTCCAGAGCGGCCGTTGAGCGTACCTCGTCGGGCCAGAACATCGTGGAAAGGGCCAGCGCCGGCCCGTAACCTCGAACCGCACCCAGTGCCTCGCGCTCACGGATGGCCACGCGGGCCACGGCGATGCGCCGACGGTCCTCCATGACCCTTCGGAGGAGGTGATATGCCTTGAGTCCACCCTCCGCGGGCTCCAGGTAGTAGGTGCGGTCGAAGTAGACGGGGTCGATCTCTTCCAGTCGCACGAAGTCCAGGATCTCGACGGTGCGCCGCGAGAACGCGGGCAGCGCTTCGAGTTCCTCCGGATCGAAGCGGACGAAGCGGTTTCGCTCGTACTCGAACCCTTGCGCCAGCTCCTCATCCGCCACCTCGGACCGGCAGTTGGGGCACCACTTGCGGTACTGCACGGGCGTGCCGCATGGCGCGTGGAGCCGGCGGAATCGCAGGGCGCGACGGGCGGTGGCGGCGTAAAGGCGCACGGGGATGTGCACCAGGCCGAAGCTGATGGCCCCTTTCCACAGGGCCCGCAAGGTATCTAGCCTCCCTGCGGAGTCGGCGTGCGCCGCACGCCAGGCCGCCGCGGCGGCGGCGCCGCCGGGTAGGGCTCACCGTTGCCCCGCACCAGGCTGGCGATCTGGTCCAGCACCTGAGGCGCCAGGTCGATGAGGCGATCGACGATCGCCCTGCCGTCCACCGGCAAAAGTCTCACCGTCCCCTGACCCACCACCAGAAAACCGATCGGCTGGATGGTCACTCCCGCACCGCTGCCACCGCCAAAGGGCAGTCCTTGCTGACCGTCCGGAGCTGACCCCTGCCCCCTGTCGGGTGCCGGCGCGGGTCCGTACTCCGCCCCACCGGCGGCAAAACCGAAGCTTACCCTGGAGACGGGGACGATCACGCTGCCGTCCGGTGTTTCCACGGCATCACCGACGATGGTGTTGACGTCCACCATCTCCTTGATCGCTTCCATCGCCGTCTTCATCAGTCCCTGGATGGGGTGTTCGGTCATCGCCCAGTTCCTCCCGCCTGTCTTACCGGCTAATATCCCCAGCGGTCGGAGCCGCTATGCGACGTCGGAGGGCGGCCGCGGCCGCCCGGGCGCCCATGCGCACGCCCATGCCTATCAAGGTGCCCACGCGCACCACCAGCCTCAGCCGAAGGTCAACCGCCGCGGAAGCACCCTCGAAGTCGGGCTCCAGGTGCAATCGCGGCCGTCGCCGGATGTGCCTGCGCAACCAGGGAAGCGCCGTTCCTGCTGCCGCCCAAAGCCAGCCCAGCAAGAGAGCCGTACCGGCGGCATCGCCGGTTCCCAGGCGTGCTTCAAGCTCGAGATCGTCCACCCGCAGACCTCGGAGTGCCCGGGCCATCGTCCGGACGCGATCGCCAAGGCGCCGGATCTCGTCCGGCAGATCGAGGATGCGCACGAGCACGGTCTCGGGATCCGCGGCCGGTACGAAAGAACGGCTCAGGCCCACTCCCAAGCAGCGCAGGCTCCAGGTGAGGCGGCCGCCCGCCAGCCGGACGCGCACCTCGATCGGGAGCCAAAACCCAAGCAGCAGCAGGATCCACAGCGCCGCGAGCGCGGTCACCATCCAGACCCGCACAGGTCTGCCCACCTCCGGGCGGCACGATCTAGCTTTCCCGCTCGGGGCGAGGCGGATGCGCGGACTCCGAAGAGGGGACCCCTCCCTCCAGCTCCAGCGGCGGCAGGTCTTCAAGCGAACGCAGCCCGAAGTGCTCGAGGAAGCGGTGGGTGGTGCCGTACAGGATGGGTCGGCCTAGCGTCTGGGCTCTACCCACCTCACAGATGAGGTCGCGCTCGAGCAGTACGCCCAGTACCCACTCGGAGTTCACGCCGCGGATCTGCTCGATCTGGGCCCGCGTCACCGGCTGGCGGTAGGCCACGACCGCCAGCGTCTCCAATGCGGCATGGGACAACCCTGCGGTCTGGTCGCGCCGGATCACGCTCTGGATGAGCGGGGCCAGCTCGGGCCGCGTGGTCAGCCGAAAGCCCCCGGCCACCTCCTGGACTTCATACCCCCTGCCCTCGCGCCGGTACTCGTCGGCCAGCCGGCGCAGCAGCTCTTCGGCTGCGGGCGGCTCCAGTCCCAGGGCCTCGGCCACCGTCGCCGCGGTAAGCGGCGCCGATGCCGCCAGGAGGAGGGCCTCGGCAGCCGCGCGCAGACTGAAGCCTTCGGGCAGGTTGGCCATCACCGGGTCACCTCCCCATCGCCGGTCGGGCCCGGCAGATGACTATCCGCCCGTAGGTTCGATCCTGACGGGCGGTGACCCACCGCTGCCGCACCAGCTCGAGCAAGGCCAGGAAAGTCACGATGACCTCGCGGCGGGAAAACCGAGGGCCGAAGAGGTCGCCAAAGGCCACGCTGCCACCCGCCTGCCGCAGGAGCCTGAGGATCGTCCGCATCTTGTCGCGCACGGTGTACTGCTCCCGCGCTATCTCGGCGGGCTCGTCGGCGACGGGCTCACCCACCAGCTCCAAGAGAGCGGCAACGAGGTCCGCGACCGTCACGCCTTCAGGCGGTGGCGGCGGCAGGGCCGAGGCCCCGGCCGCCACCGGATGCACGAAACGTCGGGAGGCTTCACGTTCGCGCTCCTGCAGGACGTTGGCCTTCTGACGAAAAGAGCGGTACTCCAGGAGACGTCGCACGAGTTCGGCCCGCGGGTCGGGCTCGGGTTCGGCATCCGCGACATGTTCCACCGCATGCCGAGGCAGCAACATTCGGGCCTTGATCTCCATTAGCGTGGCCGCCATCAGCAGGAATTCGGCGGCACGGTCAAGGTCGAGCGCCTCCAGCCCCGCCAGGTATTCTAGGTACTGAGTGGTTATGCGGGCAATGGGGATGTCGTGGATGTCCACCTTCTCAGCCCTTATAAGGTGGAGCAGCAGATCCAGAGGGCCCTCGAAAACCTCCAGGCGCACACGGTAGGCGTCGGCCAAGTCCCCCCCCTCCCCGTCAGAAGGGTGGAAACACGCGACCCAGTATCTCGGCCAGTGCCCACAGCAAGCCCATCACCACCCGCGACAGGCCTACTACCAGCCCGGTGGCCACTCCGCTCACCAACACGACGAGCAAGAGCAGCGGACCTACCTGCTCGAGTCGCTCCAAACGGTATGCCTGATGCGCGGGGAGCAGCCCCGCCAGCACGCGGTAGCCGTCCAGCGGGGGAAGCGGCATCAGGTTGAAAACGGCCAGCAAGACGTTCAGTTGAAAGGTAACCCCGATCAGGCGGCCGAGGTACGGTATCGCCCCCAGCAGATTCCATCGGAAGTCGAGGACCATCAGCACGGCGAGGATGAAGGCCAGTGCCAGATTGGCCAGGGGGCCGGCGAAAGCCACCTTCAGCAGCCCCTTGCGCGGGTCACCGGAGTAGTAGTAGGGATTGGTCGGCACGGGCTTGGCCCAGCCGAAGCCGTAGAACACGATGAGCAGGGTCCCGATGGGATCCAGATGGGCCCACGGCTCCAGGGTGAGACGGCCCAGGCGGCGAGGTGTGGGGTCACCCAGGCGGTCTGCGACCCATGCGTGGGCGAATTCGTGGAAGGTGAGCGCCACCGCCAGGGCGGGAAGCCGGAGGGTCATGGTGAGGAGATCAAAGGCCATCAGGGTCCTCCCCGTGCCATCATCGAAGTGGCGGGCTTGCCTTCACGATTATAACACAGGCCCCGAGAGGAGAGGAAAACGGTCCGGGACCTTCAACTGCGGCCGCGCCGGCGTCGTAGCGGCCAGCGCGGCACGCGCGAACTCGCGGTCACCGGCCCCCGCGCGGCAAGCCGGTCGGGATCGGTCGGCGACAGAAACCACGGCCGTAATCTTCCCTTGGGCACCGGCGTGCGCACGAGGATGCTCAGCAACGCGCGCCCGTGGATCGGCCACAGCGGCCACAGGTAGGGAATGCCGAACGAACGTGTCCCGGCCAGCAAAAGACCCACCGCTGCCAGACCCAGGGCCAGCCCGGGCAGCCGGAGCAGTGCGACCAGGACGAGCAGCAGGATGCGGGAAAGGCGGACCGCCAGTGCGAACTCGACGCTGGGCGTGGCGAAGGTGCCGATGGCGGCCACCGCAACGTACAGCACCGCTTCGGGAGTGAACAGCCCGACGGTGATGGCGATCTCGCCCAGGAGAATGGCTCCGATGAAACCCAGGGCGGTGGCCAGTGCGGTTGGGGTGTGGATGAGCGCCAGGCGAACCAGATCCACCCCTACCTCGCCCATAATGAACTGAAGCGACAGCGGTACGCGTCCGGGGTCCCGCGGCCCCAGCCAGTCAAGGGCTCCGCCGAAAAGCCCCTTGCTTTGCACCAGGGCCAACCACAGCGGAGGACCGATCCAGGAAAGGCCTATGGCCAGGAAGCGAACCCATCGCAGGTAGGCTCCCACCACCGGATCTCCCCGGTAGTCCTCCGCGTGTTGCACGTGGTGGAACAGGGTGACCGGCAGCAGCATGAGGCTTGGTGAGGTGTCTACCGCCAGGGCCAGATGACCCTCCAGCAGGTGCACGGCGGCCACGTCGGGACGTTCGGTGTAGCGCACCACCGGGAACGGGTTCCACCACGACCGCGGGCCCACCAGGAACTCCTCAAGCGACTTCTCGGCCATGGGCAGACCGTCCACTTCGACGGCCCTGATTCGCTCCACCATCATCCGCACCAGCGCCGGATTGGCGATGTCCTCGATGTAAAGCAGGACGACGTCGGAGCGTGAGCGCCTTCCCACGCTGAAAAGCTTCACCCGCAACCGTGGATCACGGAGCCGGCGCCGCACCAGCGCGGTGTTGAAGACGACGGTTTCCACGAAGCCGTCGCGCGAGCCGCGAACCACGCGTTCCAGCTCCGGTTCTTCGGTTCCCCGGCCAGGATACTGCCGCGCGTCGACCACCAGCGCCTCGGCAGCGCCGTCCAGGAGCACGAGCAGCGGCCCCGCCAGGACCTGGCCCACGGCATCGTCGACGGTGCCGACCCTTGACACCTCGATGAAAGGCATCCACCTGCGTTCCAGGGCATCCAGGGGTGAGGGAGTCAGGTCGGGCCGCTCCAGCCTGACCAGAGTGCGCAGGATGTCGGTGATCACGTCTTCCTTGACCAAACCGTCGACGAAGATGAGGGCCGCCTGCCGGCCCGCCACCTCCAGACGACGGATGACCACATCGAAACTCTCGTCGGCTCCCAGGGCCTCTCCCAGGGCCTGGAGGCTTTCCGCCAGCCGGGCCGAGAGGGCCTGTGCCATCTTCCGGTCTCCTTTCGTAAAGCGGGCTACCGGCAGTCCCGGCCGCCGGCGAACTCGTAACCGTGGCGCCTCAGGATTTCGGTGATCGCCCGCGCGGTGACGGGACAGCCGCGGTCGGGATCGTCCCGGCCCTCCATCTTCCCGACGTCGCCGATCCCGACCACCAGGCCGTCCCAGTGCCGCAGGGCGTCCACGGTGTCGCCCTTGAGGGTGCCGCCCGGCAGGGGTCCCCCTTCCTTGTCCACCGGACCGCGGATCAAGCTGCCCTTGCCGGTGACCGAAGCATCTACCCGCACGCCACGGACATGGGGGGTGTCCGACGCCACCGCCACCACTCCGAGCACCTCGGCCTCGGGGTGTTCGAGGAGCTCCTGGAGCACTCGCTCGCCGCGGTGGCGATCCGAGCGCCCGTCATCGTCCACCAGCACCAGCACAGGGTCCCGGGGGGCGGTGCGGGCGAGGTCCACGATGTCGTGGGCGGCCAGAGGGGTAGGCCGACCCCCCGATCGCGAAATGCAGTCAAGTCCCAGTTCGCCGGCTATGCGCTCGGCCGCCTGAACGGCGGCAACGTCACCGTCGGTGATCACGATGAGCCTCACTTTGCGCCTGCGTCCCATACGGTCACCCCCGTGGGTTGAAGATCGCCGCCGCCAGCAGCGCCGACACCACCGCGACCGTGAGGCCCAGCGCGACCGCATCGAAGCCGCCGGTGAGCAATCCCAGCGGACCCGTGCGCCCCACTTCCCGGACGATGCCGTCTACCAGGGCGTGGCCGAAGGCGGGCAGCGGGACGATCGCCCCCGCCCCACCCAGTTTCACCAGGGGTTCGTACAGGCCGGCCCCGCTGGCCACCGCGCCCAGGCTCACGAACAGCACCATGACGTGCGCGGGGGTCACCCTGGTAAGATCCAGCACCAGCTGGGCCGCCAGGCAGAGTGCTCCGCCCACCAGGAACGCCAATGCGAAGTCCAACCGCCTCTCCTCCTTACTGACCGGGAGCGTCCTGGGTTTCGAGGGCGATGGCGTGGGCGATACCGGGAATGGTCTCGCCCTGCTGGTACGTGGTGGGGCTGAAGAGGGCGCCGGTGCAGGTCAGCAACAAACGCCGATACCTGCCGGTGAGCAACCCGTGCATCAGGTAGCCGGTGAACACGGCGGCGGAGCAGCCGCAACCGCTGGCTCCCGCTTCGACCCCCTGGGAGGGGTCGTAGATACTGGAACCACAGTCGAACAGCCGATCCTCAAGTTCCATCCCTTCGCGTGACAGAAGTTCGGCGGCGATCTCCTTGCCCACGTTGGCCAGGTCCCCGGTGACGATGAGGTCATAGTCGTCGGGGCGTCGCCCGGTATCCTCGAAGTGCTGCCGGATGGTGGCCGCAGCGGCCGGCGCCATGGCCGCCCCCAGGTTCAAAGGGTCCTTGATTCCGGCATCGACGATGCGGCCGACGGTGGCCAGCGTGACCGCCGGTCCGTCTCCCTTGGTGGCCATGAGGATCGCCCCTGCTGCGGTCACCGTCCACTGCGCGGTGGGCGGCGGCTGCGTCGCGAATTCGGTGGGATAGCGATACTGGCGCTCCGCCGTGCAGTGATGGCTGGAGACGGCCACCAGCACTGCGCGGGCATAACCGGCATCCAACATCATGGCGCCAACCGCCATGCCTTCGGCCAGCGTGGAACAAGCTCCGAACAACCCCAGGAAAGGCAGCTTCAGCTCGCGGGCGACGAAGCTCGAGGAGGTTATCTGGTTCAGGAGATCGCCGGCGATGAGGTAGTCCACGTCGCCGAGCGCCGCACCCGCCTTCCGGAGGGCGACTCGACAGGCTTCGGCCATCATGCGCGACTCGGCGCGCTCCCAGCTCTTCTCACCCAGCAGATCATCTTGCTTGATGATGTCGAAGTACTCACCCAGGGGGCCCTGACCTTCCTTGGGGCCGACGACGGCCGCGGCGGCTACCACTGCGGGCGTCAGGCGAAAGCGCAGGGTCTGCTTTCCCATCCTGCGCGTCCTGGCCTCGAGCGCGCGCGAGACGGTGCTCATCGCCCTATCCCGCGCGCCCCAGCAGCCACAGGATGGCGCCGACCGCGACGGAAACCGCGGTGGCGTACACGATGACCGGACCGGCCACCGTGAACATCCTTGCCCCCACGCCGAGGATGAAGCCCTCGCGCTTGAACTCCATCGCCGGCGAGACGATGGCGTTGGCGAATCCGGTGATGGGCAAGAACGCTCCCATCCCCCCCTGGCGGCCGATGCGGTCGTAGACTCCCAACCCGGTGAGAAGAGCCCCGATCAGGATCATCGTCCCGCTGGTGGCGGTGGCCGCCTCACGGAGCGGCAGTCCCTGGCCACGGTACAGCCTGAGGAAGATCTGTCCCACCCCGCAGATCACCCCCCCGACCAGGAAGGCGCGCAGGCCGTTGAAGACGACGGGACGTTGAGGGGTGGCGCGCCGGATCAGTTCCCGGGTTGCCCGGGCCTCGGCCCCCTCCATCAGACTCCCCGCCCGGTGGCGTCGACGACGTAGGCCACCTTAACGTTGGCCTTGTACTGGACGATGCGGCCGTTGTCCACGTTGGCGGTCCAGTTGCATACCTCCACGCCGGTGATGTTGCCTACCGTGCGGGCCGCCTCCGCCACCGCCCGCGAGGCCGCCTCCTGCCAGCTCTGCGGGGATTCCCCCACCAGTTCCATGACCTTCACCACGCCCATCCTTGACGTTCACCTCCTGGGGTTCCGGGGGAAGCTCAATGGGGCTGCCTTTCCAGATCGGCATCGTCCGTCCCTGGACCCTGCCTCTGAGGTAAAGGGGGTGAAGCTCGCATCCGATCTCGGTGCGCGCCGCTCCGCCGGCAAGACCGCGCTCCGCCAGTTCGGCCAGGCGCTGAAGATGCTGCTTGCTGCGATCCCCGGCCAAGGCCTCCCCTCCCGTGCGGCTAGTGTTCCCGGCCGGGGATGGCCTATGCGGCCGCGGTCATGCCTCCAGATGCTCACGTATGAGGCGCAGGGCGTGCCGTTCGAGTCGACTGACCTGCCCCTGGGAAACGCCAAGACGTCCGGCGATCTCCGTCTGGGTGAGGTCTTCGAAGAATCGAAGCTTCAGAACCTGCCGCTCGCGAGGGGGCAGGCGGTCGAGGGCCTGACGCAGGGCAACACGTTCCAGGACCCCCTCCGCCTCCTGCACGGCGATGCGGTCGAGCACCAGGGCTCCGCCCTCATCCGGTGCCCAGGGCTCGTACAGCGACAGAGGCGGACGCGAGGCCTCCAGGGCCTGCACGAGTTCGTCAGGCGAGACGTCCAGGGCCGCGGCCACCTCCTGCAGCGTGGGTTCGCGACCCAGCTTTGCCTCAAGCTCGGTTCTCGCGCGCGAGGCGCGCCCCGCCACCTCCTTTAGCCGACGACTCACCCGCAAGGGGCCCCGATCGCGCAGGTGGCGACGTATCTCGCCCATGACCGTCGGCACTGCGAAGGTGCTGAAACGTGTGCCGTACCGGGGGTCATAGCGCCGCGCCGCCTTGAGCAACCCGACGCAGCCCACCTGGTACAGGTCGTCGAGTTCCTCACCGCGGCCGCGAAAGCGGTTGACGATATCCCAGACAAGGCGGCTGTGCTGCTCGAGCAGGCGCCGGCCGGCCTCCGGGTCGCGCGGACCGGCGGGCTGCACCTGCCCTCACCCCCCCTGGCCCGGCGCCGGGCCCTCCTTTGCCGGGAGAGGGGCAAACCTTCGGGACATGACCACCCGCGTTCCTCCCGACGCCCCCGGCCCCACTTCCACGTGGTCCATGAAGGCCTCCATGAAGGAAAACCCCAGTCCCATCCGCTCGGGGTCCGTCGTATAGGCGGCCTGACGCGCCCGCGGCACGTCGGCGATGCCGATGCCTTCGTCCTCTACCTCGACCTGCAGTTGCCCTTCGGACAGCCGGGCCGTCACCCTGACCCACCCTGTGCGGCCGGGGTAGGCGTGCACGACGGCGTTGGTCACCGCCTCCGACACGGCGAGGCGAATCTCGTCGATATCCGCCAGGGTGAAGTCGGCCTGTGAGGCGAAGGTGGCGACCGCATTCCGCGCCACCCCGACGTTGGCGGGAAGGCTCAGAAGTTCCAGACGAATAACGTTCTCGGGCGGCCGGGCGTTCATGCGGGTGGCTCCTTTACGCAAGCCAGGGCTTCGGCCAGCGAGGCGCACAAGGGAATGAGTCGGCTCACACCGGCCATCTCGAGCAGGGCCGTCACGCGGGCGCTGGCCCCGCACACCGCCATCCTTCCGCCCAGCTCATGCAGGTGGCGGTAGCGGCCCAGGATGGCGCTCAACCCGGAGCTGTCGATGAAACCAACACCCGTGAGGTCCAGTACCAGACGTCGCGTCCGGCCCTCGCCGAGTAGCTTCTCGGCATGGGTCCGCAACTCCTGCGCGCCCTTGAGGTCGAGCTCCCCGTTCACCTGGAGCACCAAGACCTCGCCGCGTCGTTCGTGCTTCACCAGCCGGCCCACCCCCTCTCCCGGCGCAAGGGGTTCGTCGGCTTGCCAGTTATTTCCTGCCGGCGCGGCCGATCAACGCAGGATCATACGCACGAGCTTCACGAAGAGCGTGGACCAGGTCAGCGCGGGGACATCGGCACCGGCCAGCAACGCGACGCGTCCCAGTTCCTTGCCGTCAAGGTAGAGCGCAAGCTCCCCGACCGCTGACCCGGACCGTACCGGAGCGGTCAGATAGTCGGGGATCATCAACACCCGCTGGACATCCCGCTGCTTGCCCCTTGGAACCACCGCCCCGAAATGGTCGGCGGCCACCAGCTCCACGCGTTCCCGCACGCCCAGTCGCACGGGAACGCCCGACACCACCTCGCCGCGGGTTGCCGCCGGAACGGCGGCGAAGTTGCCGAAGCCGTAATTGAGGAGGATCCGGGCGTCGGTATCACGCTGGGTGCGCGACGCCGAGGCCATCACCACCACGATCAGCCGTGTTCCCTCACGGCAGGCCGTCACCGCGACGCAGTACCCTGCCTGGCGGGTCCAGCCCGTCTTCAGACCGTCCGCCCCCGGATAAAAGCGGACAAGCCGGTTACGGTTGGCAAGCTCGGTGTGGTCAGGCCCCAGGTGTTGGCGTACGTACGCCAGGTACTGCGACGTCAGCTCCAGAACCTGCGGGAAGCGCAGTACCAGCTCTCGTGAGAGGCGGGCAACATCCCGTGTCGACGTGTAGTGGTCCTCGGCGTCCAGTCCGTGGCAGTTGGCAAAACGCGTGTCCCCGAGTCCCAGTTCCTCAGCACGGCGGTTCATCAAGGCCACGAAGGCTTCTTCCGAGCCGGCCACGTGCTCCGCCAGGGCGACCGCGGCGTCGTTGGCAGAACCGACCGCGACTGCAAGGAGTATGTCGCGAAAGGGCATCTCCTCGCCGGGATACAGCCAGATCTGGGTGCCTCCCAGGGAGGCCGCCGCCTCCGAGGCTACCACGCGGTCGTCGAGCGATACCCTGCCTTCGGCCAGCGCCTCGTAGGCGAGGAACAAGGTCATCAGTTTGGTGACGCTCGCCGGGGAGGCTCTGCGGTCGGCGTCCTTTTCCCACAGAACCCGGCCGCTCACCGCCTCCATCAGCAACGCCGAGGGCGACGCGATCCTCACCGTCGCCTCCCCGGCCGCCTGCACGGTGCCAGGACCCGTGGCGGCTCCCCAGGCCAGCCCCAGGACCATCAGCACGGCCAGCGTGCGCATCGTGCCACCTCCATGCGAGGCTAGCCTCTCCGTGAAGGCGGCGCTTGATACCTTCAGGGGTCGCCGGCCAGCAGCGTGGCGGTTAGCACCCGAGGGGGTTGAACGGGCGAGTTACGGTAGCCGAAGGCACAACTCAGCGCGGTCAGCGCGCTTTCGAGGTCGGCTGCGCTTCGCGCGTGTACGGTGGCCAGCGGCTGGCCCGGCACGACGCGGTCTCCGATCTTGGCGTGCAGCTCGAGCCCCACCCCAAGGTCGACCGGCTGTCCACGCAGCCGGCGTCCGGCGCCCAACCCGCAGGCCACCTCTCCCACCTGCAGCGCGTCCACCGCGTCGACGTAGCCCGCGCGTGAGGCACGCAACTGGCCCCGGACCGGCGCCTTGGGAAGGTACCGCTGGGGAACTTCCAGAAAGTCCACCGGCCCTCCCTGGGCCCGGACGAGCGCCCCCAGCTTCTCGGCAGCCCGTCCGGAGCGCAGCACTCCGCGCAGCCGGTCGCGTGCTTCTTCGACCGAGCGCGCCTCCTTGCCAAGACACAGCGCGACCGCGGCGATCTGCATCGCGACGTCCTCGAGATCGGGCGGACCCCCTCCCTTCAGGCACGCGATGGCCTCCTCCACCTCGTTTGCGTTGCCTACCGCCCTGCCCAGGGGTTGGTCCATGGAGCTCAGTATCGCCGCCATGCGGCGACCGGCACGCGTCCCGATCTCCAGCATCAGTTCGGCCAGGCGTCGTGCATCCTCCACCTCTTGCACGAGGGCCCCCCGGCCGTGCTTGACATCCAGGACGATCACGTCTGCCCCGCCGGCAAGTTTCTTGGCCATCACGCTGGAGGCGATGAGGGGGAGCGAGTCGACGGTAGCGGTGACATCGCGCAGGGCGTAGAGCCTGGCATCCGCGGGCACCAGCTCGGTCGAGGCGGCCGCGATGGCCGCACCGATCCGTCGTACCTGCTGGACGAATTCGCCGAGGGACAGGTCGGTGCGCAGGCCGGGGATGGACTGAAGTTTGTCCACGGTGCCACCGGTGTGGCCAAGACCACGGCCGCTCAGCTTGGCCACCCGCACTCCGGCCGCCGCGAGCAAGGGGACGACCACCAGCGTGACCTTGTCACCCACGCCACCGGTGCTGTGTTTGTCCACGACCGGAGGCGGGATCGCGCCGGGCCTGACCTGTTCACCCGACTCGGCCATGGCCAGCGTGAGCTCCATCGTCTCGCGGCGGCCGAGACCTCTGCAACAGGCGGCCATCAAGAAGGCGGCCAGCTGGTAATCGGGGATTTGCCCCGAACATACCCCGTCAACCAGGAAGCGGATTTCGGCCGTCGTCAGCTCGACACCGTCACGTTTTTTGCGGATGAGGTCAACGACGTTCACCGCCTCCGGCACCTCCGACCAGGGCGGCTGCCGATTCTTCGAGCAGATGTCCCAGGCGTTCGGCTGCCGCCCGCGCCACCGCAAGCACCTCCCGATGATCGGGTGCGTGCTCGCGGCACAGGGAGTTGGTTATGCACGCCAGGCCGAGAACCGCCACTCCCGCATGACGTGCCACGATCACCTCCGGTACCGTGGACATCCCCACGGCGTCGGCTCCCGCCCACCGCAGGAAGCGTGCCTCGGCCAAAGTTTCGTAGCTCGGTCCGGACACCGCCGCGTACACGCCGCGACGCAGCACAAGTCCCAGGCGGCTCGCCGCTTCCTCCGCCGCCTTCAGCAGGACGGGCGAGTAGGCATCGACCAGTGAGGGGAATCGCGGCCCCATCTCTTCCAGGTTGGGTCCCCGCAACGGGTTGTCGCCCATGAAATTCAGGTGGTCCACAATGGCCATGAGCTCGCCCGGCTCCCATTCCGGGTTCAGTCCTCCGGCCGCGCAGGTCACCACCAGCGCGCGGACACCGAGCCGGAGCAGGACCCTCAGCGGGAACACCGTTTCCTGGAGGGAGTACCCCTCGTAGTAGTGGAGCCTTCCCTGCAACACGGCGGCCCGAACCCCGCCGAACTGTGTGAGCACCATCCGGCCGGGGTGTCCCTCGGCTCCGGGAATGCGGAAGTGCGGGATCTCCCCGAAGGCCACGGAGACCTCCACCGGGCCACGTTCCGCCACCTGCCCCAGTCCGGAGCCGAGCACTACCCCGAGGACGGCCGGCCCAAATCCCCGCCGCCTCAGGAAGTCCACGCTCTCGTCCAGTTCTCGCATCGCGCCCACCGGCTTGTCACCCCTTGACCAGCAGTCCGGCAAAACTCTCCCCTTCTCCTCCGACCGGCAGTCCCAGCAGCTCGGCTGCCGTGGCCGCGAGGTCGGCCATGGTCGGCCGCGTGCCCAGGTTCACCGGGCCCGCGCCTCCCCACGCCAGGACCGGTACGTACTCCCGGGTATGGTCGGTCCCGGGGTACGTGGGGTCGCAGCCGTGATCGGCGGTGACGAAGAGGCGGTCCTGTGGCCCGAGCAGCTCCCCCATAAGCCGTCCGAGCCGGCGATCAACGTGTTCGAGCTCTTGAGCAAACCCGCGGACGTCGTTGCGGTGACCGTACAGGGAATCGGTGTCGGTCAGCGTGGCCAGCACCAGTCCCGGCCCAGCCTGCCGGACCGCCTCGTCCAGGCGGTCCGCCACTTCACGGTTGCCGCCGGCGGTCAGCACGTGGGTGATGCCCCTGCCCGCGAACATGTCCCAGACCTTGCCGACCGCCCAAACCTCAAGACCGTTGCAGCTGGCGCGGTCCAGCAAGGTGTCACGGGGAGGCGGAAGCGCCCAATCGCGCCTTCCTTGCGTCCGCACGAAGCTTCCCGGAGAACCTCGGAACGGCCGGGCGATCACCCTGCCGACCGGCGCCACCGCCCGGACGGCCGCGCAGATGTGGTAAAGCTCCTCCGGCCTAACCACCTCCTCGTGCGCCGCGATCTGCAGCACGCTGTCGGCCGACGTGTAGAGGATGGGTCTGCCGGTCTTCAGATGTTCCGGGCCCAGTTCCTCCAGGATGACGGTGCCCGAAGCGGGGCGGTTGCCGAGGAAGGCGGTGCCCGCGGCTCTTTCCAGCGCGCGCACGAGCTCTTGGGGAAAGCCGCGAGGGAAGACCGGAAACGCCCGCTCGGGTATCACCCCCATCAACTCCCAGTGACCGCTCAGCGTGTCCTTGCCGGGTGCCCGCTGCGCCATGCGCCCGTGAGCGGCCACCGCAGGCAAGCGCGGCCGCAGGTCGGCGCCGGGGGAGACGGCCCCGAGCCCCAGGCTTACCAGGTGAGGTACCCAAAGCCCGCCCGCCGCCCGGGAGACGTGCACCAGGGTGCCGGCTCCCTCGTCGCCAAAGGCGGCGGCGTCGGGCAGCGCTCCTACCCCCAGGCCGTCGATGACCACCACGAAAACCCTGGACAATGCGGGGCCTCCCGGTGAGTACTTCGCCGCCGGACGTTCGCCGGCCTCCCCAACGGCTCAGGCCCGGGGATGGGCGCGGGCGTACACTTCCTTGAGTCGACCTCGGGTCAGCTGGGTGTAGATCTGCGTGGTGGAGATGTCGGCATGACCCAACATCTCCTGGACCGCCCGCAAGTCGGCACCGTTCTCCAGAAGATGCGCGGCAAAGGAATGTCGCAGGGTGTGAGGGGTGATATCGGGAGCAATGCTGGCATCGACGGCGTAACGCTTGACTATCTTCCAAAAGCCCTGCCGGGTAAGACGGCGGCCGTGGTGGTTTACGAAAAGAGCGCCGTCATCGGCCTGGTTTCTTACCAGGGACGGACGCGACTTCAGAAGGTACTCCCCCACCCAGCGTTTGGCCATAGAACCCAGAGGGACGACCCTCTCGCGGGCACCGCGGCCCGAGCAGCGTACGTACCCAAGCGCCAGGTTCACGTCGTCCCGGTTCAGCGAGACCAGCTCGGAGACGCGGATGCCGGTGGCGTACAGAAGCTCAAGCATGGCGCGGTCGCGCAGGCCTGAAGGATCGTCGGCCCGCGGCTGCTCGAGCAGGCGTTCTACCTCCTCAACGCTGAGGATGCGCGGAAGCCGCTTGGCGAGCTTGGGCGACTCCAGGTTGGCGGTGGGGTCGCGTTCGACCACTTGCATGCGGAGCAGGTACTGGTAGAAGGCTTTGAGAGCGGCCAGGCGGCGGGCGATGGTGGCGTTGGCCTTGCCCTGCTTCTCCATGTGCAGAAGGTAACTGATGATGGTGGCCCGCGAGGCTTCCGCGGGAGAGGTGATCTTGCCCTTCGCCAAAAAGCCGCCGTACTGGCGCAGATCGCGCCCGTAGGATTCAAGCGTGTTGAGGGCCAGCCTCCGTTCGGAGCCGAGGTACTCTATGAACCGCGCGATCAGCTCTTCCATGGAGGGGCTCTCCTTTGGCTGCGACCTGCTGCCAGGTATTGTGGCCTCCCCTCTCCAGGGGCTATGCGTTGGCCCGATGTCCCGGTATTCTCTCCTGTTCAACATAATTCGGCAGATCCCTCTCTTATGGAAACCCCTTCCCCATGGGCAGCCCCGTTTCACCTTCCATGAAACCGCTCAGTCGCTCCAGCAACCACTCCAGCCATCGCGACAGCACATCCCAGGCCCCGGGCGAATCCCCCGTCACCGTCCGGCCGGGAGGAAAGATCACGTCCGCCAAGGTTCTGAGCAGCCACGGCAGGCCCAAGCCCAGAAAACCCAGCACGGCCAGCAGGGCGAGGAAACGGAGGTAAGGGCGCAGGCGTCCCAGCGATATCACGATCATGCGCAGGGCTCTCCCTTCCGCCGCGTTAGATGCTTATGAAAACCTCGTCCCTCGCATGCGCGCGCCGCGCTCTCCTGCAGAAGGTTGACATGCGTTGGGCGGGCTTCGGACCATGTAGCTGACCACGGCGGTTGGCGGCGGGTGGTCAGGACCAGAGATGTTCAGGTGCCCGGGACAGGACCGTCGTAACTGGAGGCCCGACGACGTCTTCGAGCACACCTGCCCGCACTGCGGCGGACAGGTGGAGTTCATGAAGACCGACGCCAAGCGCGCCTGCCCGGGACAGGAGGAGGGCAGGGCACTGCTTCGGCGCCTGCACAGGGACAGCGCCAGGCGGTTCGCCCGTGAGCACCTGCCGAAGAGGTCGAGCCGGGAAGAGGTAGGCGGCGGCGGGGAACGCTCCGCACCGCCGCCGGAATGCGGCCACGCTAGCCCATGATCTTCGAGAGCGGCACGTACTCCACGCCGTGGGCGACCGCTACCGCCTCGTAGGTCACCTGCCCCTCCAGGACGTTAACACCCAGCGCCAGCGCGGGGTTCTCCGCCAAAGCCCTGCGCAGTCCCTTGCCGGCAAGCTCCAGTGCGTACGGGAGAGTGACGTTGGTCAGCGCGAAGGTGGAGGTGCGCGGAACCGCCCCGGGCATGTTGGCGACCGAATAGTGAACGACACCGTGCCGCACGTAGGTGGGGTCCGAATGGGTAGTCACGCGGTCGATGGTCTCCACCGACCCCCCCTGGTCGATGGCGACGTCCACGATGACCGCCCCGGGTTTCATCGTGCGCACCATCTCCTCGCTGACCAGCTTCGGGCAGCGGGCGCCGGGGATCAGCACCGCGCCGATCAAAAGGTCGGCTCGGCGCACGGCGGCCGCGAGGTTGTACGGGTTGGACATCATGGTGACCACGCGGCCTCCGAACAACTCGTCGATGTAGCGCATGCGGTCGGCGCTTATGTCGAGGATCACCACCTGGGCGCCCATTCCCAGGGCCACGCGGGCCGCGTTCAGGCCCACCGTACCGCCCCCCACGATCACCACTTCCGCAGGGGGAACCCCCGGGACCCCTCCCAGCAGCACCCCCCGCCCTCCCTGGGGCTTCTCCAGTAGCCGGGCACCGATCTGGGTGGCCATGCGCCCCGCCACCTCGCTCATCGGCGTCAGCAACGGCAGCGACCCGTCGGGCAGCTGGACCGTTTCGTAGGCGATGGCCGCCACCCGCCGTCGCATGAGAGCTCGGGTAAGCTCAGGCTCGGGAGCCAGGTGTAAATAGGTGAACAGTATCTGACCGTCCCGGAACAGGTCGAACTCCTCGGGCTGGGGCTCCTTGACCTTCAGGATCATGTCGGAACGGCTGTAAAGCTGCTCACGCGAGGCGACGATCTCCGCGCCGGCTGCCGAGAACTCCTCGTTGTCGAAACCGCTGCCGGCGCCGGCGTTGGCCTCGACGAGCACCTGGTGGCCCTGAGCCCGGAATGCGGCCACCCCGCCGGGCGTGATGGCGATGCGGTTCTCGTCACGTTTGATCTCCTTGGGCACCCCGACGATCATAGCTTTCCCCCCAGCGCTTCCGCGACGTTTGGCGGCAATGATCAAAGTATGTGTTATACCCGACCGGGGGGAAATCCTGCCACGTTCTACGACATGGCGTAGCCGGCGATGAGCCGCATGAAGACCGGGGCAACGCATGCCTCGAGCAACCCGGCACCCACCATGAGCAGGCAGGCCAGCAGGGCGACGAAGCCGTAACCCAGCACCTCCTCTGCCAACGGGCGCGGGTCGGGGTCCCAGTGACGCCTCACGAGGAGCAAGGAGAAGGATAGCGAGGAGACGGCGATCAGCACAAGTGCCGGCAGCGCCAGCAGATTCTGCGGCAGCACGGCGCCGGCCGCCAGTAGCAGCCCCGCCTGTCCCATTTCGTCCACCAGGAAGGCAACCGTGAAGCCCACCGCCAGACCGCGCAGGAAGACGACGGCCGCCACCGCCGGGATGCCCACCACCGTCAGTCCTAACCCCCACAGGAAGCCGACCGTCTTCAGGTTCTGAAGACACGCAGCCCGTAGTGCGACTGAAGGCTCCGACCTGAGTTTGCCGTCGGAAAGGCCGCGCAGGAACGTCGCAAGGTAGCGCACCAGCTCTGCCTTTTCCTCTCGGTCCAGGACCTTGACGGCCGTGGCCCCCAGACACACTCCCCCGACCAGCAGGCCCAACACTACCAAGTACAAGAGGGCGTTGCGACGGAGGTAACCCGACAGGCCCAGCCGGAAACCGTCAACGAACGACAAGCCCGTTCACCTCCCCCGCACTCTCCTAACCTATGCCGGGGGATGGCCGGTCTTACCGTCTCACGCGCCCCGGTCGACCCCCTCCTCCCGGGCGGATGCCGAGCTTTCCCTGCCGCGCGCCGATGATGCGGCGCGCGAGCTCCTCCCCCACCACCGCCGCAAGGTCGGCCGGGGCCGCGCGATGCAGCACCGTCATTTCCGTCCCGAACGCCGCCAGCAGCGCTCGTCGCGTCTTCGGGCCGATTCCCGGCATATCCGCCAGCGGGATCTGTGCCACGTACCGCGGGCGCCAGGGGGGGTGTAGCGTCTCCCTTCCCGAGGAACGCTCCACCACGCGGTCCAGCACGCCTACCACCAGGCGTCGATCTCCGCAGCGCGGGCAGCTAAGCACCGGGGGAGGTTCGGTGTCGGCCGTGAAACCGCACCGGCGGCAGTGCGAACGGTGGTACTTCCCCAGCCTGGGGTCAAGACCGTAGTTGGCAAGGATTCGGCGACCGTGGCGAGGAGGAGTTTCCAGGGCCATCAGGAGCTCCGCGAAGGAAGGCGCCAGCAGCTCAAGCTCGACGTACTCCCGGGCTACGGCCTCCGCGGCATGGGCGTCGGAGCTGCTCAGATACGGATAGCCGGCCAGTTCGGGCAGGCGGTCGGCCAGATCCGAGTCGGCGGATAGTCCCAGCTCCACCGCGAATGGACAGGCCGGGAAGGTGTCGGAAAGGGGCGGGGTTCGCTCCCGCCCGAGATACCCCTTGTACGGTGTGAAAGCGTGCGCACAGACGACCAGCCCCCCGAGCTCGGCCGCCAATCGCGCAAGATCGCCGGCTTCCGCAGCCACGCGCTGGGTTGACAGCTCGGGATTGCTCACCCTCTCGGCCACCCATCCTGCCACCTCGTCGAGCGACTCGAGGTCGGGCAGGTAGAGGAGAACATGCGTTCCGGCCCCCGGACCGCGGCCGAGCTCGAATTCGGCGGCAGGCACGAACCCCAACCCGGCGGGAGTCAGGTAGCCTCCGCCGCGCACGGGGATAAGCTCCCCCTTGCGCTCAAGTTGCCCGAGTTCCTCGCGGACCCCCCGACAGGCGCAATCCACGACCGCCACCATGTCGAGGCCCTTGCGCTCACGCGCCGTCCTCAGCACCGTGGCCAACGTCAGTTCACGGGCCGCCGCAACCTTCACCGGCCGCCCGGCAGCGGTGCCGATGTGCACGTGAAGGTCCGCAAAGCAGCGGCGAAGGCTCGCGGAGCTCACCTCGTCGACAGATGGTGCGCGGCCAGCAGCAACCCCGCTACCGACTTGGCATCGCGCAGTGTTCCCTCGCGGACGCGCTGCACCGCTTCGTCCAGTGACAGCCGGTGCACGGTCAGTTCCTCGTCTTCGTCCACTCCGGGGCGGACCCGCACCGCCTCAAGTTCGGTGGCCAGATAAAGATGCATGAACTCCGTCGAATACCCCGGAGAGACGAAGAACCCTGCGAGCCTTTGCAGCCTTCGTGGAAGATATCCGGTTTCTTCGGCGAGTTCACGCCGCGCGCAAGCTTCCGGGGTCTCGCCTGCAGCGAGCGTGCCGGCAGGCACCTCGAGCAGAGGCTCCCCGGCCCCCACGCGGTGTTGTTCTACCAGGAGCACGCTCTGGTCGCCGGTTACGGCCACCACCGCCACCGATCCCGGGTGCTCAACCACCTCGCGCTCCGTTCTCCTCCCGGACGGCAACGTCACCTCGACCGCCCGCACCGTGAAGAGCGTTCCCCGGTACACGGGCCGATCCATGGTCCATGCCTCCTTCTTTGTCCGCCGATAGTTGGGCCGCCACCAGCCCGGCGGCTCCGGCCGCTTGAAAGAACGCCGGGTCCTCCCGAAGCCCGCGCCCCATGGTAGTCACCTCGAGACCTTCGCGCACAAGCAAGTCCAGTGCCGGTTCGCCTGGTGCCTCGATCAGTCGATGGCGTGCCGTCACCTGCGCTTCCTCAAGTTGCGCCCACACCCGCGAGGATTGCTCCGCCTCAAGGGTAGGTACCGCAATCACCGCCCTGGTAAGAGCTACCCGTCCCAGGGCGGTGAGGCAATGGTGACTGACCCCGCGGTGGCGCGGGCGGGAATCGCCGAAGCTCACCCGCAACGCCGCCACCGGATTGCCGCCCAGCACGTTCACGCGGTCGACGATCTCGCCCTGTTCGACCGCGGTGAAGCCGTAGGCGGTACCGGTCCCCACCACACCTGGTCCCATGACCACCACGGCCAGCTCGGCCCCCACTACCGCCCGCGCGCACAGCAGCGCGGTATAGAGGTTGACGGCCTCGTAGTCGCCCCCGAAGGCATGGCCTGCGGTGATCGTCGCCGCCAGCCAGCCCCGCTCGCACAGCTCCGCAACGGTGCGGCTGAAGGCCAGCGGTAACGCCCCGCCGTCGGTCATCACGTAAGCCACGCGGGGCCGGGGCCGGGGGCCGGCGCGCATCCCGGCCACGATGGGAGCCAGCTGGCTGTGCACACACCCCACGACCACAACCATTCCCTCCAGGCCGCAGGCCGCGGTCAGCGCCGCCCGCGCGGGGTGCGCCTCCTCTTCGATCGTCAGGCACTGCAGCTGCAGAGGAGTATAGCGCAGCTTCATGATGTGCCCGGCGGCGGCCCGTTCGCGACGTTCGCGACCCTGCACCGCCAGGACGAAATGCAGTCCGCCCGTACCCAACCCAAGGCTCACTGCGGTGGTGTTGAGCAGCACGCGATCGCCGGCGTCCACCTGTCCGGTGATCGCGTCGTAGTTCAAGGCCCGCGACCTGTCGGAGCAGCCCTCAAGCTCAACCTCGAGCACCGTGGCGCCTCGCCAGGCATCCAGGCGCCGGATCACCCTTGCCAGACGGAACTCCGCTCCGGCCAGCTTCCCCGCCCCCTCAACCGTTCGCTTCCGGACATCCAGCTTTCCCAGAAAGCGCCCGTGGCCCAAGGGGGAACCGGTACCGACTCAGGGCGTCAGTGTGAACTCCCAGGCGCACCAGTACCCGTTGCGGCGGGGATCGGGCGGGCAAGTCAGACAACGGACCTGAAGGCGCGGGTCGATCGTCCGGGCGAACTCCCGGTACTCGACCAGTCCGACCTCGCGGCAGGGGAAGTCGGGCAGTCCCGCCCTCGCCCGGGCCTCCTGTACACGGCACTCCAGCATGCGAAACACCGCCCGGCCTCCGGTAACCTCCACCGTCTCTTGACGGTTGAGCAGGGCGTACAGCCGGCAGTTCAAGGCCTCCACCAGCAAGGGAATCCCGCCTCCCGGTTCCCTTCCCAGGCGCGCGAGTATCCGCTTGGCTTCAATGGGCGAGAAGCGTTCCCAGGCCTCCATGTCCAGGCGGATGGCCGCCTCGGTGCCGTAGGCCCGCTCCACGGCCTGGAACCACAGTCCGTCGTGCGCCAGCCACAGGCGGGCGGCGTCCTTGAGCCACCGCTCGAGTTCGGATCGGTCCATCTGCTCGGGCGGCCTCATGCCCGGGCTCCCTCAAGCTCTGCCTTCGCCAGCTCCACGCCGCGGTACAGGGCTTCACGGTTCAGCGGAATGAGGTTGTGGCGGTGGGGTGGAAGCGCCTTCTTGAGCGATTCCAGTACCGATTCCGGCCGGACGGCGGCGGTGGCGGCGAGGAAGGCCCCGAGGGCTACCATGTTGGCCACGCGATCGTTCCCGAGCTCCTGCGCCACACCGGTGGCGGGGACCGAAAGCACCCTGAGGTCCTGTCGGCGAGGCTGGCGTCCGACCAGCGTGGAGTTGATCACCAGCAGCCCCGAGGGGATCACCGCCTCCTCAAAACGGTCCAGCGACGGGCGGTTCATGGCCACCACCGCGGAAGGCTTTCCCACCACAGGGGATCCTATGGGTTCGGAGGCGATGACCACCGTGCAGTTTGCCGTACCTCCGCGCTGCTCCGGTCCGTAGGACGGCATCCAGGTAACCTGGCGGCCTTCCAGCATCGCCGCGTAGGCCAGAAGTTGCCCCATGGACATCACGCCCTGACCCCCGAAGCCGGCGAAGATCACCTCATGCCTGTTCGCCATGCTTGCCACTCACCTCCGACCCGACTCTGGCCAGCAGGGGGCCGCCTCCCGGGTCGGCGGCATCGGTTCTGAACTCACCGGGCGGATAATACGGTACCATGACCTCTTCGACCCATTTCAAGGCTTCGCGCGGCGACATGCCCCATCCGGTCGGACAGGTGGACAAAAGCTCCACCAGCCCGAACCCCTTGCCGTCCAGCTGGGCCTGGAAAGCGCGTTTGACGGCAGTGCGGGCCCGTGCAACCTGAGCCGGGCCGGTCAGCGGGACACGGGCCAGGTAGGCGACCCCCCTAACCCGCTCCAGCAGCTCGCAAACGCGTATGGGATAGCCCTCGCGGGCGGGTTCGCGCCCGAAAGGAGAAGTGGTGGTCTGCTGGCCGAGCAGGGTGGTCGGCGCCATCTGGCCCCCGGTCATGCCGTAGATGGCGTTGTTGATGAAGATGACCGTGACGAGTTCCCCCCGCGCCGCGGCGTGGACCACCTCCGCCATGCCGATGGAGGCCAGGTCTCCGTCCCCTTGATAGGTGAACACCACGGCGTCCGGCCTGGCTCGTTTGATGCCGGTGGCCACCGCCGGCGCGCGCCCGTGCGCAGCCTGCACCATATCACAGGCGAAGTAGTCATAGGCCAGCACCGCGCAACCTACCGGTGCCACCCCCACCGCCCGATCGAAAACTCCCAGCTCCTCGATAACCTCCGCCACCAGCCGGTGCGCGATCCCGTGCGTGCAGCCGGGGCAGTAATGCGTCGGCATGTCGACGAGGGCATCGGGCCGTTTGAAGGCAACGCGCATCGCACAACCCTCCTAACGCAGTTCCCGGACCAGCTCGCGAACCTGTTCGCGGATCTCCTCGGGAGAAGGAACCGCACCTCCGGTACGCCCGTAGAAGCGAATCGGAACCCGGTCACCCGCCACCAGGCGCACGTCCTCGACCATCTGCCCCGCGCTCATCTCCACCACCAGCACCGCGCGGACGCGACCGGTCTTCAGCAAATCGGCCAGGGGGTCGTCCGGGAAAGGCCAGAGCGTGATGGGCCTGAACAAGCCCACCGCCTCTCCTTCTGCCCTCAGCGGCTCAAGGGCCGTCCGGCAGATGCGCGCGGTGGTGCCATACGCCACCACCACCAGTTCGGCATTTTCCACCCACAGGCAGTCCCAGCGCTTCTCGGTCCTTTGCATCTCACGATACTTGGCCTGCAGGCGCCGGTTGTGCTCTTCACATTTCTCGGCTTGCAGATACAGCGAGTTGATCAGGCGCTTGGGGCCTCCCCTGCGGCCCGTCGTCGCCCAGGGCTTCTCCGGCAGGGTGCCGAGATCCCGCATGGGCGGGAAGCGCACCGGTTCCATCATCTGCCCCAGGATACCGTCGCCCAGCACCAGCGCAGGGTTGCGGTAATGGTTCGCCCGGTCCAAGGCCAGCACGGTGAGGTCGACCAGTTCCTGGATGCTTGCCGGCCCGTATACCAGCAGCCGGTAGTCGCCGTGGCCTCCTCCCTTGACCGCCTGGAAGTAGTCGGATTGCGCCGGCTGGATGGTTCCGAGGCCAGGGCCTCCTCTGATCATGTTGACGATGAAGGCAGGCAGTTCCGACCCGACCAGATAGGAGATGCCCTCCTGCTTGAGGCTGATCCCGGGCGATGAGGAGGAAGTCATCGCCAGGGCCCCGGCCGCCGCGGCCCCGTAGACCATGTTGATGGCGGCCACTTCGCTTTCGGCCTGGATGTATACACCGCCGACCTCAGGGAGGCGACGTGACATGTACTCGGGGATCTCGTTCTGCGGGGTGATGGGATAGCCGAAGAAGAAGCGGCAACCCGCTCTGATAGCGGCCTCGCCGACCGCCTCGTTACCCTTCATTAACACGACGTCCTCCACGATCATCCCCTCCCTTCCCGCGCTCCGGCCGCCGAGCGCCGTTCCGGCCGGTAGACCGTGATCACCAGATCGGGGCACATCCGGGCGCACAGGGCACAGCCGGTACAGCGCTCCTGTTCGGTGACGGTAGCCGGGCGAAACCCGCGCTGGTTGATCTCCTCGGCCATGAAGATGATGCTTTCGGGGCAGACGTCCACGCACAGCTCACAACCTTTACAGCGCTCCGGATCAAAGACCACCCGTTTGTCCATCGGGCTTGCCCCCTTCGTCCGACTGGCCACCGGCGGTGTCGCTCCCGCTCCCAAAGGGCATGGTCAGATACCGCCGTATTATGAACACCGGAGGCGGAAGCGAGACCGCCTCGGCCGCAAGCTCTTCCTTGAGGGCGAGGAAGGCCACCGGAAGCCCCAGCATTCGGGCGGCCTTACGGACAATCCGGTCACCCTGTCGCACCACCTCGAGCGTGGTGAGCTCGCCCAGGTGGGTATTGCTGACCAGACCGGTGGCGCGGACCCGCGCGGCCGCCTCGAGCTCCCCCACCGCCCGCAAGATTCCGGCGGTGTCGGTGGTGAAAGGTCGGCGGGCATTGGCGACCACCAGCGCCTCATACTTTCCCGGTACGAAGTACTGGTGCCACGCACCCAGCACCCGGGCGCCTCGTGGCTCGCCTCCCAGGTCGACCACCACTCGATCTCGCCAGGCTTGTAGGGCCGCGTGGATCTCGGGGGGAAGTGCCGGCAAGTCGGCCATCGAGGTAGGGCCCTGGGGAGCTACCACCTTCACTCCTGCCTCGTCCAGTACCCAACCGAGGTCGCGGCTGCGAAAGAAGGGTGTAACCGTATCCAGGTCCACCAGCCACGGCCTGGCCCCGGCGCGAGCCAGGGCCAGGGCGTAGTTTATGGCGACCTCGGTCTTACCGCTGCCGAACCTGCCCAGGAACACGGTTATGCGGGGCGCATCTAACCGCGTTGGCCTTTCCCCCCGAACTTACTAGCCCGGCAGGTACATCTGGTGGAGTTGCGCGATGCGCGCGATGCGCTCTTCCGCCAGCCGGTCTGCGGCCCGATAGGTCGGTATCCCATCGCGCCGGGCGATGGCCAGCACCCGCCGAACGTTGTCGTAGATGGTGGCAGCCTTCCTCATGGCCCGATCCCGGTTGTACTTGCCCAGCATCTCGTCGGCCACGTTGATGACGCCACCGGCGTTGATTATGTAATCCGGCACGTACAGTATACCACGGCGTTCAAGCTCATCGCCATCGGCTTCCGTCGCCAGCTGGTTGTTTGCACCTCCGGCCACCACGCGACACTTGAGCTCGGGAATGCTCCGAGCGTTCAGCACCGCGCCGAGCGCGTTGGGCGAGAAGATGTCGCAGGGCGCCGCGTGAATGTGTTGCGGGTCGACCACCTCGGCGCCGAACTCGCGGGCCGCCCGTTCTGCCCGGCCCGCGTCGACGTCGGCCACCAACAGCCGGGCACCCTCCTCGGCCAGGTGTCTTGCGAGCGCGTAGCCGACGTTGCCCACTCCCTGAACCGCCACCGTGCGCCCCTTCAGCGACTCCTCACCGAAGGCCTGGCCGGCGGCGGCTTTCATCCCTCGCCACACCCCGAAGGCGGTCACCGGAGAGGGGTCGCCGCTGGAGTCGGCGGTCGACAGGCCCAGCACGTATTCGGTCTCGGTGCGGATCACGTCCATGTCCTCAACCGACGTGCCGGAATCCTCAGCCGTGTAGTACCTGCCGCCCAGCGTTTGAACGAACCTCCCGAAAGCCCGCAGCATTTCCTCGCTCTTGTCCCGCCGTGGATCACCGATGATGACCGACTTGCCACCTCCCAGGCTCAGCCCGGCAGCAGCGTTCTTGTAGGTCATCCCGCGTGCGAGGCGCAGGACGTCCAAGATCGCATCGTCTTCTTTTTCATACGGGTACATGCGGCAGCCGCCAAGGGCGGGACCCAGCGTGGTGTTGTGAAGGGCGATCAGCGCCCTCAGGCCGGACACCCGGTCGTGGCAGAAGATCAGCTGTTCAAACCCGTACTTGCCCATGTAGGCCAGAATATCCAAGCCCGTTCAGCCTCCTGCTCGGGTATTCCGGGATGCCAATCCCGGTCAGCGTTCCGCCGGGTGCGGAACGTGGATGCGCGCCAGCCCCGCCATGGCTTCCAGGCGCCGCCTGACCATCAGGTCGGCCGCCCGGTGGGTGGGAATACCCTTTTCCTTGGAGATGGCGAAGATCTCCTTCAGACGTTGGTAGATGGCGGCGGTGCGGGCCATGGCACGCTCCCGATCGAATTGCGGGAACTCCTCTGAAACCTGGATCAGGCCTCCGGCGTTGATGACGTAATCGGGAGCGTACAGAATTCCCAGCTCATGCAGGCGATCGCCGTGCCGGTCCTTCTCAAGCTGGTTATTGGCTGCCCCGCCGATTGCCTTGCAGCGCAACCTGGGGATGGTACGGTCGTTCAGCACGCCCCCCAAAGCGCACGGAGCGAAAAGGTCGCAGGGCACGTCGTAGATCTCGTCCGGCCCACAGCGCTCGACGGGATGCTGCGCGGCCACTTCCTCGACGCGTTCTGGAGCGACGTCGGTCACGATCACCCGTGCCCCTTCCTGGCACAGGTAGGCGACCAGCTTGGCCCCTACCTTGCCCAGGCCCTGCACGGCGACGCTCCTCCCCTTGAGCGACGCGTCACCGGTTACTTCCTCGATGCACGCCTTGATGCCTTTCCAGCACCCAAAGGCGGTGGTGATGGAGGAATCGCCGCTGCCGCCGTATTCCTCCGGAAGCGCCACCAGGTAACCGGTCTCCTCGCGCGCCCACACGAAATCGTATGCCCCCGTGCCCACGTCGGTACCGGTCACGAACCTCCCGCCCAATGCCTCCACGTGCATACCCAGGGCGCGGAACAGCTCCTCGGACTTGTCGGTATCGGGGTCGGCCCATAGCACCGCCTTGCCTCCCCCGAAATTGCTCCCCGCGGCTGCACACTTGTAGGTCATGCCCTCGGAGAGCCGGAGGACGTCCTCCACGGCGTCCTCCTCCTTGGCGTACGGGTACATCCTCGTACCACCGATCGCCGGCCCCAGCGTCGTGTCGTGGATGCCGATGATTGCCCGCAACCCCGCCGACGCACTGCAACAAAAAATAAGCTGTTCGTGGCCGGTTTTCGCCATGCGATCGAAAAGGCCCACTGACAGCCCTCCCGGGTAGAGGTGCCGCGTGGCGGCTGCCCCTTCCAGTGGTGTTTTTTGCGGTGACCTATTCGTCGGGAGGCGACGAATTCCTTTCCACCCCCACGGAACCGGCCTTCCAAAGCCCTCGGACCGCGCGCCATGCGCGATCCCCGAGACGGCTGAGGGAGGTGAACTCGGCCAAGCCGTGCACCAAGACCAGCAGCCCCAGCATTGCCGCACGTCCGACAAGGTCGAGGGACCTTGCCGCGAACAGGCCCGCGGCAGCGCCCAGTGCATTTGCCCCGGTGTCGCCCAACATCGCCTCCGCTCTCAGGTCCCACCGCGCCACCATCACCGAAACCACCAGCAGGGGCGCAAAGGTCCACATCTCGGGCCCGTTCGTCCCGACCAGTGCCGACACCGCCACGGTGAACCAGAAGAACTTGAGGGCCCGTCCCGGACGGACGTCGAAGAGGTTGACCGCGTTGGCACCCAGTGCCACCAAGCCCACGTCAAATACCGCCGCCCATCCACGATCGGCGGAGGTCAGCGTGAGGGCGACCATTGCTCCCCCCACCGCCTTGAGCCCTCCGGAGGTGAGTGTTCTCCCGCGCACAAGCGCCCGAGCGTGTGCGCGCAGTCCTCCGTGTTCGCCTTCTCCCAAGACGTCGTCGGCCAGTCCCAACAGCCCCATGCCCCCAACTACAGCCAAGTAGGGCAGCTGCGCCTGACCTCCCCCGGCCAACGCCCGGACCGCCGCCCCCGCGAGATAGCTGGCGAACACCACCAGTCCAAGAGAACGCGGGCTCGAACGGCCCGAGTAGTTGGTTGAAGCCAGACCTTTGGTGCTCGCGAGCCGTGTCAGCGGGTCGACAAGCCACGCGGCGGCCGCGGCGGCCACCACGACGGCTACAAGTGAGGCTGCCGCCTCCCTCACCGCCACCACCCTGTCAGGAGCACAACGAGCACGTCGCGAAGCTGCCGCAAACGGTGTAGCATGCCGCCGAGGTCGCGGCCGCTCGGACGGTGACGGATGTCGGTGGGGATCTCCCGGATGGTAAACCCGCGGCGCAGGGCGCCGAGCGACATGGCCACCTCCACACCGAAGCCCGGTGCCAGCGGAAGCAGTGCTTCCAGGGCACGACGACTGACGGCCCGCTGTCCCGAAAGCGGCGCCACCAGGACGCGTCGGCCCAGCAACCGCACCCCCCAGTGGGCGATCGCCTTCACAAGGCCGAACCCGGGAGCGCGTGGGGGAGAAGGGATGATGGCCACCGCCAGGTCGGCTTCCCGCGCCAGCAGGGGGGCCAGCAGCCCACCGGTCTTTGCCGCCTCCCGACCCAGATCCGCATCGACCAGCAGCAGCACGTCACCTCGCGTGAGGGTAAGTCCGGCCTCGATGGCGCCGCCCTTGCCGACATTTCGCTCCAGTCTGAGCACCTTCGCCCCGGCCCTCCGGGCTTCGTGTGCCGTGCCGTCTACCGAGCCGTCGTCGACCACCACCACCTCCGACACTTCCGGCATCCCAAGCAGCGCACGCACCGTCTCGCCCACCTGTAGTTCCTCGTTGTGGGCAGGCACCAGCGCGCTGACCGGTCTCGGGCCGTTCATGACCCCTTGCCGCCTGCGCCATGGTGGTCGAGGAGCGGATCTGCTTCGCCTGCCAGCAGGTAGACGAGGCTTACCATCCCCGTGGGGTCGCCGAGCCTTCGCGTGCAGGGGATGTTCTCAAGGCACGGATCGGCGTCGCCGCCGGCTGCGGCCCACACCACATGCAAGCCCGCCTCCCGCAGGCGTGTGGCCAGTGGCAGATCGAGATCGGTGGAAGTTGTTCGCGCGCCCGACCCCGTTCCCCCCAGCACCAGCACCGCCGTAGGACGGACGGAGCGTCCGCCGGCCAGGCGCATCAAGCCGGCCTGTGCAAGATGCTCGAGCAAGCCGAACTGCTCGGGCACCGAAAGTGCCTCCGCGATCGCGTCGGCCAGGGTGGCCGGCGGGCGGTCGGAGGAGGCCAGCGCTTCGGCCACCCGGCGCGCCAGCACCTCGGGTTCGAGATCGACGCTGACGCAGATGAACGCTACCAATTCGGCACCGGCAGCCTCCAGCACCCCTGTCAGTTCGCCGGGCGGGTCGGCGGCGGCGGTGCATACGATCGCCACCCGCTGTCCGCGCAGCCGACCCGCCACCGCCGCCGGGATCACCGCGGCCAGCGCCCTGCGCGCATCCTCCAGCTCCGCGCGCAGTGTCTCGGCCTCCACGCGTTGGCGGCGGCTCTCGGACCGCAACCTCTCGAACTCGGCCTCAAGGTGGGCGACGAGTGCGTCGTGCCGACCTGCCAGTCCCCCCTCGCCCATCACCGCCCCGCCCGCCAGCATGCCGAGGCCCAGCGCCAAGAAGACGGCCACGAGGGTTATCACCAGATAGCGCATGTCAAGGCCCACTTGGGTGTGACCTCTCAGACCCCCATCCGCAGTCTCAGTTCGAGCAGGAGCAGCCGGAGGTAGGCTCGCGCGCTTGCCGAAAGACTCGTCAGCACGGCGATCGGCACCATTGCCGCCAGCAGAAGATGCGCCACGTACACCGGACGCAGCCTGCGCGGGTACAGCTGACTTACCCCCCGCGCGTCCACCAGGATGGGACCCACGCGCGAACGCACCAGGAAGGTGCTGGCCATGCCGGGTCGTCCCTTCTCCAGGAAGTCGATGATGTTGGAATGTGTGCCCACGGCCACGATGAGGGAAGCTCCGTGTTCGTAGGCCAGGAGCAGCGCGATGTCCTCACTGGTGCCCGGAGCGGCGAAGATCGCGGCATCCAGTCCGAGGGCTCGTATGCGGTCAAGGCCCGGTGCCCTTCCGTTGGAGTAGGCATGCACGATCAGCTCGGCTCCCGATCTGAGCGCCGCGTCGCTGACGCTGTCCATGTCGCCCACGATGAGGTCGGGCCGGTAACCCGCCTCCAGCAACGCGTCTGCGCCGCCGTCCACCCCCATCAGGACGGGACGCAGGTCGTCCACGTACGGGCGAATGGCCGCCAGATCTTCACGGTAGCCCCGTCCCCTGACGACCACCAGCACATGCTTTCCGTGCATCCTGGTGCGGCAACGGGGAATCGCCAATCCGCCCAACACCAGCTCTTTCTCGCGTAGTGCGTGGCGCATGGTGTTCTCGATAAAGCGTTCCAGCTCGCGCTCAAGGTTCGACCGGGCTGCGTGGAGGCTCGACTCCAGTTGCCTGCGGGTTAGAAGACGCCCGTAGGCTACCGGCCTTCCCGCCGACAACACGGTCTCATCCCTGATCTCCACGCGGCGGCCGTCAAGGGTGGCGCCGTCAAGCGGCTGCCCGTCGGACGCCCGCAGATCATCGAGAACCACGACCCCTGCGTCCAGCAGGACCTGCGGGCCGAGGTTGGGGTACCGGCCGGTCACGCAGGGGGAAAGGTTGAGGACCGCCCGGACCCCCGAACGCACCAGCGATCGTGCCGCAAGCTCGTCAAGGTCTGGATGGTCGATGACGGCTATGTAGCCGGCCCGCAACCGCCGGACGAGGTCTTTCGTCCGCGGATCGTGACGGGCGACTCCCCGTACGGTCATGGCCAGGGTCCCCGGCATCTATTATCCGCAGCGGCGACCCAGGCCAAACCGCCGAGGGACGAGAAGAACCGGCAAGCGTCAGCTTGCCTTCAGCTCAATCCGGAGCTTGTCCGCGACCATGGCGATGAATTCGGAATTGGTCGGCTTGCCGCGTTCGAGGTTGACCGTGTAACCGAAGAGGTTGTTGATCACTTCTAGATTGCCGCGGCTCCAGGCCACCTCGATGGCGTGGCGGATGGCCCTTTCCACACGGCTGGGCGTGGTCTTGAACTTCATGGCGATCGAAGGATAAAGCTCCTTGGTGATCGCCCCCAGGAGGTCAATGCGTTCGATGACCATCAGGATGGCCTCGCGCAGATACATGTAACCCTTGATGTGGGCGGGGACTCCGATCTCATGGATGATGCTGGTAACCTCCATGTCCATGCTCTTGGCGCGAACCTGCCTGACGCCGGAACGCGGAGCGCTGTTTGCCAGCTGTCTGACGCGGTTGGCCAGCACTTCCAGGCTGAAGGGCTTGAGGATGTAGTAATCCGCTCCCAGCTCAACCATTCGCTGCGTGATGCTCTCCTGACCGATAGCGGTGAGGACGATCACCTTCGGGCGTTGTGGAAGGTTCAGCGATACGAGCCGCTCGAGCACGCCGATGCCGTCGAGATGAGGCATGATGATATCGAGGATGATGACGTTGGGTAGCTTGCGGTCCAGCTGCTCGAGTACTTCGGTGCCGTTGTGCGCCACTCCCACCAGTTCCATATCCTGCTGTCCCTCGATGTAGGTCCGCAGAACCTCACAGAACTCGCGGTTGTCGTCGGCGACCATCACCCTGATAGGTGTACCGGATTCTGCCACGGGCGCCAGACCCTCCCCTCTGGGACGAAGTGGGGGTGGGCTTCTACGGTCCGCTGCCATATTCCTCCTGCGGGCCGGGGGCAAGCCGGCTTCCCCGATCAACGGCTTTTGACCATCTGCGACAAGGCAACCCGGGCTTCCCTGAGCAGCGTAATGCCCCTCTGGCCGGTGGAGGCACCGCGTCCTACCAGCCCCGACTCCTTGGCCATCCATTCGGCGAATACCGCGTAACCTCGGGTGGGGTCGGTTATGAACACGTGCGTGACCGCTCCCACCAGTTTTCCTTGCTGGATTATGGGGCTTCCGCTCATACCCTGCACGATGCCGCCGGTCCGTCCCAGCAGTCTTCGATCGGTCACTCGAACGGTCATCCCTCTGGGGGTCGGTTGCTGCTGCCGTAAGTCGACCCGTGTGATCTCTATCTCGAAGCTCTCGACCAGGTTACCCTCGACGACGGTGAGCAACTCGGCCGGCCCTCGCCGCACCTGGTGTGCCAGGCCTAAAGGGACAGGGGTATCATAGACCCCTGCGGGAAGCGGGCCCACAAGCCGCCCCACTATGCCAAAGGGTGTGTTGCGTTCGATAACGCCGAGCGTCGACCCGGAGTCAGGGCGCAGCTGACCCACCTTTTCGCCCGGATACCCCCGCCTGCCCTGCCGGATGCGCGCCACCACGGCATCCACGATCGTTCCGTCGCGGATGTCCACCGGGCGGTTGGTGTCGAGGTCGGTGACCACGTGCCCCAGCGCCGCGAATACGTTCGTCTGCGGGTGGTAGAAAGTAAGGGTGCCGACCCCGGCGGTTCCATCCCTGACGACGAGTCCGAGTCGATGCATACCGCTATGGCGCTCGGGAGCTGGCATCACTTCCAGGCTTACCGCACGGCCGTTGCGCCTGATCCCCAGCAACACGGGGCTACCGCGCTTTCCTGCCCGGTCGACCAGTTCGGCCAGCTCGTCCTCACACAACACCGGCTGTCCGTCGACTGCCACGATGAGGTCCCCGGGCAAAACGCCGGCGTCTTGGCCCGGGTTCGCCGTCGTACCCGAAGGAGTGAGCACGCCGCGGTATCCTGCCACCAGGATGCCTTCGGCGCGAAGGATGATCCCGATGGACTGCCCTCCCGGCACCAGTTCCAAGCCCGGAAGGACTTCAAGAGCCATGTGGCGCACGGGTATGACGCCGAAGAGGGATAGCACCACGTTGTAGTTGCCCGCAGTCGCGGCGCCGATCCTGAAAGGCCGCCTGCCGTCGATGGGACCAAAACGCGGTCCCATCGCCCGCCCGTCGATCTGGAGCCCCGGACGATCGGCCGAAAGATATAGCTTGAAAGGCAGCCCGAAGAGCAGATCCTCGGCGTGCCCCTCGAACGCTTGCAGGTAGCGGGGAAACGTGCTGTAGGCGCGCCACGATGGACTGAGGGTGACGGCCACTACAAGGAGGGCAAGGGCGATCCCGGCCGCCTGTCGTCGTCTGCTGGGCGAAAGATGCATCCCGAGCTCACCTCCTGGGAATAAACGCGCAGCTAAAGGCCTTGTTAACCTCTCCGCGGCCGCGACCTTTTATCCGCGATTGCCGAAGTCCTTAGCTGGCAGCACAGCCATGCGGCCGGGTGCGCACGCATGGGATCGATAGCATGCAATTCGTAGGTGACGGCAAGCCCGGCGGCGAATCCTTCGGTTGACGCGAACACCTGGGCGTTCAGCGGGGGAGAGAGCC
>DYFO01000004.1:66846-84830 GCA_020725145.1 Symbiobacterium thermophilum
GCCCGCAGGAAAGGAGAAGCCGTTAGCACCTATGATCTGTGATTTCAGGGGCAAGCGTCCTCAAGTCCACCCCGGCGCCTTCGTGGCCGCCAATGCCACGCTCGTGGGCGACGTGACGGTGGAGGAAGGGGCCAGCGTCTGGTTCGGAGCCGTACTTCGGGGCGACCTCGGTGCCATCCGTGTGGGACGCGAGGCCAACGTTCAGGACAACTGCGTTGTGCATTCCTTCCCCGGCAACGACGTGACCATCGGCGAGCGGGCCACCATCGCTCACGGCGCCGTACTGCACGGCTGCACGGTAAAGGCCGGAGCGCTGGTCGGCATGCGGGCGGTGGTGATGGAGCGGGCGGTGGTGGGGGCAGGAGCGATCGTCGCCGCCGGATCGGTGGTCACCGAACACACGGTGATCCCCGACGGGCACCTGGCGGCCGGCTCTCCGGCGGTCGTCAAGAAGGAACTCAGCGCGTCGGCCCGCGAACTCACGGCACAGGGTCTGGAAGCATACCTGGCGCTGACCCGGGAGTACCTCGCGGCAGGCGGCTGACCCGCTCCTCGTCCTTCCACCGCACGGCGGCCTGGAGCATTTCCTCGGCATGCCGGAGGGTAAGTTCGGAGAGTTGTGAACCGGCCAGCATGCGTGCTATCTCGCGCACCCGGTCGGCAAAGCACAGGCGCTCGACCGCCGTCACCGTGCGTCCACCGCGCACCGCCTTGGTGATCAGGAAGTGCGCGTCGGCAAGGCATCCAATGGGGGCAAGGTGGGTCACGCAGAGCACCTGACGTCTTGCGGCCACAAGCGAGAGCTTTTGGCCCACCGCCGCGGCCGCGCTACCCCCGACTCCCGAGTCCACCTCGTCGAATATAACG
Organism: Symbiobacterium thermophilum; assembly: GCA_020725145.1. GTDB lineage: Bacteria > Bacillota > Sulfobacillia > UBA995 > UBA995 > DYFO01. The sequence continues at coordinate 67,714 of DYFO01000004.1, forward strand.
GTGGGCACTGCGTCAGCCTCGGCGACGATGGCCTTGAGCGCCAGCATCACCCGTGACAACTCGCCCCCCGACGCGATGCGTGCCAGAGGTCGGGGGGGTTCGCCGGGGTTGGGAGAGAACAAGAACTCAACGCGGTCGACGCCCCGGGGGCCGCAGGCAAGTAGCGTGTCGCCTACCGGAACACCGCCGTCGTCCTCCTCTTGCTCGAGGGTGACGCGGAAGCAAACCGGATCCATTCCGAGATCGCGCAGCTCCGTTTCCACCCGTGTTTCGAGCTCCCTGGCAACGCAGGCCCGGAGTGTGGATAGCACCGCCGCCACCTCGCCCAGCTCTGCCCGCACCCCTGCCAGTTCGCGTTCCATCTCCCGCGCGGCCGCCTCTCCGCCCTCGATGCGTGCGAGCTCCGCGGCCGCCTGCCGGGCGAAAGCCAGCACGTCTTCGAGCGTGGGGCCGTACTTACGTTTAAGGGTGTTCAGGAAATCGATCCGGCGCTCGATCTCCTCCAGGCGCACAGGATCGGAGGCAAGACCCTCAAGGTAGCGGCGGAGATCGCGGGCCAGATCCCGCAACTGGTAACCCATGCCCTCCAGCGCGTCACGGGCCGGTCCCAGCGCCGGGTCGATGCGGGAAGCCTCGCCCACGGCAGCCAGCACCCGTCCGAGTCCGTCCGCCAGTCCGGACCCGTCGGCCCCGCCCTCGCACAGCAGGGTGTACGCCTGTCCCACGGTCTCGCGAAGCTTCTCCACGCTGCCCAGGATCCGTCTGGCCTCCGCCAGTTCGGCCTCTTCTTCCGGGCGTAAGTTGGCGTCGGCGATCTCCCGGATCTGAAAGCGCAGCAAGTCCAGGTGCCTCTCACGCTGGGCCTCATCGCCGGCAAGCGCCTGCAACTCTGCCTGCAACTGTCGACGTCGCGCGTGCAGTTGCTCAACGCGACGTCTGAGCTCCATCACCTCCTGGCCGCCGTAGGCGTCGAGGAAGTCAAGATGCCTCTCGGGCCGCAGAAGTGACTGGTGTTCGTGCTGCCCGTGCAGGTCCACGAGGTGCTGGGTGAGCTCGCGAAGCATTCCCACACTAACGACCCTGCCGTTGACGCGTCCGGTGTTACGCCCACCACGGCTCACCTCGCGGGTCAGCACGAGCAGGCCGTCGTCTCCCACATCGATTCCCAATCGCTCGAGGACCGGCCACACCGGCGACGAGCTGTCCATCTCGAAGACGACCTCGACCGCCGCGCGTTCTGCGCCCGCCCGGATGTACTCGGCCGAGGCACGACCCCCCAGCGCCACTTCCACGGCGTCGATGAGGATGGACTTGCCGGCTCCCGTCTCCCCCGTCAACACGTTGAGGCCCGGCTCCAGCTCAAGCCGCAAGCGTTCGATGATGGCGAAATTCTCGACCGACAGCTCGCGCAGCATGGCTTGCAGTCGCATGCCCCCTATCGCCCGAGCTCCTGGAGACGTGCCGCCACGGCGGCGGCGTGGTCGCGCTCCCGCAACACTATGAGGATGGTGTCATCCCCGGCCAAAGTGCCCACCACCTCCGGCCATCGCAGGCCGTCGATGCCCGAAGCCACGGCGTTGGCCGTCCCGGGGAGCGTCCTGACCACCAGCAGGTTCTCCGAGGAGTCGATACCGACCAGCGAGTCCTGCAGGTAACGCCGCAGGCGTTCAAGCCGGTTGACGGCGGCGGGGTCCTCCGGTAGGGCGTAACGGTATTCGCCATCGTTGCCGGGTACCTTGACCAGACGCAGTTCCTTGATGTCGCGGGAAACGGTGGCCTGGGTGACCTGAATGCCGCTTTCGCGCAGGGCAGCCGTCAGCTGGTCCTGGGTATGGATGGGCCTTTCCCTGACGATCTCAAGGATTTTCATCTGGCGTCGCAACTTCATTCCAGGCACCCTCCTCATCTCCCCTACCCGCCGTCGCGCAGTCCTCCCTCGGGCAGCTTGGCTCCAAGCACGCGATAAAAGCTCCATCCGGGACGCCGTAGCAGCGTGGTGCGCTCGGCCGCCAGGTTGATGACCACCTCATCCTCCACCTCGAGCGATATCCCCTCCTGGCCGTCGACGGTGAGCACGGTGCCACACGGCTCACCGGCCACTCTGACCCGAATGCGCTCGTCGGCCGGGACCACCACGGTGCGGGCATACAGCGTGTGGGGACAGATCGGGGTGATCAGCAAAGCCTGCATCTCGGGGTGAAGGATGGGCCCGCCGGCGGACAGCGCATAGGCGGTCGATCCCGTGGGGGTGGCCACGATCACCCCGTCTCCGGCGTAGGTGGCCACCAGTTGGCCGCCCGCCCGCACCTGGATGTCCACCGGTCTGGCGAACGGCCCCTTGCTCAGCGTGGCCTCGTTCAGCGCCAGCCGCCGCCAGGCATAGCCGCCTGCCCGCAGCAATTCCACCGCCAGCATCGCCCGCCGGTCGACTACGTACTCGCCGCGGAGGAAACAGGGCAAGACCTCGAAAAGGTCGGGAAGCTCCACCTCGGTGAGGAAGCCCAACCGTCCGAGGTTCACGCCCAGTAGCGGCAGCTCACTGGGTGCCACCCGGCGGGCCGCCCCGAGCAGGGAGCCGTCTCCGCCGAGCACTATGAGGAAATCCACCAGGTCCGCCTGCTCCGGCAGGTGAAGTACCGGGTCGGGCCGGTCGATGGCTTTGGCCAGCTCGGGAGTCAGCATGACCTTGACTCCTCGCTCCTCCAGCCAAGCTGCCACCCTGCGGGCGACTTCACCGGCATCGGCCTTGTCCAAGTTGGCGAGGATCCCCACTGCCTGCCGCAGCGGCCGCGGTGGCCGGTCAGCGCTCCCCACCTTCATTTCTACCCTCCCCGAATGCCCCCGGTATTCGCGGGCTCGGCGACCATCTCCTCCGCCTACCGCCCTCATCCGTCGCCCGTGATCCGGTGATGACCGCGTGCATGATGGCCCGCCGATCCAACCTGTGCACTCCCGGGCGACGCAGGTGAAGAAGGAATTCCCGGTTGCTCCGGGGGTCACGCCGAGGGGAGACGATGACGCTCTCCGCAGCGAACCCGAGCTTGTGCGCGGCTTCGACCACCCGCTCCAGCACCCGGCAGTGCGTCGCCGTCGACCGCACGAAGCCCTTGCGCACCTCGGCCCGACCTGCTTCGAACTGGGGCTTGACCAGGGCGATCACGTCCACACGGCCATCGCCGCCCAAGACCGCGGACAGGGCCGGGAGCACCAGCTGAAGCGAGATGAAGGACACATCGACCACCGCGAGGTCGGGGCGCGGCTCGAAGTCATTGGGGGCAAGCAGCCGTGCGTTGACGCCTTCGCGAACCTCGACCCGGGGGTCGGACCGCAACACGGGGTCGAGCTGACCTGAGCCCACGTCCACGGCGAACACGCGGTCGGCACCGGAGCGCAGCAGGCAGTCGGTGAAACCGCCGGTCCCGGCCCCCACGTCCAGGCACACCCTTCCTCGGACGCGAACCCCAAATGCGGCCAGGGCCGCCGACAACTTGTGGCCACCGTAGCTGACGAACGTCTCCTCAGGGGTCGCGACTTCGATGTTCGCGTCGGTCGGCACCCGGGTCGCCGGCTTGTGCGCCGTCCGGCCGTCCACCTTCACCCTTCCCTCGCGGACCGCCTTGCAGGCCTGCTGCCGGCTGGGTGCCAGACCGCGTTCGGTAAGCAGGCAGTCCAGCCGCCGCCTATCGGTCACGAGGGGTCAGTCCCCGTGCGGGCGCGGCGGCCGGCATGCCTCCGGCCTGCAGGGCCCTGGCCAGGTGCCGGCACCGCTTTGCGATGGCATCGGGCGTCAGTCCGTTTTCCGCCCGCAGCCGCGCGGCCGGACCGTGAACGAGCGGCGCGTCGGGAAGCGCCAGACAGCTAAGAACCGTCTGCCCCGTCAACCCGGCGGTGGCCAGGCTCTCGGCCACCGCGCTGCCGAAGCCCCCGGGCAGCACGTGCTCCTCAACCGTCAGTATGGCCCCGTGCATGTCGGCCAGCATCGTCACCGCCTCCACGTCCAGAGGCTTGACGAACCTGGCGTTGACCACCGATATCTCTATGCCTTCTCGGGACAGCATCTCGGCCGCCTGCAGCGCGGGTTCCACCATGTTCCCCACCGCGATCACTCCCGGACCGTGCCGGCCGCGCCTGAGCCACTGTGCCTTTCCGACCGGTATCGCGTGCAAGTCAGGGTCCAGGGCTACGCCCAGACCCTTACCCCGGGGGAAACGGATGGCACAGGGGCCGGGGAGGTTCAGGGCGGTGAACAGCATGTGCTGCAGCTCGTTCTCATCGTGAGGCGACATGATCACCAGGCCGGGAACGCTCCTGAGGTACGCGAAGTCGTAGATGCCCTGATGGGTGGGCCCGTCCTCGCCGACGATGCCGCCGCGGTCGAGCACCAGCACCACCGGAAGGCGTTGCAGGCCGACATCGTGGAGGATCTGATCGTAGGCCCGCTGCAGGAAGCTCGAGTAGATCGCCACGACCGGCCGCATGCCTCCCGCGGCCAGCCCGGCCGCAAAGCAGACCGCGTGTCCCTCGGCGATGCCCACGTCGAAGCAGCGCTCGGGAAAGGCGGCGGCCAACGGGCCGAGGCCGGTGCTGTCGCACATGGCAGCGGTGATGGCCACAACCCGCCGGTCGGCCTGGGCCAGGCGGAGCAGAGTCTGGCCGAAAACCTCGGTATAGGTAGGGACCGGCGACTGTCGCGGCCGGCCGGTCTCGCGGTCGAAGGGGCCGATGCCGTGGAATTTATCGGGGTTGGCTTCCGCAGGCGGGTAGCCCTTGCCCTTGCGGGTTACCACGTGGAGTACCACGGGGCCGTCGATGTCGCGCACGTACCGCAGCATGTCCTCCAGGAGGGCCAGGTTGTGCCCGTCGATGGGACCGAAATACCTGAAACCCAGTTCCTCAAAGAGCACGCCGGGAACCAGGAGGTACTTCACGCTTCCCTTGAGCCGCTCGGCCAGCCGGGCAAGTGCGCGGCCGGCGGGAAAGCGCTTGAGCAATGCGCGTACGTCGGAACGAACGCGCGAGTACGCCGGATGCGCCCGCAGCCGTGATAGATGTGCGGCCAACCCCCCCACGGTGGGTCCATAGGAAAGCTCGTTGTCGTTAAGGACCACCAGCAACCTGGCCTGCTCATGACCGGCGTGGTTCAACGCCTCAAGCGCGAGGCCACCCGTAAGGGCCCCATCCCCGATCACGGCGACCACCCGGTAGTCCTCTCCCCGGAGGTCACGGGCCCTGGCGATGCCGAGGGCGGCCGAGATGGAGGTGCTGGCGTGACCGGTCTCCAACGCATCGTGTACGGACTCCGCGAAACGCGGAAAGCCGGACAACCCGCCGTACTGGCGAAGGGTGCCAAACTGCTCGCGCCGCCCGGTGACCAGCTTGTGGGTGTACGTCTGGTGCCCCACGTCGAAGATGATGCGATCCCGCGGGCTGTCAAAGACGCGGTGGAGGGCAAGCGTGAGTTCGACAACCCCGAGGTTGGGAGCAAGGTGGCCCCCGGTCCTGGAAACCGTCTCCACGATCACCGCTCTTACCTCGGCGGCCAGCCGTTCCAGTTCCCGCAGAGAGAGCCCTTTCAACTGCGCCGGGTCGTCTATCTGGTCCAGGATCCTGGTCAACTCGCGTTTCGCCTGCCATTGCGCGACCGCCGGCCCTCTCGCCGTCGCGCGTGATTCCGCCCGGCGAGTCTTCCGCCCCAGTCCAGGGCGGTGCCCACGCAGCGAATGATGGTGTTGGCCTCACGGATGGCGACCCGCTTCCCGAGCGCTTTTCCCAGAACCGTGAATGAGGCGATGCTCGCCACCGTCAGCGCTCCCGCCAGGGCCTCCTCACTGCGGCTACCCAGAAGCCCGATCACGATGGCAAAGCCCGCCGCCCCGCTCAGGGTGCCCGCGATATCGCCAACGACGTCGCAGCATATCGTGGCAACACGGTCGGCGTTGCGCACCAGGTACAGCGCATGCCTGGCCCCGGGGAGGCGTTTGGAGGCCATGGCCAGAAAAGGCGGTTCCTGCGCGCGGGTTGCCGCCACTCCGATCACGTCAAAGACCACCCCGAGCATCACTATGATGATGACGGTCATGAAGCCCGACCACAGCGTGAGCCGCCGCATGGTGCGCTGGGCGAGCACCGTCACCCCCAGCGCCAGGCCGAAAGTAAGGGCCAGCAGATAGACGAGGCGTCGCCATTCAGGGTCCGCCTCGCCTCTGGATTCCCTGCCGCTTCGCAATACCGTCACCTCGGGACGGGCATAACCATCGTCAGGGTGGGTGGCAACCGGCCAGGTAAACATTGTGGCTTGAGGTCCAGCAGGCTTTCCCTAACGGTCACCGGCCCGTCGCCGGGCTGGCGGTTTCCCTTTATGACCGTTCTGCGCCGTCGCCGCACGCAGGGCTAGATTGCCACTTAGCCCACACTGTAATCCCTGGCCTGCCCGGGTCGAACTTCCCCGACAGCCTAGGAGTTTTCCTCGACAGCGCCGGCCATTCCTTAGCCCTTTTTGCAGGATGGGTTTCAGGAGGCATTCGATCCATCCACCCAGCCCGCTCAGGGCAGGCTACGCTGCACACAGTTGCCACCGCATGCAGGTTCAACCCCAAGCCGTAGAGCCAAACTCCACGCACTTGGGCCTCCGCGGAGGCGGGGTCCACGCCTACATGCCATTGTAGATCGCCCCACCTCCTTAACTCCCAGCACCAACCCCCGACTGGGCGTCGGCAGCCAGCACCAGGAACTTCATCGATGTGCCCTTGACGGATTTTTAGCCCCGCCCTCAGGAATGGTAGCACCGACTAGGGATACTGCGCCACCCACCTCGCCTGGTGATCACATTCAGCCGCCGGCGGCGACCGGCGTCTGTGCTTTTAATCATAGCACAACGCCTTGTGGGCGGCAACCAAAGGCACGGGAAGGTGCGCCTCGACGTGACGCTGAGCATCCCAGAGCTGCCGGTCGGTGCCGGTCGAGTCGGCACCAGGTGTTGTTCGAGCGGGTTTCATCTGCATACCACGCCGGCCAGGGGTCAGGGTTCTGGCTGCAGTTTCTGCGCTTCAAGTGCCCTGCGCAGCTGCTCCTCACCCGTCGCCCACCAGCTGCCCGCCACCGGATTGCGGACCAGTTCGTGCTGCCCGCGGCCGGGGTTCAAAAGACCAGACAAGAAATCACGGGGGCAGGACACGCGCCGGTTGTGTAGAAATGCACAAGTCGCGTCCCGGACCCGGCGGAGGTTCCGGGGCCTTCCGGAAGTAGACACCAAAAGAACGAGGAGGACAGCGCATGCCGTTGGATCCAACCAAGCATCCCGACTGGCAGATCGCCGAGGCGGCCGAGGCGAACATGAAGACGGTCTACCAGCTTGCCGACGAACTTGGGCTGGAAAACCGCGAACTGCTTCCTCACGGCCATTACATCGCCAAGGTCGACTTCAAGGCCGTGCTGGAGCGACTGGCCGGTCGGCCGGACGGCAAGTACATCGACGTGACCGCCATTACCCCCACCCCGCTGGGGGAGGGCAAGTCCACGTCCACCATGGGACTCACCCAGGGCATGGGCAAGCGCGGAAAACGGGTGATCGCCACCATCAGGCAGCCCTCCGGGGGCCCGACGATGAACGTGAAAGGGTCGGCCGCAGGCGGAGGACTTTCACAGTGCATCCCGCTGACTCCCTTCTCCCTCGGGCTGACCGGCGACATCAACGCCATCATGAACGCCCACAACCTGGCCATGGTGGCCCTGACCTCTCGCATGCAGCACGAGGCCAACTACGGTGACAAGTTCCTCAGCGCGCGCGGCCTGAGGCGGCTGAACATCGACCCCCGCAACGTGGAGATGAAGTGGATCATCGACTTCTGTGCGCAGGCACTCCGCAACATCGTCATCGGTCTGGGCGGAAAGATGGACGGCTATCCCATGCAGTCGGGCTTCGCCATCGCCGTGTCCTCGGAAGTCATGGCCATCCTGGCGGTGGCCAGGGACCTCAAGGACTTCCGCGAGCGGATGGGCCGCATCGTGGTAGCCTACGACCGCCAGGGCGACCCCATTACCACCCGCGACCTGGAAGTCGACGGCGCCATGACGGCCTGGGTGGTCGAGGCCCTCAACCCCAACCTGCTCCAGACCATCGAGGGTCAGCCGGTATTCGTGCACGCGGGCCCGTTCGCCAACATCGCCATCGGGCAGTCCTCCATCATCGCCGATCGAGTAGCTCTCAAGCTTGGCGACTACGTCATAACCGAGTCGGGATTCGCCGCGGACATAGGATTCGAGAAGTTCTGGAACCTCAAGTGCCGCATGTCGGGCCTCAAGCCCCACGCCGCCGTACTGGTGGCAACCGTCCGGGCGCTGAAGGCTCACGGCGGTGCTCCGCTCCCCGTACCCGGCAAGCCCCTCGACCGCACCTACTCCGAGGAGCATGTGGAGTGGGTGGAGAAGGGTTGCGAGAACCTGGTCCACTGCATCAAGATCATCAAGCAGTCCGGTGTCAACCCCGTCGTCTGCATCAACCATTTCCATACCGATACCGACAACGAGATTCGGGCCATCCGGCGCGCGGCCGAGGCGGCCGGGGCCCGCGTCGCCCTCTCGAAGCACTGGCTGCTGGGCGGGGAAGGCGCCCTTGAACTTGCCGACGCGGTGATCGACGCCACCAACGAGCCAAGCGACTTCCGCTTCCTGTACGAGCTGGAGACCCCGTTACGCGAACGGATCAACCTCATCGCCACGCGAGTGTACGGTGCCGACGGGGTGGACTACTCACCCGAGGCCCTCGAGAAGGCCAAGCGCATGGAGACGGACCCCGAGCTGCAGAAGCTGGGAACGTGCATGGTGAAGACCCATCTCAGCTTGTCCGACAACCCCGCGCTCAAGGGGGTTCCGAAGGGGTGGCGGTTGTTCGTGCGAGACATCCTGACCTACCAGGGGGCGGGCTTCGTGGTGCCGGTGGCCGGAACCATCAGCCTCATGCCCGGCACCTCGTCGGACCCGGCCTATCGCCGCATAGACGTGGACGTGGAAACGGGCAAGGTCAGAGGCTTGTTCTGAGGACCCTGCGATTTGGCGATTACAGCCGGGGCGGCGCCACGCGGCGCCGCCCCTCCCACTCGAGGCTCAGCCAGGCGTGTACTTCCAGCAGACCGTCCAGGCCACGGTGATGCCGAGCGCCACACCGACCACCACTTCAACCGGCGTATGCCCCAGTAGCTCTCGCAACCTTTCCGGGCGAAACTCGCGGCCCGCGTAAAGGTCCTGCAAGATCTGGTTCAACACCTCGGCCTGTTCCCCGGCCGCCCGGCGAACTCCGGTCGCATCGTAGAAGACCACCAGCGAGAATACCAGCGCGACGGCGAACAAGGGGCTGGCGATACCTTCGCGCAGGCCGACGGCGGTGGTCAGAGCGGCCACCAACGCCGAGTGCGAACTGGGCATTCCCCCGGTGGCCGTGAACAGGCGCAGCTGGACCGTCCGCAACCTGATGATGGCCAGTGCGACCTTGGTGAGCTGGGCCAGCGTCCACGCCAGCAGCGGCGCCAGAAGTACAGGACTCATGCCGGGGATCTACCCCCGTCTGCCACGCGGTCCACCAGCTCCAGCAGCAGGCCGGCCCGCGGGCCCAGCCCGCCCGCGTCGCGGCGTGCCGCCGCCAACAGGCTTGCCGCCTTCTGGCGTGCCCCTTCCTCGCCCAGCGCCCCGAGGGGGTCTTGCCTTCCGGCGATGGCGTCTTCTCCGCGGTCCCTGAGATCGTCCAGGAGCTGGTAGGCCGTTCCCAGCGCCCCGGCGCAAGCCGACAGCAGGCCGAGCTCGTGCGCGTCGGCTCCGGCCAGCAGTCCTCCGCACCGGGCGGCCGCCACGAACAGGCAGCCGGTCTTGAGCCGGCTGATCTCTTCCCACGACGGTCTGGCTTGGGCCGCCGACGCGGTATCGTACTGCTGCCCTCCTACCATCCCCCGCGAGCCGGCAGCCCTGGCCAGCTCGGCCACACAGCGGGCCGCCACTTCAGGGGGCCCCGCGGTGGCCAGGACCTCGAAGGCCAGGGTGAGCAGGGCGTCGCCGGCCAGCAGCGCGGTTGCCTCCCCGAAGGCTACGTGGAGGCTGGGCTGCCCGCGGCGCACGGCGGCGTCGTCCATCGCCGGAAGGTCATCGTGGACAAGCGAATAGGCATGTACCAGTTCTACCGCGACCGCGGCGGGCAGGGCAACCGAGCAGTCACCGCCGGTGCTCTCGGCAGCGGCCAACGCCAGGCAACCGCGAAAGCGCTTCCCCGACCCCAGTGTGGCGTAGCGCATGGCGCGGTGCAACGTTACCGGAGGTTCGCTTGCCGGCGGCAGCGACCGCTCAAGCGCATCGTCGACCACCGCGACGAGCCGTGCGAGGCGACGCACCCCCCGCTCACGCCTCCTCATCATCGGGAAGATCCAGAGGTCTGACCACCGCGTCCCCGTCGGTCCCTTCGGTCAGCAGCTCGATGCGCCGCTCGGCGGCGTCAAGGATGGCGGCGCACTCGCGGGCGAGGGCCACCGCTTCCTCGAACAAGGCCAGCGAGCGGTCCAGGGTCAACTCCCCCGATTCCAGCTCGCGTACGATGGCCTCCAACCGCTCCAAGGCCGGCTCGAAGCGGGCGAAGTCGGGCCGTGCCTGCCCGGTGCTCGTCACCACGTCCGCCCTCCCCTTCCGACGTCGCGCTCCCGTACCGCGCGAACGATGCAGTCCGCCTCGCCGTCGGCGACCAGCACCTCCAGCTCGTCGCCGGGGGCCAGCCCGGCAACCGAGCGGACGAGTTCGCCGGACGGCAGCCTGCGGCAGAGGCTGTATCCCCGTTTCAGTGTGGCCAGAGGCGACAGACCGTCCAGCCGGCCACCGAGCGCGGCCAGGGCCGCTCTCGACTGTTCCAGGTGACGGGCCAGCGCGACCTCGCGCATCCGGCCGAGGTCGTCCAACTGCTGGCGCAGCCGCGCCAGGCGATCCGGAGCCCTCACCAGCACCGTCGCACCTGCCGTCAACCCCAGCCGCCGGCGCCTGCGCTCGGTTCCCGCCACCGCGGCGGCACGCGCGCGCCCCAGAAGCGAACTCAGGTGGCGCACGGCTTCGGAGCGCGCCGGCACCACCATCTCCGCCGCGGCGGAGGGAGTGGGAGCGCGCACGTCGGCCACCAGGTCGGCGATGGTGAAGTCGGTCTCATGCCCGACCGCCGATACCACGGGTACCGGGCAGGCATGGACCGCGCGCGCAACCGTCTCCGAGTTGAAGGCCGCCAGTTCCTCAAAGGAGCCGCCACCGCGGGCCAGCACGATAACGTCGACTTCGGGAAGGCGGCCCAGCAGCCGTATCCCCCGCGCGATCGCCGGGGGCGCCGTCTCCCCCTGCACCGGTACGGGGGCAAGCACCAGGCGGATGCCGGGGAAGCGCCGCCTGCCGACGGTTATGATGTCCCGCAAGACCGCTCCCGTCGGTGAGGTGACCACCCCCACCGCCCGCGGCAAAAGCGGCAGCTTGCGCTTGCGGGCACGGTCGAACAGCCCCTCGGCCTCCAGGCGACGCTTGAGCTGCTCGATCGCCAGGAAAAGCGACCCCACTCCTTCCGGGGTCATCTCCTCCACGTACAACTGGTAGGTGCCGTCGCGTTCGTACAGCCCGATACGGCCCCTGACCACCGCGGCCAGTCCGTTCTCGGGAAGAAAACCCAGCTCTGAGGCCTGGCTGCGGAACATCACGCACCTCAAGCTGGATTGCGCGTCTTTGAGCGTGAAGTACAGGTGTCCCGAGGTGTGGAGGCGGCAGTTGCTCAACTCGCCGCGGACCCACACCATGGCAAGCGCCGGGTCCCCCTCCAGGCGGTGCCGGATGCGGCGCGTAAGCTCGCTCACGGTGAGCACCACCGGTCTCGTCACGCTGCCGCCTCCCCGCTGCGGGGCCAGGTGGGCTTCTCCCCGCCGTCGGTCACGCCCTCACGCGGAGTCTCACTCCACCGTACGTTCTGCCGCCTCAATGGCGTTTTTAATCAACATGGTGATGGTCATGGGCCCGACCCCGCCCGGAACCGGCGTAATGGCCGCCGCGACCTCGGAGACGGCCGCGAAGTCCACGTCTCCGACCAGGCGGTCGCCAACCCGGTTGACCCCGACATCGATGACCACGGCACCGGGCTTGACCCAGTCGCCCCGGACCATCTCCGGCTTGCCCACCGCCGCCACCAGCACGTCGGCGGTACGCGTGACGGAGGGCAGGTCGCGGGTTCGCGAATGACAAATGGTCACCGTCGCGTGGCGGGCGAGCAAGAGCATGGATACCGGCTTGCCCACGATGTTGCTGCGGCCCACCACCACGGCGTGCAGACCCTTCAGCTCTACTCCGGCGTGATCGAGAAGCTCTATCACCCCTGCCGGCGTGCAGGGAACGAAGCACCTCTCTCCGATGTGCAGGTTGCCCACGTTCACGGGGTGAAAACCGTCGACGTCCTTGTGCGGGTGAATGGCCCTGATGACCTCGCGCTCGTCGATATGGTCGGGCAGGGGCAACTGCACCAGGATACCGTGAATGGCATCATCGCGGTTGAAGCCTTCCACCTCGGCGAGTACGGCCGCCTGCGACGCGTCCGCGGGCATTCGGCGCACGACCGAATGCAATCCGAGCTCGCGGCAGGCCTTCTCCTTGCTCCGTACGTAGGAGTGAGAGGCTGGGTCATCGCCTACGAGGATCACGCCCAGTCCGGGTACCACCCCTCTGGCACGCAGGTGCTCTACCTTGCCCGCGAGTTCCTTACGAATCCGAGCGGCAACTTCCTTGCCGCTGATAATCGTGGCCGGCAACCCGATCTCCTCCTCCGCTTCGGTCCTGCGTCAACCTTCCTGCAGCTGGCGGTGGATCGCCGCCGCCGCCCGCTTCCCGGCTCCCATCGCCAGGATCACGGTAGCGGCACCGGTGACGGCATCACCGCCTGCGTAGACCCCGGGTCGTGTCGTCAGACCGGTTTCCTCGTCCGCAACGATGCATCCCCGGCGGTTGGCCTCAAGTCCGGGCGTGGTCTGGTGGATTATGGGGTTGGGGCTGGTGCCCAGGGCCATCACCACCGTGTCGACCTCCATCATGAACTCCGATCCGGGGATGGGTATGGGGCGACGGCGTCCGGAAGCATCCGGCTCGCCCAGCTCCATTCGAATGCACTCCAGGCCCTTCACCCAGCCCCGCTCGTCGCCTACGATGCGGACGGGGTTGGTGAGGGTGCGGAAGATGACCCCCTCATCGGCGGCATGGTGGATCTCCTCCTTGCGGGCAGGCATCTCCGCCTCCGAACGGCGGTAGACGATGATCCCCTCTTCCGCCCCCAGCCGGATGGCACAGCGCACGGCGTCCATCGCCACGTTGCCGCCTCCCACCACCGCCACCCGCCGGCCTACCTTGATGGGGGTGTCGTGCTCGGGAAAGAGGTAGGCTTTCATGAGGTTGGTCCGGGTCAGAAACTCGTTGGCCGAGTACACGCCGTTGAGCGTCTCCCCCGGGATGTCCATGAACATCGGCAGCCCCGCCCCCGTTCCCAGGAACACGGCCTGGTAGCCCTCGGCCACGAGCTCGTCCACGGTTATGGTGCGGCCCACCACCACGTTGAGGCACAACTTGACGCCCATCGCGAGGAGCAGGTCGACCTCGGCCTGCACAATAGCTTTCGGCAGCCGGAATTCGGGGATACCGTACATGAGCACTCCACCCGGAGCATGTAAGGCCTCGAAGATCGTCACCTGGTATCCCAGTTTCACGAGATCACCGGCGGCAGTCAACCCGGCGGGGCCGGAGCCGACGATCGCGACACGACCGTTGGAGCAGGCCGGCCGTTCGATCGCCGCCAGACCTTGCTGCATGGCATAGTCGGCCACGAATCGCTCCAGCCGGCCGATGGCCAACGGTTCGCCCTTCTTTCCGAGCAGGCATCTCACTTCGCATTGCTCTTCCTGGGGACAGACGCGGCCGCAGATCGCCGGCAGGCTGTTGGTCTGCCGCACCACGCGGTACGCCTCGATGAATTTGCCCTGGCGTATGAGCGCGACCATCCCGGGGATGTCGACTTCTACCGGGCAGCCGGCCACGCATTCCCGAGTCTTGCACCCCAGGCAGCGTTCGGCTTCCTGAACCGCCATCTCCGGGGTATAGCCGAAGGGCACCTCGCGGAAATTGCCGATGCGTTCCCGGGGGTCCTGCTCGGGCATGGGTACCCGCGGTCGCTTGACAGGCCGGAACTTCTCCTCAGCCATCACGTGACACCTCCGCATCGCCAGGCGTGCAAGGCGCGCTTTTCGTCGTCGGCATACATCTTGCCACGACGCAGCTGTTCGTCGAAGTCCACCTGGTGCGCGTCGAACAGCGGTCCGTCCACGCACGCGAACTTCACCTTGCCCGCTACCGTAAGCCGGCAAGCGCCGCACATCCCGGTACCGTCGACCATGATCGGGTCCACGCTCACAAGCGTGGGGATGCCGGGGGCCCTGGTGACCTCGGCCACCGCCCGCATCATGGCCATCGGTCCTATGGCTATCACCTGATCGATGCGGGAGCCTTCGTCGATCAGGCGCCTGAGCACGTCGGTCACGAAGCCGTGGGTGCCCCGCGACCCGTCGTCGGTGGCCACCAGAAGCTCGTCGGACACTGCCGCCATCTCTTCCTCGAGGATCAGAAGGTCCTGAGTCCGGGCGCCGATGATCGATGTGACGTGCACTCCCCGCTCGCGTAGGATGGCGGCGATGGGAAGCACGGGAGCCACACCGAAGCCGCCGCCGACGGTAACCACCCTGCCTTCCCCTACCAGCAAGGGCTCGGCCGGCCGGCCCAGCGGTCCCACGAAATCGAAGAACCCCTCCCCTTCCTGCAGCCGGCACACCAGGGCACTGGTCAGTCCAACTTCTTGAACCACCACGGTGATGGTTCCCGCCTCTCGATCGAAGGCCGCGATGGTCAGCGGTATCCTTTCTCCCTGCTCGCGAACCCGGACGATGACGAACTGGCCTGCCTGTGCCTTGCGCGCCACCAGCGGGGCCTCCACCCGAAACAGCTTTGTGACGGGAGTGAGGTCACGACGTTCGACGATCCGGTACATGCTGATCTGGTCTCCCATCTCGTGGCTTGTTAACAGGCAAACAGACCCCCCAAAGCGCTTGTAGGGGCACCGGACGGTGTCCCAGCCCTCGAAGGGTCCAGTCCCAGCCACGCACGCCTTACACTTCTAGCAAGGCGCGCGATCTCCTCCGGCGGGACGGAATTCAGGCGATTTAGAAAAACGGGAGGAGCGCGAGGGGGCTAGGAATCTTGGGGCTTCCCTCGGGCCAGCTGTCCCAGCACACCGTTGATGAACCTGGCCGCCTCGGTGGTGCTGTACTTCTTGGCAAGCTCCACGGCTTCGTTGATGGCCACGCTCGGAGGCACATCGGGGCAATGCCTCATTTCGTAGCAGGCCAGACGTAGGATGTTGCGGTCGACGGCCGCCATCCGCTCGGGCCTCCATTCCCGAGAGCGCGCCGCCAGCGTCCGGTCCAGGGAATCGAGCTCCCGCAGCGTTCCCTCCACCAATCCCCGCGCGAAGGCCTCCGCCGCCGACGGCAGCTTGTCACGCTGGAGCACCTGCGCCAGCGCCTCGGCCGGGTCTGCCCCTCCCACATCGACTTGGAAGAGCACCTTGAGCGCAACCTCGCGTGCCTTACGCCGCACGTCGGAAGCCTCCCGGGACGGAAGAAGCTTTACCCGGCAATAGGTGATGCGCGGACCGAACCGCCCCTATCCCGGAGGGAGAATCCGATCCAGCATGTCGATGAGGTCTTCCTTACCTTCGTCGAACCGGCGGCCCACCAAATAGCCGACCAGTACGCACAGCGCGAGGAACAGCGTCCACAACAGGCCCACCGTCATCACCAGCAGCCCGAAAGCAAGGCCGCCGAGGCAACCCAGGATCTTGCCCCGGTGCAAGGCGAACAACTCACTCCAGGCGCGAACGGTCTCCCTTCTCACGGCCAACCTCTCCCCGGTTTAGTCGAAGCGGGCCCGACGGGCATCGCTGGTAATGTTGTCGACGAAGACCTTGATCTCCTTGACGTCCGCCCCCACCACCGTCTTGACATAGGTCCGGAGCTGCCGCTGGAGCTCCTCGGTCCACTCGGGCACGCTCACCTCCGACCCGACCACCGCCCGCAGAAAGACGTCGATGCCCTCACCGGCGTGGCGCACGCGGGGCTTGATCTCGCGGACGCCCTTGACCTGCCGCGCCACCTTCCCGATGAGGTTCTCCACCGCACCCAGCGAGATGCTGGTGTCCCCCAGCGGACCGTGGTACACCAGGGAGCGCCGATGGGCGGGACGGTGCAGACCGTAGTAGATGAAACGGACGGACACCACAAGGGCGACCGCCGCCAGCACGCCCATCAGCCACCGTCCGTTGGCGTCTGCCAGGCTCGCCTGAAGGTAGTCGAGGGGAAACGTCCACCCCAGCACCACGGCCAGCAGGAGTGACGACAAAAGGGCGATGCTCAACGTGAAAAGCGTCAGCACTATGCGGTCGAACACTCCCATCAGCGCACCCTCACCTCCTCGTCCTTAGCCTCGTGGTGAAAGGCGACCCCCTGGATGTGCACGTTCACTTGAACCACATCCAGCCCGGTCATGCTCTCCACGGCACGCTTCACGTTCTCCTGCACCCGTTGCGCCACCTCCGGTATGCGCACGCCGTACTCGACCACCACGTAGAGGTCGATCGCCGTTTCCTTCTCGCCTACTTCCACTCGCGCCCCCCGCGAGAAACTCTTCTTGCCGAGCATCTCGGTGATACCACCCACCAGACCCCCACTCATGCCGGCCACGCCTTCTACTTCGGTGGCGGCTATACCGGCAATGGTTGCCACTACCTCGTCGGAGATCTTAAGGCTGCTCACCGAGTCCGCCTCGCGGCCAAAACCCCTGGGCTCCATGGGCGGTCTCACCCCCTCCGGCTCATGTTATTTGCCGTCCCTGCCAGCTTATTACGCCCGCCCGCGTGTCACAAAAAAGGCCCGACCGGCGCGGAAGCCTCCGACCTCCGGCTCCCCGGACCAGGGTGCGTGCCCAAAGCTATTCTCCCGGGGAGGAGAAATTCCTCCCCGACGGCTCGGCCGCCA
>DYFO01000045.1 GCA_020725145.1 Symbiobacterium thermophilum
CGGTAGTGGTAGATGGGGCGAACCTTGAGGTAGCTCTTGATGTGCCGGAAGGCGCACTCGGCGTGCTCAAGCCGCCGGTAGTAGGCATCTACCTGCTCCGGCGGGCACCGGTCGGCTGTCAGCGAGGTCCGCAGCACATAGGTGCCCTCCAGGGCCGCCGGGGTACCCGCGTGAGCGGGTCGGGCAAGGGTTTGCCGGCGGGGAACACCTGGCCGGGGTTGGGGCGCTGGCAGGCGAGCCAGAAGGCGGCGACGGCGGCGTCAAGGAGCTTCGGCTTCTGGTCGGTGAAGGGGCGCAGGAGGGTGTCCAGGTCGAGTTCGGGGTCGAGCCGCCTGGCATCGCGGGAAAGTATGGCCACCGCGGTGTCTGCCAGGTCGCGGATGCGGCGCAACCAGCGCTGCATGGTGGGGAGACCTCCAGAATGGCGGCGGCCACCTGAAGCCACGAGCGCGGCTTGAGGCGGAGGCGGAACGCCCGGTCGGCGAGGGCCGTCAGCCAGGGGCGGTAGGGGGCCAGAAAACTGGGGAGCACGGCGTGGGTTCTGCGACACCTGGGACAGCGTAGCCTGCGGATCTTGACCCCGATCTTGCGCCGGTACGAGCCGTGGCCGTGTAGTCTCCGTCCGCACTTGGGGCACTCGCCGGGCAGGGCCCGGTGGGCTTCCTCATCACCGGATTCGTATCTATCATGCCAGGCGTGAGCCCTGGTGTTGCCCTCAGCTTGCCTTTGGGTAAACTAAACTGTAAACTGGTCTTGGAGGTGATACGCATGTCGACAGCGATAGTTCGGGTGAGCGAGGCTGCCTGGCAAACCCTCAAGCGCCTGTCGGAACGGTGCGGGGCAACGATGCAGGAGATCGTTGACAGGGCGGTGGAGGAGTATCGGCGGAAGCTCTTCTTGGAGGAGGCCAACCGGGCTTACGCGGCGCTGCAAAGCGATCCCGGGGCTTGGCGGGAAGAGCTTGAAGAGCGAAGGGTTTGGGATGCAGTGCTAGCTGAGGGTGCCGAGGAAGGGGAGGGGCCGCAGTGAAGGCCCCTTTGCGTGGAGAAGTATGGCTGGTGGATCTCGATCCGGCCCGTGGTCATGAGCAGGCAGGTAAGCGGCCTGGGCTTGTAGTTTCGGTTGACCTCTTCAACCGTGGGCCTGCGGAACTTGTTGTTCTGGTTCCCCTGACCACTCGGGCAAAGGGAATACCGTGGCATGTGCCGGTGGAGCCGCCTGAGGGTGGGCTGGAGCAGAAGAGTTTCATCAAGTGCGAAGACGTGCGGTCGGTCGCCAAGGAGCGGCTGACGAGCCGACTGGGCGCGGTGTCTTCCGAGATGCTGGCGGCGGTGGAGGACAGGCTGCGGATACTTTTGGGGCTCTGAGTGCGTGCCGCTTGCAAGCGGCCGGGCAGTAGAAGGGCGGCGGATGTACCCGCGGCGCCGTTGTGGGGCGTGCGTAGGTGGGCGGCGGGTCCGCCTTCGTTTTTCACAACCCACTGTCCGTGGTCGACCGGCGGTGCGGCAGGCAGCCGAATTCCTAGACCTGAGCGAACGCCCGAGGCGGCAATCGAATGTTCAGAGGAGTGAACACCTGGTTCCTGGAAGGGAAACCTGAGGCACCAGGCAACACGACTGGCAGGTTGCCTGGCGCCTCAGGAGTACTGCATCACCGACCTATAATCACCACCCGCTCCATCCATAATATGTTTGCGGATTGTTCCCTGACCGTCAACGGGGCCGGCAAGACCACCACCATCAAGTGCATCCTCGGGCTGATGACGCCCACGGCCGGCTCCGTCCGCGTGATGGGCTACGACCCGCGCACGCGATGGTCGGAGGTCCTCCGCCGGGTGAGCGCGGTGCTGGAGGGCAGCCGCAACGTGTACTGGCGGCTGTCGGCACGTGAGAACCTTGAGTTCTTCACCGGTCTACACGGGCTCTCGGTATCGCGGCAGCGGCCGTACATGCGCGGTCTTCTGGACCGGTTCGGGCTGTCCGACCGCGCGGACGTACCGGTGCAGGAGCTCTCCGGCGGGCTCAGGCAGAAGGTGGCAGTCGCCTGCGCCCTCGCGCTGCGCACCCCGGTGGTCTTCCTGGACGAGCCGACGCTGGGACTGGATGTGGAGACCTCTTATGACCTACGGAGGTTGCTCAAGGAACTCGCGGCCGAGGAGCGGCGGACCATCATTCTCAGCAGCCACGACATGGACGTGGTGCAGGACGTGTGCCGGCAGGTGATCGTGATCCGACAAGGACGCATCGTGGCCCACGATACGGTGGAGAACCTGCTTTCTTTGTTCCGCACCCGGGCGTACCGGGTGGCGCTGCCCGCCGCGACGCAATCGCCGCCGCAGCCGACTCCGCACCCGGGCGTACCGGGTGGCGCTCCAGGACGGTCTGGACGACCGGGCGGAACAGAAGCTCAAGTCACGCTTGCCGGCGGCCACCGTCGCCCGGGGCCCGCGGACGGTGGTGCAAGTGGTGCTGGCCGATTCCCGGGAGCTTTACTCGCTGATCGATTTCTTCCGCGAGGAAGGCCTTTTGGTAGACGGGATCTGCCAGCAGGAACCCGATCTCGAGCAGGCGTTTTTAAAGCTGGTGCGGGGTGAGGACCTGTGCTGATGGAACTGGGACGGGTATGCCGGTCGCTACTTCTGCGCCAGGCGATAACCATGCGGCGTTATTTGTTCAACACGGTGGCCATGATCGCCAGCCTGTACATCGTGTTCCTGCTCATGTTCACCGGGGTGCGCGCCATGGCAGCACCCACCCTCTTTGGCTCTCAGATTGAGGGCCTCGTGGTGGGCTATGTGGTTTGGATGCTGGCGGTGCTGGGCTTTGCCTACCTCTCGCAGGGGATAACTCAGGAAGCCCAAACGGGCACTTTGGAAAAGCTGTACCTCAGTCCCGTGGGCTTCCGCTGGGTGAGCGCCTTCCACCAGCTTGCCGGGCTGCTGGCCAACCTCCTGGTGGTTGCCTTGTTGCTGGGACTGATCACGGTGACCACCGGGGTCAGCCTCCGGATCGATCTCGTTAGCGTGTTGCCTCTGGTCTTGGTGGCGATCGTTCCCGCCTACGGCTTCGGCTACCTCGCCGGCGGGCTTGCCCTTGTGTACAAGCGGGTGGAAGCGGCCTTCCAGATACTACAGTTCGTTTTTGTAGCTTTTCTCGTGGCACCTGATTCCTGGCCGCTTGCGCGTTACCTTCCCTTCAACCTGGGAGTGCGGCTGCTCACCCGGGTCATGGTCAAGGGGCTCAGACTGTGGCAGCTCGACCGGGCGGAACTGGGCGTACTGCTCGGCACGGGCGCCTTCTACCTGCTGACGGGCGTGGTGCTCTTCACGAGACTTGAAAAAGTGGCACGCGAGCGGGGACTGCTAGGACATTACTGATAGCGGTTGAATGCGCATGCACACGTGGGACACCGGGTACGGTGTCTGGAGCAGAACCTGTTCTAGTGTCACAGGGAAAAAACTTACACCCCCCTGTAGGCCAACACCTCTTCAGCGGGTTTGCGGTTGCCGTTACAACTGATCCGGCGGGGTCCCGCCAGGTAAGTTAGGGCGAAGCCGAGTCCTTCATAGAGCTCGATGATACGGGGAGTGGCCTGGTTGGATAGGACGACCGGACCGGGATGGCGCGCCAGCCACTTGGCCAGTCTTACCTGGTCATCCCACCCAAAACCCTCGCGGGAATAGCTCGTGAACTCGACGTCATAGGGAGGGTCGGCGTACACGAAATCGTCCGGAGCCAGCTCGAGGTGCTCGAAGTCTCCGGCGGTGAATTCCCACCCTGCGAGGACCGCAGCGTAGGGTGAAAAATCGCGCGTGTAGCCGATTCGGCGGTAACGGCCGAAGGGCACGTTGAACTCCCCGGACCGGTTGAAACGGCAAAGTCCGTTGTAGCAGGTGCGGTTGAGATAGTAAAAGAGCTCCGCCGCCTCGCGACTTGCGCCCTGTCCGGAGAGCACAAGGTGGTTGAACCGCTTACGGTGCTGGCAGTACATGGCGGGATCGTTCTCCATGGGCAAGGTGATGTACAGGCCTTGCTTGAGCCACCGGTAGAAGTTGATGGCATGCTGATTGATGTCGTTGAGCAGGGCGCGATGGGGCAAAAGCCCCAGGGTGACCGCCAGCCCGCCGCAACAAGGTTCCACCAGTCTGCGGTGACGGTGCGGTTGCCATACCGGTAGCAGGTATGGCAAAAGCCACCGCTTGCCTCCGGCCCACTTCAGAGGGGGCTTGAGCCGGGAATCGCCCTGCACCGAACCGCGGCACGCCATCATGGCCCGTCTCCCCCGGTGTCTCTTCCACCTTCGGCGGGGATTACCTCCCCCGGGAAAGGACCGCATCAGTTGTGCGACCTTTCAGTCAAACCCCTGCTGCAGAGGGTTCGGTGCAGGAGTAACCGGATCGTCGTTGAAAGTACGAATTCCGGGTGGATGACGGCCAGCGGCGTGGCGGAAGCCCCCGATCACATCAACCTTCAGGGAGGGCAGGTCTTGTCTGGGCTAAACGTGGTCGTGTGCATGAAACAGGTGCCGGACACCACCGAGGTCAAGATCGACCCTGAGACCAAAACGCTGGTTCGAGAAGGCGTCCCCAGCATCATCAACCCCTTTGACACCTACGCGATCGAGGAGGGCATCCGCATCCGCGAGCGGCTGGGCGGAAAGGTCACCATCCTCAGCATGGGTCCCCCGCAGGTGAAGGAGTCGCTCAAGGAAGCGATCGCCATGGGGGCAGACGATGCGGTGTTGCTCTCCGACCGGGCCTTTGCCGGCTCGGACACCCTGGCCACCTCGTACACGCTGGCGGAGGGCATCCGCAAGCTCGGCGGCGTCGACCTCATCATCTGCGGCAAGCAGGCGATCGACGGCGACACCGCCCAGGTAGGGCCGGGGATCGCCGAGCACCTCGACATCCCGCATATCACCTACGTCCGCCGCATCGTCGAACTTTGTCCCGGTTACATCCGGGTGGAGCGGATGGTGGAAGGCGGTTACGAGGTGGTGGAGACCGGCCTGCCGGCCTTGATCACGGTGGTCAAGGAGATCAACGAGCCGCGCCTGCCTTCCATGAAGGGACTGATGCGGGCCAGGCGCCAGGAGATCACGGTGTGGACGGCGCAGGACCTGGAAGTCGACCCCGAGCGGATCGGCCTGAGGGGTTCGCCCACCGAGGTCATCCGGGTGTTCACCCCCGAGGTCCGGGCGAGCGGCGAGATGCTGCAGGGCGACGTACAGGAGCAGGTGCAGGCGCTGGTGGAGCGGCTGCTCAAGGCAGGAGTGCTCTAGGGGGTGACGCCGATGGCGGAGATAAGCGTAAAACGCGAGGAATGCGTGGGTTGCGAGGCGTGCGTGGCGGCGTGCCCCTTCGGGGCGATCGCCATGGAGGACGGCTGCGCGACCATCGACCTTGACCGCTGCAACTTCTGCGGGGCTTGCGTGTCCGAATGCCCCTATGAGGCCATCCTGCTGGTCAAGGAGGAAAAACAGGAGGCAAGACAGGCCGCCCGCGGGGTGTGGGTCTTCGCCGAGCAGCGTGAAGGGGCCTTCTCCACCGTGGTTTTCGAGCTCCTGGGAGAGGGACGGAAGCTGGCCGATGCGCTTGGCGACCCGCTGTGCGCGGTGGCCATCGGCCACCGCCTGCAAGACCACGTCCATATCCTTTTCGAATACGGGGCGGATGTGGTGTACCTGGCCGACCACCCGGAGCTCGAGCACTTCCGGGATGATGCCTACACCTGCGTTTTCGTCGATCTGGTCAACCAGTACCGGCCGGAGGTGTGCATCTTCGGCGCCACCTCCACCGGACGTTCGTTGGCCCCGCGGATCGCCGCGCGGCTGAAGACCGGCCTGACCGCCGACTGCACGGGGCTTGAGATCCAAAAAGAGGAGCGCCTGCTCATTCAGACGCGTCCGGCCTTCGGCGGCAACATCATGGCCACCATCCACTGCCGTTACCGGCGGCCGCAGATGGCGACGGTGCGTCCGCGGGTGATGAAGAAGGCCGAACCCGTGCCCGGCCGCCGGGGTGAGCTCGTGCGTTACGAGCTCGATCCCTCACGCATGGCGGTCCGCACGCGGGTGCTCCAGTTCGTGCGGGAAGAGGTCGAGACGGTCAACCTGGAGGACGCCGACATCATCGTCTCCGGCGGCCGCGGCCTCGGCGACCCCAAGAACTTCAAGTACATTCAAGACCTGGCCCGGGCGATGGGGGCGGCGGTGGGGGCGTCCCGCGCCGCGGTGGACGCCGGATGGATCCCGTACTCACACCAGGTGGGGCAGACCGGCAAGACGGTGTCCCCCAAGGTGTACGTGGCCTGCGGTATCTCCGGCGCCATCCAGCACCTGGCGGGGATGAGCTCCTCGGACATCATCGTGGCCATCAACCGCGACCCGGACGCGCCCATCTTCAAGGTGTGCACCTACGGTGTGGTGGGCGACCTGTTTCAGGTGGTGCCCGCGCTCACGGAAGAGATCAACAAGGCAAAGCGCGGCTGACCTTCACAAAAGCCCGATACAGCTCGAACGGGGGCTGGGAGAGACACTTTCCCAGGCCCCGTTTTCCGGCGGGAGGAGGTACCCCGGGGGTGCAGCGACTCATATCCTACCGCAGCGAGTTTCCCATCCTCGAACGCAAGGTGTACCTGAACAGCTGCTCGCTGGGAGCGATGCCGCGGGCCGGGATGGCGGCGGTCCAGGCTTTCTGCGACGAGTGGACCCTGGACGGCGGCGCCGCCTGGGAACGCTGGTTTCGCAAACTGCACCGGCTGCGGCAGGCTTTCGCCAGCCTGCTCGGGGTGACGGCGCAGGAGATCGCCATCACCCCCAACGTCTCCACCGCCCTGTCGGCGGTTGCCTCTTGTCTGGATTACCGCGCGCGTCCGCGGGTGGTAACCTCCGAGCTTGACTTTCCCACTCTGCTTTACCAGTGGCAGGCCAAGGCGCCGGCCGTTCGCCTGGAGAGGGCTGCCGGTCCCGACGGTATCCGCGTCCCCCTCGAAGAGTACGAGCGACTGGTGGACGAGCGCACCGCGCTGGTGGCGGTGTCGCACGTGCTTTACGCCTCCCACGCGGTGCAGGACGTCGCCGCCATCGCGGAGCTGGCCCATCTGCAAGGAGCCTACGTGCTGGTCGACGTCTACCACTCGGCAGGCATCATGCCCGTTGACCTGCGGGCGCTGGGGGTGGACTTCGCGGTGGGCGGCGCCCTCAAGTGGTTGTGCGGCGGGCCCGGCACGGCTTTCCTGTACGTGCGCCGCGAGCTGCAGCCGGCGCTTTACCCCACCATAACGGGGTGGCTGGCGCACGCCGACCCCTTCGCCTTTTCACCGGAGCTGGATTTCGCCCCCGACGCCGCGCGTTTCCACTCCGGCACCCCGCCCATACCCTCGATTTACGCCGCCCATTCCGGGCTGGAGATCATCCTGGAGGCAGGTGTGCCGGCGATTCACGAGCGGGTGGGGGAGCTTACCGACTACCTGACCGGAGAGTGCCTGGACCGCGGGTGGACGTTACGTTCGCCGCTTCACCGCACCGAACGCGGGGGAGCCGTCTTCATCGAGGTAGAGGAACCCGAGCGCACGGTGCAGCGGCTACTCGAGGACGGCATCGTGGTGGATGCGCGTGGGCCCTGCCTGCGCGTTTCCCCCCACTTCTACAACACGGTGGCCGATCTAGACGCCCTGCTCAACGCGCTGGGAGGCTGAACTCCGGATACAGCCAGCGGTATATCAGGCGGCTGTCCAGCACCCGGGTGAGGTACTCGCGGGTTTCGGTGAAGGCGATGGTTGCCGGGAAGTCATGGGACTCACGGAAGATGGGGTCGGACAGCCAGCGACGTACGTTTCCTTCGCCGGCGTTGTAGGCCGCCAGTGCCAGGTCCTCCGAGCCCCCGTGGCGATCCAGGAGGTAGCGGAGATACCAGGCGCCCATGGCCACGCTCAGATCGGGGAAGTACAGATCGCCCGGACCCCGGTAGGCGAGCCCCATCTTCGACGCCAGCCAGCTGCCGGTCGCCGGCATGACCTGCATCAACCCCCGGGCTCCGGCCCGCGACAGCGCGTCGGGTCGGTAGTGGCTTTCCTCGCGCATTACCGCCCAGATCAGGAAAGGGTCCAACGCAAGCTCGGCGGCAGCCCCGGTGACCGGTTCGCGGTAGGCGAGCGGATAAGCCAGCCGGTAGACATCTTTCGTGGGCAGGCGCCCAAGCAGCCCCATGCCGATGCGGCAGGCCTGGTGGTACTGGCCGTGCTCGACAAACCACTGGCCGACTGCCAGCAGCTGGGAATCGCTCAGGCGGGGAAGGGCGACCTCGATTTCGATGCGGGCCAGTTCCCACGGTCCAAGCGGCGACGCCACCGCCTCGCTGAGGAGAAGCGAAGCCAGCTCGAGCGCCCGCGGCTGCTCCGGGGGCAGCGCGGGCTCCAGCGGGGGCGAGGTCCAGGCGCCCAGGCGCCATGCCCAGTGCGAGGAGGGCGGCACAAGCTCCCGAAAGGCCCCGTCCGGCAGCCCCAGACGACGGGCGACCGTGAACCCGCGGAAGGCGGCATCACCGGCCACGCGGCTTGAGCCCGCGGCCAACTCGGCGTAGACGGCCAACGCCTCGCCGTGGCGACCGAGCCGTTCAAGCAGCAGCGCGCCACGCCAGCGGGCGGTGGGCTCCGGCGCGCCGAGGTAGGCGGCGGCCGCCTCCGACAGGCGTCCGGCCCGCTCCAGTAACCTCCCCAAGCCCTGCCGTCCGGTCGCCCCTGCCGACCGGTACTCGCGTTCGGCATCGCCCTGCCGCCCCGCCGCCTCCAGTGAGGCCGCGTACGCCACCCGCGTGGCGTGGTCGTCGGTATGGACTCGCAGCCAGGTCCGGAAATGATCGAGCGCCTCGGCGTGGCGGCCGAGGCGGGCAAGGGCCGTCGCCCGCTGCAGGGCGGCTTGCTCACCGGACACTCCGGCCACCTCGGCCAGGGCCTCCGCCGCAAGCCCCCGCCGGTTCAGCTGGCGGGCGCGTTCCACCGCGTCCGGTTCCAGGCGCCGCAGGGCCTCGAGCGGCTCGCCGGGCCCCAGGATCCGCAACCAGGCCTCGAGCGCCTCGGCGGTGGCCCCCGCGTTCTCAAGGCTTAGCGCCAGTTCCAGTTGCACCCCGGGGTCGTAGCGCAGGGCAAGCGCCCGCCGGTAGTGCTCGGCACTGCCGGCCGGCGAGCGGGCAAGCACCAGGCAGGCGTGATAGGCCGCACCGTCGTCGCCGGCGGCCACCGCTTGAAGCCACGCTTGCCCCTCCGGGTCCTCCGGGTCGACCTGCCACAGACGCGCGTACACCGCCAGCGGTCCCGGAACCGCCTCCTCCGCCAGGGCCACCGGCATCGACGCCTCCTCGTGGCCGTCGGGACGCGCCGGCTGCAGGAGGATGGCCAGTGCCAACGCCACCAGTACCGCCCTACCGATCCGCCGCATCGGGAGCTACCCCTTCCTCTGCGGCGAGGATTCGGCCCCGGCTCCTGCGGTCCTCCCGGTGTTTGCTGCCAGGCCGCGGCCCTAGATGCCGAGCTCTTCGGGGACCAGCAGCACGGTGAGGTCGGTGAGCGCCGGCTTTCGCTCGATGATGGTGACCACGCGGCAGATGCGTTCGGGCCGCCGGCAGTCGGTGCAGTAGCCGAGCTCCGCGCACGGAGTGGGCACTCCCAGTCGCAGCGCGTTGATCGGCGCCGCCACGTTGCGGACCCTCGCCAGTCCCTCGGAGACGTCCCTCACCACCTTGTTGGCACCGGCAACCACGATCACGCGACCCGGCCCGAAGATGGTAGCCGCCACGCGGTTGCCGATGCCGTCCACGCTGATGAGTTCACCCTGCAAGGTGACGGCGTTCACGCTGGTGAGGAAGACGTCCGCCGTCAGCTGCTCGCGGCGCACCCGCAACCCTTCCTCCGGGCTGAGCCCCGCCTTCCAGTGCTGTGCCATCCGTACGCCACGTGCCTCGAGCAGTGCCGGCAGACCCAGCTGCCGCAGCGTGAGACTTCCTCCCAGTCCCACGCAGGCACCTTCGCCGATCATCTCCAGGACCGCCCGGGCGGCCGCTTCCCCCGACGGGACAAGGTGTGCCCGAAAGCCGTTCTGCTCAAGCGCCCGGACCGCCGCTTCCGCGCGCACCTCGAGGTAGGTCCGCCTGGCGCGCTCGAAGGGCTCCACATCCCTGGCCCTTTCCGAAGTCACCGCGCCTCACCTCCGCGCCAGGGTTATGCCGGCAAGGGCATAATTCCTGCCGGGGCTCCGGGGAAAGGAAGTGCCGGGTGGACCGTAGAAGGACGGCCACCGCGAGGAAGGTGTCGCCATGGAACTGCCCGTCCGACTGCGGGAAGTGGCCTCCCTCATCCCCGCCGGAACGGTGGTGGTGGACGTGGGCGCCGACCACGGGCTGCTCGCCGCCTGGCTTGCGCGGTCGGGCCGCTTCGCGGGCGTGATCGCCACCGACAAGAGCCCGCGGCCGCTGGCGCGGGCGCGGGCACGCCTGGCCGCGTGGGGGGTCACCGGGGTGGAGCTTCGCTTGGGAGACGGCCTCGAACCGGTGCGGCCCGGGGAGGCGGACGTGGCGGTGATCGCCGGCCTGGGCGCGGGGACGGTGACCGCCATGCTCGCCCGCGCGCCCGGTCGCGTCGGCCGCCTGATCCTGCAGCCGATGACCGGTGCCTCTCGCCTGCGCGGGTGGCTGGCGGGCCACGGCTTCCGCGTCGTCCGCGAGCACCTGGCCTTGGACCGGGGCAGGCTCTACGACATCCTGGTGGCGGAACCGGGAGGGCCGGGCGACGGCCTGACCTCTTATCCCCCCCTCGACGCCTTCCGCCTCACGCCCGCCGGACGTCTCCCCCGCAGCCTGCTATTGAAGGCAGGTCCCCTGCTGCTGGCGACCCGGCATCCCTTGTTGCCCCGCCGCCTTACCGACATGCGGGAACACCGGCGGCAGGTGGCGGCAACCGCCGCGCACGCCCTCGGTCCCCGCGGACGCCGGGCCGCTTTGGCCGCGCGGCGTGAGGAGCAGCTGGTGGCGGCGCTTTGCGAGCTGACGTTGAGGTGATGACGGTGAAGGTAGGCGACGTGGTGCGGGTGCTTGAGGAACTGGCTCCCCAGGCGGAGCCGGGTGACGGCGGGGGTCTTGAGCTCGGTGACCCCGAGTGGGAGACGCGCCGGGTGCTGGTGGCACTGGAAGTAGACCGGCAGGTGTTGGCGGAGGCAGGTGAGGGTGATCTGGTGGTCACCCACCACCCCCTGCTGGGACGGTTCCCTGCCGTCCTGCGCGAGGACGAACCGACGGCACGGGTGGTCGCGGCGCTCGTACGCGCACGGGCGGCGCTCTTCGTGGTCCACCCCGACTTCGCTGACGCCCAGGGCGGGCCGGCCGACCTGCTGGCCCAAACCCTGGGCCTTCAGGAGGTGCGGCCTTTCGGGCCCGCCGTCCGCCGGCGCTACCTCAAGCTGGTGGTGTTCGTGCCGGTGGGGCACGAGGAGGCGGTGCGCGAAGCGCTGGCGGAAGCCGGCGCCGGCTGGATAGGTCGCTACAGCCACTGCACTTTCCAGACGGCGGGAACCGGCACCTTCCTGCCGCGTGAAGGCGCGCAACCCTACGCCGGCCGCGTCGGACGACTGGAGAAGGTCGAGGAACTGCGGCTGGAGACGATCGTGCCCGAAGAGAGGTGCGCCGCGGCGGTCGAGGCCATGTGCCGCGCCCATCCTTACGAGGAGGTGGCCTACGACCTCTATCCGCTGGCCAACCCCTGCCCCGCGGTGACCGGCCCCGGCAGGCTGGGCAACCTCCCACGCCCGCTCGCCCTCGAGGACTTCGCCGCGGAGGCGGCCGTGCGCCTGGCGGTCTCCGAGGTCCGGGTAGTCGGCGATCGCCGGCGGCCGGTCACCAGGGTGGCGGTGGTGCCGGGGGCGGGTGCAGCGAGGTGGCGCGAGGCCCGGGCGGCAGGCGCCGACGTCCTGGTCACCGGAGACCTGGACCACCGCACGGCGGTAGCCGCCGACCTGGCCGGGCTGGCGATGGTCGACGTGGGGCACGCCCCCAGCGAGGCGGCCTTCGTGCCGGCGATCGCCGCCCGCCTTCGCGCACGGTGGCCCTCGCTGGAGGTACGTCAGATGGCGACGGCGAAGCCTCTGACCGGTGTCGAGCGTGAGAGGAGGTGAGGGCATGGAGGGAGGCGACCTTGGCCTCCTGCTTGAGCTCCAGGAGATCGACGCCCGGCAGGCGGCCCTGGAACAGGAACTGGCCAGGCTGGAAGCGGCGGAAGAGCTCGAGGAGCTGCGCAGACGGGTGAAGGCGGGCGAAGATCATCTCCACGCGCACCGGGAAACGCTTGCCCGGCTCGGCCGCGAGGTCGGCTGGAGCGAGAAAGAGGTCGCGGAACTCAAGCGCAAGCAGGCCGAGCTTGAGCGCAAGCTGTACAGTGGAGAGGTGGCCAGCGCAAAGGAGCTCGATCAGATGCGCAAGAAGATCGAGCTCATGCGGCAGAACATGTCCGATCTCGACGATCGAGCCTTGCGGACCATGGAGGAGCTTGACCAGCTGGGGCCGCTCATCCAAAGGTTGAAGGATGAGCTTGACGCCCAGCGGCGGGCGCTCGCGGAGGCCGAGCAGGCGCATGCGCGGCGCCTTGCCGAAGTACGGGAGGCATTGGCCGCCCTGCCCGCCCGACGTCAGGAACTCGCCGCGTCGCTGGAACCGGCCTTGCTGGCGGAGTACGATCGCATCCGCGCCCGGCGAGGAGGGCTGGCGGCGGTGCGGCTTTCGCGGGGGATCTGCGGGGGTTGCCGGGTGGCCGTTCCCCCGGTTCTCGTGGCGCAGGCCCGGCAGGGCCGCCCCGTGAAGTGCGAGAGCTGCGGGCGTCTTTTGTGCTGGGGGGACTAGGACCGCGGCCGGGCCAGCTCGAGGACGCGGGCGGTGGTGCGGAAGTGGAGCTTGGCCACCCGTCGCAGGGCGTCAGGCCCGCCGCCGCGCACCACGTCCACCGCAGCCTGCTCCACCTGAGGCCCGGCACCTTTGGGCAGCGGCAGGCCGGCCTGCCGGCTCAGCTTCTCCAGGCGACGCAGGAAGTCCTCACGGGCCACTACCGATGCGGCGGCCACCGCCAGGTCGCGCTCGGCTCCCGGAAACTGCCGGAGTTCCACCTGCCTGCCCCTTTCCATGAGGGCCGCCAGGACGTAGCGTTCATCGCCGAACTGGTCGGTCACCACCAGATGACAATCGCCGTCGGCCAGGAGGTTTTCAATGGCGCGGGCGTGGGCCCAGCCGAGCAGGCGGTTCAGATTCCGCAGGCGCCCGTATAGCTCGTTGTAACGCTCCGGTCCCACCGCCACCACCGCGCACGGTGCCAGACGGCGCACCTTGAGCGCAAGTTCCCGGACCGAGCTGTCGGAGAGCCGCTTGCAGTCGCGAACGCCCAGTTCGGAAAGTTCCGCGGCGGTGTCCTTGTCCACCAGCACCGCGGCCACCACCAGGGGGCCGAAGTAGTCGCCCTTGCCCGACTCGTCGGTACCGATGCGGGGGAAGATCTCGCCTTCGTCGACCGTGTTCATCACCCGGGGAATTGGCCCCACGCGTAGGATTCACCTTCACGAGGATAACGCGATGATCCCACCGAAGCCCGCAACCGGAGGTGGAAGGGAGTTGAAGGAGGTTCCAAGAGGGGTCCGGCTGCCGGTGGAGGTGGTGATGGTCGAAAGGCGCGGCAAGTGCGAGTACGAGCTCGGCCACACCTTCCTGTGGGATAGGCGTCCGCCGCCCGAGATGTGTGGAGCCCTCAAGCAGTCGCTTCTGCTCCCGGCGGTCAGGTGTTCGCTGGGAGCGCCTTCCGGTGAGACCGATCCCGAGATATGGCTGGTCTCCTGTCCATCCAAGCGAGGCACGGTGTGGCGGCTGCAAGCGAAGCCTAAGCCTTGAACCGGGACTGAAGCTTTCGCTGCCCCAGGGGGTGTCGGGTGTCCGGCACCATAACCCACGGCGCTGTCTCCTCGGACTATC
>DYFO01000046.1 GCA_020725145.1 Symbiobacterium thermophilum
GCGGAAGTGGCTCAGTGGTAGAGCATCGCCTTGCCAAGGCGAGGGTCGCGGGTTCAAATCCCGTCTTCCGCTCCAGAAAGTTGAGGGGCCGGCGCGAGCCGGCCCTGTTCGCATGCGGCGTCGCTTGAAAACCGAGCCGTTCTGCGGTACAATTGGTGCGAAACCAGGCGACATAGCCAAGTGGCAAGGCAGCGGTCTGCAAAACCGCTATCCCCGGTTCGAATCCGGGTGTCGCCTCCACAGGAAAACCAACCAGGCCGGGATGGCGGAACTGGCAGACGCGGGGGACTTAAAATCCCCAGGGCCCAAGCCCGTGCCGGTTCGAGTCCGGCTCCCGGCACCAGGATTCATGCGCGTGGGCGGTTAGCTCAGCTGGGAGAGCACCAGCTCGACAAGCTGGGGGTCACAGGTTCAAGCCCTGTACCGCCCACCATTTTATTCCCAGGCCTTACGGCACGGATTTCCTGCGCAAATCGCCTGCCTCGCATGGTCATCGCTGCCAACCACCAGCACCGACTGTCCCCGTGCCGCGCGTCGGATCGCGGGCCGGTGGAATCGAATGGCAATGCAAGGAGCCAAAACCGTATAAAAAGCCCGCCCTCACATATAATAGGACGGCAGCGGCGGGGGGCCCGATCGCAGGAGTGGAGGTTCGCAGGATGGCTTACGCTTCCTTCACCGTCGGGTCGGCCCGCTACGCCGATGACCTCCGTCGTCGACTGCAAAGGGAGGTCACCGCCCTCCGTCAGTCCGGGTACGACGTGGCCCTCGACGAATCCAGTTCCGGCGATTACTGCTTCTTCCACGTGCGAGCCGCAGAGGACGGCGTCGGACGTGTACGCCGCAGTGTTGCCGGGTTGCTGACCGACCTGATCGCCCGGTGCTGGCAGGTTCCCCTCCTTGACCGCGCTGTTCGGCTGAACTACCGTTACCTCGACAACGAGGATCGGCAGCTGATCATCCGGCAGGCGTGCCGCTGGCTAGAAGGGAGTGATGAAGGAGGAACTCCCGTCGTCGCGGCCGTGCGGCGCGGCCGCATCCTGCGGGCGCTGCATGAATACCTCGAACAGCACGGTGGGGTGGTGGTGGAGGGATTCGTTACCTTCAGGCTCAAGGAGTACCTGGAGGAATTGGAAGAAGCGGTGGATCGTGCGGTCGACGATCTGATGCTGGATCGTGAGCACGCCGAGTTCATCGGCCTGCTGCGGCAGTTCGTCCAGACGCAGCTCCCCCGGCTGGATGTGGTGCACGCGGTCCTCTGTCCCGAAGGGGACTTCCGCCTGATGGATTCGCGGGAGAACGTGATCACCAACGAGTACCTCGAGCACTGCATCACCGGCGGTAGCTCCAGCGTCAATCAGGAAGACCTGCTCATCAGCGCCCTCATCACCATCGCCCCACAACGCCTGGTAGTTCACTGCCGGCCCGGTTGCCGCGAGGAAAGCGTCGAGACTCTGAGGCAGGTGTTCTCCGGACGGACCCGTCTTTGCCACGGCTGTGTGCTCTGCGGCCGCAACGGGGACTTGGGCGGTGCCCGGGACCGCTGTCCCTGAGGAAAAAGAACCTCGACCCTGAGGCCGGGGCTCTTCTCTTCAAAGCGGTGACTAGCGCGGACGCCGGGTACGCGTCGCCGGCTGGCGAGGCTTCGCCTCGTTTACGGTGAGCGTGCGGCCCTCCCACTCGCAGCCGTTCAGCTTCTGGATCACTTCCTGTGCCCGGTCGGACGGCACCTCGATGAATCCGAAACCGCGGGACCTGCCCGTGGCGCGGTCGGTGGGCACGCGGGCGGAGATGACCTCCACCTGGGTATACTGGGCCACCGCGGCCTGTAGGTCCGCTTCGGTGACCGTCCAGGGCAGATTGCCCACGAACAAAGTCGTTATCACGTCTTTCCTTTTTCCCCCCTGTCCCGGTGGGCGTTCGGGGCCAAGACGCTCGCCCCGTGCATCAGTCATAATACTATCCGGTTTTGAGCTCCGTGGCAAGCGATTTTCCGGCTCCGGCCCGTCGGGGCGTTGGAGCGAAATGCCAGCACCAGGGCTTTCCTGCTTGACGTGCCGGCTGGACGGGGCTAGAATTGGATTGAAAAAACAGTAAAGGGGGTACCATATTGGAATTCGGAATTTGGTCCGTGCTTCCGCCGTTGATCGCCATCGCGCTGTGCATTATTACCCGACAGGTCATCCTCTCCCTCTTCCTGGGCGTCGCGGCCGGCCTTTTCATCCATAGCGACTGGAACGTCTTCGGGGCGTTCAGGGAGCTGACCGAGGTCCTCGTCGCCCAGCTGGTTGACGACTGGCACGCTCGTGTCATCCTCTTCACCTGTCTTCTGGGCGGCACCACCGGTCTCATTCAGATCTCAGGGGGCTTTCAGGCGTTCGGCCGCTGGGCCGGCAAGGTGGTGCGCTCCGCCCGGGGCGCGCGGCTGACGGCCTGGTTCGCGGGCCTCATCCTGTTCTTCGACGATTACTTCGACTGCCTCACCTCGGGGTCGGTCGTTCGTCCGATCACCGACGAGTTCAAGGTTTCACGGGAAAAGCTGGCGTACCTCGTGGACGTCACCGCCGCCCCCATCTGCACCGTCATACCCCTGTCCACCTGGGCAGCCTACATGATGGGCCTGGTGGCCACGGAGTTTGACAAGGCGGGCGTCAGCGGCAGTCCCTTCGGCACTTTCCTGGCGTCCATCCCCTTCAACTTCTACGCGATCGGCTCCATCCTGCTGGCGCTTTACATCGCGGTCACCGCGCGCAACTTCGGGCCAATGGCCCGGGCTGAGCACCGTGCCCGGACCACCGGGGCTGTGCTCGGAGGCGACCCCGCTGAGGTCACCGGCCAGGACATCCTGGTGCTGCAAGCGTCACCGCGCGGGAGCATCTCCGACCTCGTGGTGCCCATCGTGACCCTGGTGGGCATCATGCTGCTGGGCCTTTTGTACACCGGAGGCCTGTTCGAGGGGGCCACACTGGTCGAGGCGATCGGCGACGCCGACGCGGCGACCGCTCTCATCTGGGCCACCATCACCGCCAACATCGTGGCCTTCCTGTGGTACGTGCTGCGGCGGGTGGCCACTGCCGCGGAGTGCCTCAAGGGTATGGTGCAGGGCTTCAAGGCGATGGTCCCGGCGCTGGCCATCCTGATCCTCGCCTGGTCGATCGGCGAGGTAACCGACCGGCTAGGGCTGGGCGAGTTCGTGGCCAACACCGTCGGTCAGGTGCTGGTTCCCTGGCTGGTGCCCATGCTGGTGTTTGTAGTCAGCGCGCTCATCTCCTTCTCCACCGGAACCTCGTGGGGAACCTTCGCCATCATGATGCCGGTGGCCATGCCGCTGGCCTTCGCCACCGGGGCGGCGATACCGGCCGTGGTGGGAGGGGTGTTCGGCGGCGGCGTGTTCGGCGACCACTGCTCACCGATCTCCGACACCACCATCCTCTCGTCGACCGGTGCTTCCTGTAACCACATCGACCATGTGTACACCCAGCTGCCTTACGCGCTGCTGGCGGCGGGGATCGCCGCGGTGGGCTTCATCGTCGGCGGGCTGATGCAGTCGCCCTGGATCGCGCTCTTGCTCACGGTGGCGGCCCTGCTGGGCGTGACCACCTGGCTGGGTCGCACGGCTGAGGTTAGGCTGAAAGGGTAGATCCGGGCGACGAAGGGAAAACGCCGGGGGACAGGCACCGAGCCTGTCCCCTGTTGTGTTCACCTCTTACCTTTCCGGTGGCCGGCGGAACAGGCCCTGCTCGAGCACAGGCATGCCGCGAAGCTGTCGCACGTACGGTGCAGGAAGATCACTACCTGGAGGACGAAGGCCCCGATCACGGTGACCTGTGTGAGCAAGGGCCGATGAGGAGCATCTTACCCAGCAAGGCTCCCAGGTTGGTCAGCCCGTGCAGCCCCACCGCCGCCAGGTAGCCGGCGGCGGCCCCCCGAGCTCCGGCCCGTGCTCCCGTCAACAAGACCGCCGACAGGATACCATGACCGAAGGTGGCCATCAGCCGCTCCCCGAGGAATCCGGCGTACGCCCATAGCGGGTAGCCGGCCAGGGCGGGCACCAGGCCCAGGCGCGGTTTGCCATCCGCTGCCAAGGGGAGCATCAACGATCCCCGGACGGAGGCTACCTCGTGGACACCCCGGGGATCCGGTCGCTGGGGCTTTAGGAAGCGGATGAACTTGTCGAGGGGGTGTTTCCCGAGATCCTTGAACTGGCAAGAAGGACCTGCAAGTTCCGCGCTTGCAGCCACTCCCACGCGCCCGGATGCGCGGTCAAGGAGGCGGTGGAGCGGGGCGACCTCCTCGACCGGCACAGATACGAAAGCCACCTCAGGCTGCCCAGGAGCCGCTGAGGGGAGGATTCCTCTCAGCGTCGAAGGAATGTACCGTCGAGAAGGAGCTCATACCCGGTGGTTTGCGCATGACGGTGGGGCCGACGCTTTACCTTGTGCGGCACGGGCAGACGGACTGGAACTGCCACCGGCGGTACCAGGGACAGCGAGACGTGCCGTTGAACGCGACGGGGCGGCAACAGGCCCGGCGGGTGGTCCGGGCGCTTGAGGGGATCGGGCTCGAGGCCGTCTACGCCAGCGACCTCCTCCGGGCCCGGCAGACGGCCCAGCCGCTTGCCCGCGAGCGCGGTCTCGACGTCATCCTCCTGCCGGCCCTGAGGGAGATGGACTTCGGCGAATGGGAGGGACTCACCCGGGCTGAGGTGATCGAGCGCTACCCCGACGAGGTTCGTACCTGGTACCGCGACTGGTCCTCGGTGCAGGTGCCGGGAGGCGAGACGGTGGCCGGCTTCGTCGAGCGGGTGCTCACGGCGTTCGAGGCCATAGTAAAGAGGCATCCGCAAGGGCAGGTGGCCGTCGTCTCCCACGGGGGTCCCCTGCGGGTCTACCTCTGCTCGGTGCTCGGTCTGGAGATGTCCAGCCTCTGGGAGTTCGGCCAGGAGACGGCCTGCATCAACGAGGTACGCTACGAGGCGACCGGCCCGCGACTGCTCCGGCTGAACGCCGTAGCCCACCTGCGAGTGGCCACGTCATGATGCGGAAGCCGCTTGACCCCGGCGAGAGTGCCCGACTCGTCCTCGCCGCCCAGCACCTTGTCGAGCCGGCACCTCCGGGCCCCGTGGCCGGGTTGGCGGGCTATCTCGCAGGAATTCAGAGTCAGCCCATAATCTCGCCCGGCCTGGCCGCCTTCCATCGCCTGCGGGGTTACGTTCCGGGAAGCCTGGAGCGCGAGCTAGAGCCGGGAGGCTCACTGGTACGTATCTGGGCGATGCGGGGAACCCTGCACGTGGTGCCGGCGGCCGAGGCGGCGCTCTTTCTCAATGCCACCGCCCCGGCCTGGTTCGACCGCTGGGGCAGGCACATGGGAGCGGCTCGAGGACAACTTCGAGGCCCGGGAGCCGCTGAGGCGGGCGGTGCTGGAGGTCCTGGAGCATCCGCGCCGGGTGGCGACATACGCCATCCTGAAGGAGCTGAACTACCGGGGGCTGGTGGTGCCGGTGGGAGCGGGAGCACGACCCCGGTACGACCTGGCGGCGCGGGTGCTGCCGGTCACGGGCACGGTGGCGCGGGACGCCCGTGGCCAGGCCGTTTTTGTCGCGCGGGCCGAACTCCTCCGCCGTTACTTCCGGGCCTACGGCCCGGCGACGCCGGCCGACTTCGTCTGGTGGTCGGGTCTGACCGTCGCGGAGGCCCGCGCGGTTGTGGAGGGGGCACGCAAGGGACTGGAGGAGGCGCGGCTGGCGGGCTGCCGAGCACCCGCCTACCGGTACCCGGGAACGGCTCGGTCCGCCGGCCCTCCGATGGCCCTGCTCGGTCCCTTCGAGCCGCTGCTCCTCGCTTACCGTGACCGTAGGCGCTTCCTGGATCCGGCCTGGCGGAAGCGGGTGGTGAGTCGCGCGGGCGTGGTGGCACCGGTGGTCCTGCACCGCGGGAGGGTGGTGACCACGTGGAAGGCCGCCCGGCGTGCAGGAGGCCTGGTGGTGACCGCGGACTCCTTCGGCACTCCCGGGTGGAGTGGGGAAGAGATGGCCGATGCCGCCGGACGGCTGGCGGAGCACTACGGGGTCCGGCTGGGCGCGGTCAGGTGGACGTGAGGTCGGAAACGGCGCAGGGACGCCCTCCCGTGACCCGCGCCAACTCCTCCGGGGTGAGGGAGACGGCGGCACGTGCCGACCCCCCCGCGGGGTAGACGACGGGATAGCGGGTCAGGCTATGGTCGAGCAACACGGGAAGCGTTACCGCGAAAGGGCAAACGCCGCCGGGCCGGAAGCCGGTCAGGTGCAAGGTCTCCTCAGGTCCGGCCAGACGGACCTTGCCGGTCCAGCCGAGCTCGGCCTTGAGCTTGCCCTGACTCACCCTGACGTCGCCCGCGGCTACCACCAGCACCGCTCCCTGGCCGCTCACGAAACACAACGTCTTGGCGATCTGCCCCACCTCAACCCCGAGGACGGCGGCGGCCCGGGGGGCGGTGGAGATGTCTTGGGGCAGGTCGCGTACCCGATCCCCCAGGCCGTGACGGGCCAGGTGGTCTCGCACCCGCTCCACACCAGGGTCTGAGGTCATGGGTGGCTGTCCTCCCGGGTTGTTCTCCCGCGTGCCTTCTGGCCGGACCCATGGGAATCCTGCCGCCGCGCGGAGGACTGCTCCCGCGAGACGCAGAAGCCTGTTGGTTCAGGAAGCCCCGGGCCGGGAGGACATCCACTTTGCCAAGACCCCTCATCCTCGAATGGTTCCCCGCCACCGAGGTGGGCGTCGAGTGCCACCGCGAGCACAGCACCGGTCGGCACCCTCCTCTGAACCGGCTGCACGTGTGGTGGGCCCGAAGGCCGCTGGTGCTCAGCGCCGCTGCGGTGCTGTCGAGTCTTTTGCCGGCCGACGCCGAAGGGTATTTCGCATCCGCCGCCGCTTACCGGGCCTGGTTCCTTCGTCTGCTGGGGATCACCGGCGACCCCGTGGGCACCTTGGCCCGACTACGGGCCTCGGGGGGAAAGCGCCTGGGGTCTGACCCCTACGGCTACCCGCGTGCCTTCAGCCGTCACCCGCCGGAAGAGGACCTTGCCCTGTTGCGGGAGCTTGTGTCCCGGGCATGGGGGTCGGACGAGGTACTGGTGGTCGACCCCATGGCCGGGGGTGGTTCCATCCCCTTCTGCGCGGTCCGCTACGGCCTCGCCACGCGGGCCAACGAGCTCAACCCCGTGGCCTGCGTGATCCTGCGGGCTTCACTTGAGTACCCGGCCCGTTTCGGACCGGAGCTGGCGACGGCTATCGAGCGATGGGGTGAGACCTGGGCGGAAGAGGTTCGCCGCGAGCTGGAATCGTACTACCCCTGTCCCGACGTGCACGCCTACCTCTGGGCGCGTACCGTGCGCTGCCCCGGGACGGGTCGCCCGGTTCCGCTTTCCCCCAACTGGTGGCTGCGCCGTGGTGCCCGCCCCTTGGCGGCCCGCCTGCTGCCGGACGGCCGGTTCGAGGTGGTCGCGGAGGAGTCCGGGCCCGGCACGGTAGCGCGCGGCGTGGCCCGCTCCCCCTGGACGGGTGAACGCATTGACGGGGCCTACCTGAAGCGGGAAGCGTGTGCCGGGCGAATGGGCCAGCAGCTTTACGCCCTGGTCCTGAAAAGGGGAGGGAAGCTCCAGTTCGTGGCACCCCCCGAGCAAGAAGCCGCTGCCGCGGAGCTGGCGGAGCGCGAGCTCGACCGGCGCCTCGCGGCGGGTGAACTGGACCTCCCCCTGGAAGAGGTGCCGGCCGGGCACAAGACGGCGGAACCCCTCCGTTACGGGATGACCCGCTGGGCCCATTTCTTCAGTCCCCGGCAGCTTCTGGCCATGGGCGTGGCGCTCGGGGCCCTCCGTCGGCTCACAGCCCAGCTGGCAGGCGAGGAGGGCGGGGCGGTTGCGACCTACCTTGCGCTCGCCCTGGACAAGGCCCTGGACTACAACTCGCGCATGGCCCGGTGGCACAGCGGACGCGGGGTAGTGGTGGGGACTTTCGACCGCCACGATTTCAGTTTCAAGTGGAGCCACGCCGAGATCGACGTCGCCCGCAGGTTGCTTCCCTGGGCGGTTTCGCAGGTGGCGACCGCCTACCGTGAGCTGGCCGAGCTCGTGCCCAGGGGTAGCCGATCAACCGTGAGCCACGGCGACGCCGCGTGCCTGACCGCGGTGGGGGACGCCGCGGCGCATCTGGTATGCGTTGACCCTCCCTATTTCGACAACGTCATGTATGCCGAGCTTTCGGATTTCCATTACGTGTGGTTGCGGCGAAGCCTGGGGGAGGTCTACCCCGAGTTGTTCACCGGTTCGCTGACCGACAAGCAACGCGAAGCGGTGGCCAATCCCAGCCGCGCGGGCTCAGGGCGCCAGGCGGCCGAGCACTATCGGGAACGCATCACCGCCTGTTTTCGCGAGGCGCGGCGGGTGCTGCGGCCGGGGGGAGTGCTCACGGTGATGTTCACCCATCGCCGCCTTGCGGCGTGGGCTGCCCTGGCGGAGGCACTGGCGGCGGCGGGGTTTGGGGTGCGGGCGGCCTGGCCGGTGCGGACGGAGAGCGTTCACAGCCTTCACCAGGCGGGCAAGCAGGCGGCCGCCACCACGGTGATGCTGGCGTGTGCCAGTGGCGAGGCGGCAACCCCCCTTCCCCGGGAAGAGGTCTGCCGCCGCATCCGCGAGGCGGCCCGGTCGGCGGGTGAAGGCTTCGGCCGCGAGCGTGCGGCTGTGCTCGATCGCCGCGTGGCCGCTTTCGCGGCGGTGCTCAAGGTGCTCTCGGAGTGTCGGGCGGCACCGGGGGGTGGCGCCATTCCGGACCCGCTGGAGGCCTTGCGCATGGCCGAGCAGGAGATCGGGGGAGGCACGGAGTAGGGCAAGCGAGGCACGGGGAGGCGGACGACATGTCAGAGGACTTCCTGGCGAAGGTCTACCCATCCATCCGGGCGGCCGGCGGGCATGAAGGAGAACCGCTGGTAATGCGGGCGTTGAATTCGCGGCTGGTGGCGGTGTTGACGCTGGAGGACGGTGGCGGCTCGCGGCCGGTGACCTGGGCCGAGGCACAGGCCCGGGGGCTGGGCGAGGAGGAGCTTTTCGCCCGGGCGATCGCCAATGTCGAGAGGCTCGAGATCCCGCTCACCTTCTATCCCCTTGCCGGCGATGCGGGCTACGTGCACCCGGACTGGGACGAGGAGCTCGGAGTCAGCTCTGGCGTGCTGACGGGTCTGCTGCTCAGCCCCCGGGCGCAGGCGATGTTGCGCGAGCAGCTTGGGGAGATATTCCGGGTCAGGATACCCGGACATGATTTCTTCGTAGCCTTCTCCGCCGACATCCCGCTGTCCGACGCGCAAGAGCTCGAGGAGTACTGCGCGGAGATCTTCGCGGCGACGCCACTGCCGGTTTCGGGTGCGGTTTTCACCTGGGAACGGGGGGAACTCATCGCTCCGGAGGACTGACCGGACCCGAGCGGCTCCGGCGGTCTCGCTCGCCCATGGCCACACGTCGGAGACCTTCAAGGTCGGCCAGGATGACCTGCCGGCCCCGTGTGCGAACCAATCCCTGCTCGCGCAGGGAGGTCAGCGCCCGCACCGCAGTCTCGCGGGTTACGCCCAGCAGGTCGGCCAGATGCTGTCGGGGCAGCATCAAGACGGGTTCGCCCGAGGAGCCCTGACGTTCGGCCAGGCGTAACAGCAGGCGGGCCAGGCGCTGGCGCGAGCCGGTGAAGGCCAGACCGTGCAGACGCTCGTAGGCCTGTGCCAGATTGTCCTCCAGCATGCGCACAAGACCCTTACGAACGGCGGCGAACTCCTCAAGCAGGCGCTCCATTGCGCTTTCGGGGAAGTGACAGACCTCCACTTCTTCCGTCTCGGCCACCGCCGAATAACACTCAAGGTCGTTGCGTCCTCCGGAACACCCCGACACGAGTTCTCCCGGCAGCGCGAGGCGCACCGTGTGCTCGTTGCCGTCGTCGTCAAGCAGGTAAACGCGGACCACGCCCCGGCGGAGCACCCTGAAGCCGTCCCGCGGGTCGCCCTGACGCACCACATGCTCGCCCCGCCGGCGGCTGACAGAGCGGCCGTAGGCGGCCAGTCGCGCGGCGTCGGCTTCCCTAAGCCCGAAGGCCCCTCCTGGAGCCAGGACGGGACAATCGGTGCACCTGGACTCAAGCGGCACGGCTTCACCCCACCACCGGGCATTCACGGCGAAGGGAGGGTTTCCTCCTCAAAGAACCGCACATCCACAAATAGAGAAGGGGCGGGTCGACCCGCCCCTTCCGGACACCGAGGTCATGCCGTAACCTGGATCTTCACCGACCGCGGACGCGCCTCGTCAGCCTTGACCATCGTAATGCGCAGGATGCCGTCCTTCAGCGAAGCCTCGATCTTGTCCGGCTCGATGGGGACCGGCAGCCGGAAGATCTTGCGGAACGTGCCGCTGAAGCATTCTTTCCAGATACAGGACTCGCCGTTGCCCAAAGAGACCTGCCCGCTGACGGCAAGGGTGGACGTGGTGGCGCTGACGGAGATGTCCTCGGGCCTGGCTCCCGGCACCGCCGCCAAAAGCACCAGCTTGTCATCTTCGCTCACAAGGTCGGTTGGCGGGAAGTCGGCGACCGACCGCGTGAACGGCCAGGAGCGGAAGAAGGCGTCAGCGAAGACACGGTCCACGTCGGCACGGATACGGTCCACCTCCGCGGCATGATCGCCGGCCACGGGCGCCAGGATCGCTCAGGCGGCGCCGGGCTCACGCGTGGGCTTCAAAGCGGCCAGTAGCGCTGCCGCCGCGAGCGCAAGCACGGCCCCCCAGACGAAGGCCCAGGTGGGGCCCAGGCGGTCCCACAGCAGTCCGGCCATGAGTCCTCCGGGCAAGGCCGCCAGGCCCGAGACGGTGTGAAACAGGCCGAGGGAGGTACCGCGGGCGGAGGCAGGGCTCAGATCACCGACCAGCGCGCGCAGGTTACCTTCAAGCAGGCCGTGTGCCACCCCGTAGCCGGCGAAGAAGACGGCCAGCCCAAGAGCAGACCGTGCCAGGCCCACTCCCAGGGAGCTTGCGGCCAGCACCACCAGGCCGGTGAGCAGCACCGGTCGGCGGCCGGCACGGTCCGACCACCTGCCGGCAGGGGAGGCGGTCAGCGTGTAGACCAGGTTGAACCATAGGTACAGCACGAGCGGGACAACGGTGGCCAGGCGCTCGGGAAACTGCCGCGAGGCTTGCAGCAGGAAGAACATGTAGCTTACCTTGCCCAGACCGAAAACCAGGCCCACCAAGAGCAGGCGGCGGATGTGACCGGGCAAGGACCCTAGCTGCCACCTCAGGCTCACGCGTACAGGGGAACGCGCCTCCTCGCGCACCAGGACGAGAAGCGGCAGCGCGGCGAAGGCAAGTATCGCTCCCACCAGCAGGGCCGACCTGACGGACAACCCCAGTACTCCCACCAGCACAAGACCCAGGCAGGTGCCGGCGATGGCACCGGCGGTGTCCATCGCCCGATGAAAACCAAAGGCATGCCCCCGTACCGCGGGGTCAGCGAGGTCGGCGATCAGGGCGTCGCGTGGTGCGGAGCGCAGCCCCTTGCCCACGCGCTCCAGCGGTCGGAACACCAGTAGTTGCTGCCAGCTGGTGGCCAGGGGAAACAGCAGCTTGCCCCCTGCCGAAAGCGCGTAGCCGGCCACAACCAGGGGCTTGCGCCGGCCCAACCGGTCGGCCACGTAGCCCGAGAATACCTTCAGAAGATCGGCCACCGCATCGCCAAGTCCGCCCACCAGGCCGACGGCCGCGCCGGTGGCGCCCAGTGCCGTCAGGTGAAGGGGCAGAAGCGGCAGGATGGTCTCGCTGCTCAGATCGGTGAGGAAGCTCACTACGGCCAACAGCATGATGGAAGGGTGCAGGCGTCGTGACACGACGAGTTTACCTCCAGGACTTCAGGGTAGATGGCGTGGGTAATTCTCCTTACCGGCCGACGGTTCCTTCGTGGGGGTCTGCCGGGTGGAAAAGGGTCAGCCGTCCCAGTCCACTTCCCCAAGACCCGCCTCCCGGAGCGCGACCGCCAGTTCCGCCTTGACGGCATCTAGGGCTCGACGGCTACGGCCCTCGGCCCTCACCACCAGCACGGGCTGGGTGTTGGAGGCCCGCACCAGGCCCCATCCCTCGGGAAAGAGCACCCGCGCGCCGTCTACGGTGACGATCGGGAAGCGCCCCGTGAAATGCGCGGC
The DNA here is from genome assembly GCA_020725145.1 of Symbiobacterium thermophilum. GTDB lineage: Bacteria > Bacillota > Sulfobacillia > UBA995 > UBA995 > DYFO01. Next base: position 12,199 of record DYFO01000046.1, read on the forward strand.
CACGGCCCGAACCGCGGCGGCCTTGCACGCCTCGGGGCAGTCAACACGGATCTCCGGAGTAGACCAGTAACGCGGCAGCGCCGACACCAAGGCGGACAGCGGCCGGCCGTCCCGCGCCAGCAACCTGAGCAGGCGTCCTGCGGCGTACAGCGCGTCGTCAAAGCCGAAGTACTCGTCGGCGAAGAAGAAGTGCCCGGACATCTCCCCCGCCAGCACCGCCCCCAGCTCCTTCATGCGAGCCTTGATCAACGAGTGGCCGGTGCGTGTGAACTCCGGCTCTCCTCCCAGCCGGCGGATGACGTCGATGAGCGCCTGCGAGCACTTGACCTCCACAAGGGCAGGCGTGCCGGGGAAACGCGGAAGCACCTCCTGCCAGAACAGGGCGAGCAACATGTCCCCCCACACCACCCGGCCGCGGTCGTCGACCACTCCGAGCCGATCGCCGTCTCCGTCGAAAGCCACGCCGAGGTCCGCGCCCTCCCTTCGGACCGTGGCGACAAGATCCCGGAGGTTGGCAAGACGCGTGGGATCGGGGTGGTGGTTGGGGAAGCCGGGGTCGGGCGTGCAATAAAGGGGGATGACTTCACAACCCCACCTCTGCAGTACCTCCGGCGCGAACAGCGAGGCGGTCCCGTTGCCGCAGTCACACGCAACACGTAGGCGGCGGCCCGACTCCAGCCGGATCCGCCGTTCGAGCTCGGCAAGGTAGGCGGGAACCGGATCCCTGTGCTCGACGGTTCCTTGGCCCTGCACGAAGCGTCCGGAGGCCGCGAGGCGCCCCAGCTCCCGGATCTGCTCGCCGAAAAGCGTGGCGCCGCCTGAAACCACCTTGAAACCGTTGAACTCCGGCGGGTTGTGGCTGGCGGTCACCATGACCGCCGCATGGGTTGCGTAAAGCCGATCGGCGTAATAGAGGATGGGAGTCAGCACCGTTCCCAGGTCCAGCACGTGGCAGCCTCCGGCCGCGAGTCCTTCGACCAGGGATCCGGCGAGAGCGGGCGAGGAGGGCCGGTTGTCCCGCCCCACCGCGACCATGCGGCCACCCGAAGCCCGCACGACGGTGGCGATGGCCCGGCCGAGCCTGAGCGCCTCGGCTTCCGATAGCTGGTCGGGGTAGGTGCCCCGGATGTCGTACTCGCGGAAGACGGACGGATCGACGGCTTCCACCTCCCTGCCGTGTTCGAACAGCAGCATTCTGCATGCCGTCGCCCGGTTCCTGCGCCCGGTGCTGGCGCCCAATGGGTAGGCAGGAATCCTGTCCCGGAGAGCGAATGATCCAGCGTGACTCTGTGGGCACCTGAAATGGGGGGGATGGACAGTTGAGTCGGCGTGTGTTTGTCTCGCTCGCCCTGGTCGTTGCCCTGTTGGTGAGCATGAGTGTGGCCGCGCCGTTGGGCGCCGACGGGCTCCCGGGCGAGCTGGTGCAACCCGCGGTCTTCGGCGTCGATCTCACGGGGGACGAGTCGACGCGACTGGTGTTCGTGGAGCTGGAGCTGCCGCCGATGGTGGCGGAGGCAGGCGGGACCACCTTGGCGGCGCTGGAGACCGAACAGGCCTCCTTCCTGACGCAGGCGGCCCGGGCCGGGCTTCAGATCCAGGAGAGGTACCGGTACAGCCGCCTGTTCAACGGGTTTTCGCTGGAGGTCCGCGGGTCCGACCTGCAGGCCCTGGCGAAGCTGCCCGGGGTCAAGGCGGTGTGGCCT
>DYFO01000047.1:0-11050 GCA_020725145.1 Symbiobacterium thermophilum
GCTTCCTTGCAAGCTCGAAGCCGAAGTGTTACACTGGTGGCGGCACTTGGCCGGGGAGCACGCGCAAGGGCGTCCCGGCGGGAGGGAGCGAAGCGAATTGTCTACCGTCACCGAGGTTCGCTGGCACGGAAGAGGCGGGCAGGGTGCGAAGACGGCGGCGGTTCTGCTGGCGGAGGCGGTGTCGGAGGCAGGGAAGTTCGTACAGGGTTTCCCCGAGTACGGGCCCGAGCGCATGGGCGCCCCGGTGGCCGCTTTCAATCGCCTCAGCGATGAACCCATTCACCTGCACTGCCATGTGAGTACTCCGAACATCGTGGTCATCCTCGACCCCACGCTCATCAAGGGCCCCCAGATCGTGGAAGGGCTGGCCGACGACGGCGTGGTGCTGGTGAACAGCCCCCGGGATCCCTCGGAGTTGCGCGAGGTCCTGGGGCTCGGAGGCGGGCAACGCGTGTTCACCGTGGATGCCAGCCGCATCGCCCGGGAGACCATCGGCCGCGACATCCCCAACATGCCCATGATGGGAGCCCTGCTGGCGGTCTCGGGGATCATGCCCCTTGAAGAACTCAGGGCCATAATGGGTCAGCAACTGGAGACCAAGTTCAAGGGGAAGCGCGAAGTCGTTGAAGGCAACCTCAAGGCCATCGACCGCGCCATCCAGGAGGTGCAGGGAGCATGAAGGGCAAGCCCGGATGGAAAGACATCCCGCGTGGCGGCATGATCCTCGAAGCGGGTAACGCCGCCACCTACCACACCGGGGACTGGCGCTCCCAGCGACCGGTTTGGGACCCGGAAGCCTGCACTCACTGCCTGTTCTGCTGGATATACTGCCCGGACTCCGCGGTGCGGGTGGTCGAGGGCCGGATGACCGGGATCGATCTTGACTACTGCAAGGGTTGCGGGATCTGCGTCAACCAGTGTCCGAAGGCTGGTGCCCTCAAGATGGTGCCGGAGGATACTGCGGCGGCCGGCTGACGGCGCAAGCGTGAGTCCAGGGGACAGGCGCCCGCGGACGGCTGCCTGCCCTGAGTCGTGGGAGGCACGGAGCATGACCCAAGTCCAGGCGGGGGTGTCGCAGGGCCGCAGGGTAGCCCTCACCGGTAACGAAGCGGTCGCGTTGGCCATGAAGCAGGTAGAGCCAGACGTGGTGGCCGCTTACCCCATAACCCCCCAGACCGACATCGTCCAGTACTTCTCCTCGTTCGTGGCCGACGGGCAGGTACGCACGGAGTTCATGACGGTGGAAAGCGAACACAGCGCGCTGAGCGCCTGCGTCGGAGCCTCGGCGGCGGGGGCAAGGTGCATGACCGCCACGTCGGCCAACGGGCTGGCGCTGATGTGGGAGGTCTTGTACATCGCGGCCGGGCTGCGCCTGCCGATCGTCATGGCGGTGGTCAACCGGGCGCTATCGGGCCCGATCAACATCCACTGCGATCACAGCGACTCGATGGGTGCCAGAGACTCCGGCTGGATCCAGCTGTATTCAGAGGACGCCCAGGAAGCCTACGACAACCTGCTGCAGGCCGTGCGGATCGCCGAGCATCCCGAGGTCTTGCTGCCCGTGATGGTGTGCCTCGACGGGTTCATCATCAGCCACTCGCTCGAGAACCTCGAGGTCTTGCCCGACGAGCAGGTTCGGGCCTTTGTGGGGACCTACCGTCCCGACGTCTGGCTGCTTGATGCGGCCAGGCCGGTTACCATGGGGCCACTGGACCTGCAGGACTTTTACTTCGAGCACAAACGCCAGGAGGCGGAGGCCATGGCGCGGGCCGTCCCCGTCATTGAGGAAGTGGCCGCGGAGTTTGGCCGCGCGACCGGGAGGCGCTACGGATTCTTCGAGGCTTACCGGATGGACGATGCCGAGGTTGCGGTACTGGCGCTGAACTCGACCGCCGGGACGGCGCGATACGTGGTGGACCGGCTGCGCCGCCGCGGCGTAAGGGCGGGACTGCTCAAGCTCCGGGTGTTCCGGCCCTTCCCCCAGCGGGCGCTCGCCGATGCGCTTGAGGGGCTGGCAGCGCTGGCGGTCATGGACCGGGCGGAGGGCCTTTCCACGGCCGGCGGGCCGGTGTTCGTGGAAGTGCGGTCTGCGCTTTACGACCGGGCCCGCCGACCCCTGACGATGAATCACATTTACGGGCTTGGGGGCCGGGACGTCGGACCGGACCAGATCGAGAAGGTGTTCGACGATCTCCTGCAGGCGGTGGAATGCGGCGAGGTCCGCCGGCCGGTTTCCCACCTCGGCGTTCGCGAATGACCGGGTTCACGAAGGGAAGGGTTCCGTAGATGGCAACGCTCAAGGAGTTGGCCTCGCGACCGGAACGTCTCACCGGCGGACACCGCCTGTGCGCAGGCTGCGGCGCCTCCATCGTCGTCCGCCAGATCCTGGCGGCGGTTGACAATCCCATGGTGGTGGGCTGCGCCACGGGGTGCCTGGAGGTCGCGACCACCATATACCCCTACACCGCCTGGCGCACTTCCTACATCCACAACGCCTTTGAGAACGTGGCGGCCACCATCAGCGGGGTGGAGGCGGCCTACCGGGCGCTGAAACGGCGCGGCAAAGTGACCGAGGACTTCCGCTTCGTGGCCATCGGGGGAGACGGCGGGACCTACGACATCGGCTTCCAGGCCCTCTCGGGTACGCTGGAACGCGGTCATCGCCTGCTGTACCTTTGCTATGACAACCAGGCCTACATGAACACGGGGATCCAGCGTTCCAGCGCCACCCCTCTCGGGGCGGAGACGACCACCAGCCCGGTGGGCAGCGTGCGACCGGGCAAGGACCGGCCGCGCAAGGACCTTACGGCCATTGTCGTCGCCCATGAAGTACCCTACGCGGCGCAGGCGGCTCCCCATCGCTGGCGTGACCTGGTTGGCAAGGCCCGGAAGGCGCTGGACACCGACGGCCCCACCTTTCTGAACGTGCTGGCGCCCTGCCCCCGCGGCTGGCGTTTCGATCCGTCACGCACCATCGAGATCCTTACCCTGGCCGTGGATACCTGTTTCTGGCCGCTGTACGAGGTGGTCGACGGCAAGTGGATCCTCAACTACCGCCCCAAGGAGAAGCTGCCGGTCGCCGAGTTCCTCAAGGTGCAGGGGAGGTTCGCCCACCTGTTCCGGGCGGATAACCGGCCGGTACTCGAGGCGCTGCAGGCCGAAGTCGACCGCAAGTGGGAGGCCCTGCTGCGGCGGGCAGAGGCCTGAGGCCGGGGCGGAGATGTCCGTTATGGAAGAGGTAAGGGTCAGGTTCGCCCCCAGTCCCAGCGGCGAAGTGCACATCGGCAACGCCCGCACCGCCCTGTTCTGTTGGCTGTTTGCCCGTAACCGCGGCGGCAGCTTCATCCTCCGCATCGAGGACACCGACGTCGGGCGCAATCGCGAGGCCGGTGAGGTTCCCATCCTCGAAGGACTCGCCTGGCTGGGGATGGACTGGGACGAGGGCCCGGACCGCGGAGGCCCGTGGGAGCCTTACCGCCAATCGGAGCGTCTTGAGCTTTACCGCCAGCATGGCAGGCGTCTTTTGGCCGAGGGCAAGGGCTATCCGTGCTTTTGCTCACCCGAGGAGCTGGCGGCGCGACGGGCCGGTGCCCAGCGTGAAGGGCGCTCTTCAGGCTACGACCGGCGCTGCCGCGACCTTGCGGAGTCCGAACGACAGCGCCTGCGGGCGGAAGGAAGACCTCATGCCCTCCGGCTGCGGGCTCCGTTGGAAGGTGAAACCGTCGTGCAGGACATCGTGCGGGGCGAGGTCCGCTTCCTGCACGCCGAGCTTGACGATTTCGTCCTGGTGCGCTCGGACGGCCGGCCCACCTACAACTTCGCGTGCGTGGTGGACGACCACCTCATGCGCATCACCCACGTCATCCGGGGAGAGGAGCACCTGAGCAACACCCCAAAGCAGCTCCTGCTGTATGAGGCTTTCGGCTACGAACCGCCGCGCTTCGCCCATCTGCCCATGATCCTCGCACTGGATCGCACCAAGCTCAGCAAACGCCACGGCGCCACTTCCCTCCAGCAGTACCGCGACCTGGGTTACCTACCGGAGGCACTGGTCAACTACCTGGCCTTGCTGGGGTGGTCCCATCCCGAGGGGAAGGAAGTCTTCGACCTGCAAGAGGCGATCGCGCACTTCTCGCTGGAGCGGATCTCCAGGAGCCCCTCGGTCTACGACGACCGCAAGATCGAGTGGCTCAACGGACACTACCTGAGATCGCTGCCGGCCGCCGAACTGGCCCGAAGGGCCCTTCCCTTCATGCGGGCCGCCGGCTACGACCCCCAACCGCCCGACCGGCTGGCCAAGCTGGTGGCGGCCGTGCAGGATCGCGTGAAGCTCCTCGGCGAGTTGCCCGATGCCCTGGCCTACTTCTTCCGCGACGATTTTCACTACGACGAAGAAGGTTACCGCAAGTATCTGGCCCGGCCGGGCGCCGCGGAGCTGCTCGAGCGGAGCCGGGAGGCCCTTTCCTCGCTGCCGGAGCAGGACTTCACGGTGGAGAACACCGAGGCGGTGTACCGGAGGCTTGCCGAGAGCATGGGCATCAGGGCGGCAGAGCTCATCCACCCCACGCGTCTGGCGCTTACCGGCCGTACCGTTGGGCCCGGGCTGTTCGACATCATGGCCCTGCTGGGAAAGGAGGCCACGCTGGCCCGGCTGGGACGCTGCGCGGCCGGCCTTCGCCGCGACTGAGCGGGCCTAGACGTTTTCCGGGTCAAACAGCCCGGTGGACAGATAGCGCTCCCCGGTGTCGGGGAGCACCACTACCACCAGCTTGCCTCGGTGCTCCGGCCGGCGCGCCACCTCCAGGGCCGCCCAGGCGGCCGCTCCGGAGGAGATGCCGGCGAGGATGCCTTCCCGGCGGGCAAGCTGCCTGGCCATGACCGTGGCCCGGTCCGCGGACACCGTGATGACCTCGTCCACCAACTCCCGGCGCAACACGCCGGGGACGAAGCCGGCGCCGATGCCCTGAATTCGGTGGGGACGGGGCGGGCCGCCGGACAGGACCGGCGACTCCTCCGGCTCGACCGCGATCGCCAGCAGGTCGTGCTTAAGCTTCTTCAGAGTCCTGGCTACCCCCGTGATGGTCCCGCCGGTGCCCACTCCCGCTACCACGACGTCCACGTGACCGTCGGTGTCCTGCCAGATTTCCACCGCGGTGGTCTGGGCGTGGACGGCCGGGTTGGCCGGGTTTTCGAATTGCTGGGGCATGAAGGCACCCGGAATGGAGTGAGCCAGCTCCTCTGCCCGCCGGATCGCCCCCTTCATCCCCTCGTCGCCGGGCGTGAGCACAAGTTCCGCCCCAAAGGCGGTCAGGAGCTGCCGCCGCTCTCGGGACATGGTTTCCGGCATGGTCAGGATGAGGCGGTAGCCGCGCGCGGCCGCCACCATGGCCAGCGCGACACCGGTATTGCCGCTGGTCGGCTCGATGATGACGGTGCCGGGACCGATGGCTCCGGAAGCTTCCGCGGCTTCCACCATCGCCAGGCCGATGCGGTCCTTGACGCTTCCCCCGGGGTTGAAGGACTCAAGCTTGGCAACCACGGTGGCCTCGGCACCTTCGGTGACGCGATTGAGCCGGACCAATGGGGTGCGGCCGACCAGCTCGGTCAGCGAGCGGGCGATGTGTTGGCTCAACGCTCGACTGCCCCCAGCCGTTCCTCAAGCGCGGTAACCCGTCCGAGCAGGCCGGAGATCAGGTCGATCACGGGGTCGGGCAGGTTGGCGTGGTCGAGCGGCTCCTGCTTCACGCCGTCCTTCACGACGATGCGGCCCGGTACGCCGACCACCGTGCAGTTGGGGGGAACCGACCGTATCACCACCGCCCCCGCTCCAATGCGGCAGTTGGATCCCACGGTGATGGCCCCCAGGACCTTGGCCCCCGCGGCGATCACCACGTTGTCGCCGATGGTGGGGTGCCGCTTGCCCTTGTCCTTTCCGGTGCCACCCAGCGTCACTCCCTGGTAGATCGTGACGTCGTTGCCGATCTCGGCGGTCTCGCCGATCACCACCCCGGCCCCGTGATCGATGAAGAGCCTTCGGCCGATCTTGGCCCCGGGGTGGATCTCGATGCCCGTGAGGAACCGGCCCAGGTGCGAGATGAGTCGTGCCGGCAAATACAGCCGTCGGCGGTACAGACGGTGGGCCACGCGGTGGAGCCAGACGGCGTGAAGGCCGGGGTAGCATGCGACCACCTCGAAGATCCCCCGCGCGGCGGGATCCCGCTCGAACACGGTGGCGATGTCCTCGCGCAGTCGGTGCCACAGCACCATCGCAGTCATCCCCCCCCGGCTTCCACGGCACGGCCAATTCCTAGTTAATCACTAGGATATCTGATGAGATGATACCACCCGACGCCGAACGCGTCAATGGGCAAGGGAAAGGCCTGCTTGCGGCAATATTCTGATCACGCCTTGACAACCGCCGCCGTCCCGGGTTATATGGAGGCTGTAGGCAGGAAGCCCGGTGCCCCGGGTGCCTGAGGCCGGGGATCGTATGAGGGAGGAACCGCCCGGCTATGACTACTTGCCGTCCGCCGGCGGCGCCAGCCGGCGACGCCACGCCCACGACCGCGGTAGCCGAACCCCTCGGGGTGAGGATCCGGCGTGCGGCCACCGACTGCTCGGGCTGACCAGCCGCGCCATGGTCGCCGCTATCCAGGCGGTGTGGCTGGCGAGCGGATGTGTCACCATCCCGCCGTTGTCCACGCCTACCGCCTCCATCGACGAGTTCCCGGCCCAAACCAGGACCTGCCTCCGCCACGACGAGGCCCGCCTGGTGCTGCCCGACCCCAGCCTGGCTGCCCTGTACCAGCCCTGAACCTCCCCACGGCTGCCGGAGGGGTTCTGAGGGGAGCCCCCGCCGCCTCTCCCCGGCTCTCGCCAGCGACTTGCGCCTCCGCTACAACTTCCGGGACCTCGGCCTTGCCTGCGCCCGCTTCCGCGAGCGCCCCGCGCTGACTCCAGGGAGAGACCCTGGCGGAGGACGGCCTGAGCCGTCCATTCGCAGGTTGGGTAGCTTCGCTGCACGCCGCCCGCAGGGGCGGTTCCGCACCCGGCCAGCGCGTCTACGCCAGGCCTGCGTGGAGCAGATTGTCGTCCCCCACGCACCACGCCAGAAACGCCGAGTAGAGCTCACGCTGCATCCAGACTCCGCACTCGCAGGCGTGGAGGAACGTGTGGGGCGCCTTGACAGATAACGGGAGGGCGGGCTATTATTGGGCGGTGACACATTTTACCATGGAAGGGGGGATGCGGCAGCGCGTTGAGCTGTTGTTCGAGCCCATCTGGCCTATCGCGAGCGGCAAGAGCAGATTCCTCATGACGTCGGTCCTGTTAAGGGCGCAGGCGAGGTCGATCACATCGGAACGGAGGTGGAGCAGTGAGGAGATTCCGGCTGACGTTGGTCTTGTGGGGCGCAGCCTTGCTGGTGTCCCTTGCTGTGGGCACCGCGACTGCGGGGCAGGTAGGTGAGGTGGAAGCTCCACCCTCGGAGTCAATATACCACAATGGGGGTGGAGGTGGCAGTCTGGGGACGGTGACCTTTCAGATCGGTCATGGCTGCCATTTTTGGGGCCTACCGAGGCCGTGGCTGTATGGGGAAGCCAGACATTGGGACCCCAGCGGAGTGCTTCATACACGGTCGTTCATGCATCAGTCTGGCTACGAGTGGGCTCACTTCGGATGGCAGCTTGTTGGCGTGTCACGAGGTGATGCGAGAATCACCCTTGGCTTGCCTCCGTGCAATGCCTGCTCGACTGGATTGGTCACATACACCGTTAACCCAGGCGTGAATCCGGCAATAGAGATGACGATGTATCGCTAGCAGTGGCCTCATCCGGGAAGAAAAAGGGGGGTATCCACGATGGCGTTCCGGTTCAGCCGGCGTACCCCGCGCTCGCGGGGTCTCATGCTCTTCCGGCTCCTCAAGCAAGCCATCAGAGCTCGGCCAGATCATAGGGCGGCCGGAGGTCTGCAGGACTGAAGTGGATGCCCCGCAGGGTATGATGAACGTCCCGAGAGCCTCGAGGAGGCGGAAGCTGTGAGGGGGACTAGGCTTGCAAAGCCCAGAGCAGCCATCAGAACCATCTGGATCGTTGGCTTGACCATGGTCTCCGCGGCCTGCATGGTGGCGAGTCTCATGGTCTTGGTCGGCATCCTCGAGAAGAGAGGCGAGTACAGGGAACTCTATGGGGAGATCGGTACTTCCGTTATCGTGCTATACAGTGACCATCGCGGTACCCGAGGCCACACGCCCGTTGCGGAGTATCTAGCGTTGAGAGAGATCGCTGAAAGACTGGACCGTGTATCGGGAGTGTTCGCGGAGTACGGCGTGAGCGGTGGACGCAGGTCAACCCTGAAGCTGTTGCGCAATGGCATGGTTGCCGAGGCCACAGTCAAGGGCGTGGATGCCGAGTACGGGAAGCTCATGGGCTACACCATGAAAGCAGGGCGATTCCTCCAAGAGGGCGACGAGTTTCGCGCAGTTGCCGTCCTCAGCGAACGTTTTGCTGAGGAGTTGGGTGGCGGAGTGCATGACTGCGTGCGTCTCTGGGGCCGGGAGTTTGAGATAATCGGTGTAGTAGCGCATCCCAAGCCCAGACCGTTTTGCGTAAGCCGTGTGAATGTGTCCATCAGGAAATGGGAAGATGTGTTCGTCCCCGTGGAGATGAAGCGGCAAGAGATAGAGCGACAGCTCGCTGCGGGAGACATGCCGCCTTTCGCCAACCCATGGGCACGGGTATATCTTGTCTACACTCCTTCAAGGATGCTCGCTTTTGGGAGGCGAGCTGCCATCGTAGATCAGGCAGAGAAGCTCCTTGAGGCCACGTTCGGCCCTCGCGGTTATCTAGTAGGTGAACGGATGACTGCCTACGGATATGTGAATTTCGTCGCGCTGGCTTTCGGAGCCGGGTTCTTGTTCCTGTTTGGCATATGTGCACTTGTATTCGGGCGCAGCTTGCGGTCGTTCTTCTCTTTGGCGGACACACTCCTTGTGCCAGCGCAGGCCACCCGCCTCTTGCTTTTAGCTTCAGGCATGGGAGGAGTTGCGGCTGGTCTGCCACTGTCGCGCCTGATCATGGAGGGTCCTCCCTTGCCGGCCGTTCCGGCGCTTGTGTCCTTGGTCATTGTGTTGCCGTTGCAGCTGTTGATCACGAGACGGATACTCAGGAAGCTGCCCACTTGAACGCTGGGAGGTGCTATCCTTGAGAGTACCCCAAGTGGTGCTGCTCAGAAGAGCGCTCTTGACGGTGGCATTTTTGGCGATGACAACAGGCGCTTTCGCTCTGGTCATGCTCATCACCGTCAACGCGGTCGGCCAAGCCGAGATCCTGCGAAGCAGGGACGACAGAGGCCAGACATACTTGCTCTACCTTGTCCCAAAACATATTGCGCGCAGCACTCAAGCCCGAGGCACGCTGGACAATGCGGATCTAGCTGCGCTTGAAGCCCTGCCGCAAGTCAATGCGATCGCGCTTTGGGAAAGACGGACCGTTGCGCGCGTGGAACTGAGACAGAGGGGATTTCCTCCCTCCGACGCGACTTTCGTAATGCCGCCCATGCTGGGCAGGGTCAATCCCGCCCTCAAGGACGTTATGGGGCTTAGACTGGCTGACGGCAGGTTCATCGACGCGGTGGACTTGCAGCACAACCGACCGGTATGCGTCATCGGTGCCCGACTGCACAGGCGGTTGGGCGGCGGCCGAGTCATCGGCGAAGAGCTAACCATAGAGACGATTGGGTTGGACGGATCGCGTCCGTCTCGCGTGACGGAGACATTCAGCGTGGTGGGCGTGCTGCAAGAGGAGCTGCCTCTCCTGGCTGCGCTGCAGTTAAGTGACAGGTCGCTCTGGAACTCGCTCCCCCGTCTGATCGACGGACCGAGACCAGGGCAACATGGCACGAGAGCATTCGAGGCCCTGCAACGCGAGCAGTTGGTCATCAGCCGACTCGCCATAAACGACACTGTCTTCATCCCCTGGACGGCGAACGACCGCATTCCGCCACTTACGTCAGATACGCTGGTCTACCTCAGCGTAAGCGTTCCCAACGCCCCGGGTTCGCTGAGGCCGATAATTGATCAGGAGACCATGGAACCGGCTCTATGGGCAGTACCGTCAGAGCCCGGCGAGGAGCGGGAAGACGCTGCCCGTGCTGGCTCCCTGCTTCCTTACTATATGCCGCAAGGGCTGATGGACGTGGTCAACGCGATGCGGGCAGTGCTCAGGTCAAGGCTGGGTGAAGACAAGCTATTCCAGTTTATGCACATGGAGACACTCGGTGATGCCATCAGATTCGAGCTGCGGTGGCTGAACAGGTTGCTGGGCGCGATCATCATCGCCAGCCTGTTCCTGTCCTCGGTTCCACTCATTGCAGGAGCCGCCATCTTGGGGCCGGCCGTGACCCGTCTAGAACTCAAGAGCGGGGAGGATGCGCTCAAGGGGAGGGGTATCCGGCGGAAGGCTTTTTACGGTTACACCGGCGTTTGCGTCTTCTCGCTCGCCGTTGCCATAGTCGCCGGCGCGGTACTGTCGTACTGGCTAGTAACCAGGGTCCTACTCTGGCACTAGACACTAGACGGAAGTTCCGAGCGAAGACAGGGCTGAACTGCTTGTCTAACGGGGCTTGGATGAATCGGGACGTGGTGCGCTCGTGGCTAGTTGTGGAGCGTTACGCCGAGACGGTCAAGAATCCGGCGCAGGCGCGGGAGGCTGGCTTCTGCACCGTGCGCACGGCCAGGTGATCGCGGAACGCCCGTTGCCGAAGGCGTATCTCGCTGCAACGCGGCATCGGCGAACTCTACCGACCGGCGGGGCGGCGAACGCGGCTGACCACTCCTCGCCTTTGGGCAGCCGCCGCGCAGACCGGTATGCCCGCCGTTCCCGCAAAAGACGCGCGCGCCTGAGCGCCTCGCCCAGATGCTGTCTGCTTTGGAAGCTACAAACCAGCAGCCTCATCCCCACGGCTCAAGCCAGGGGCTTGCGGCGGCCACTCCTCGACCAATGGGCAAGGGAAAGGCCTGCTTGCGGCAATATTCTGATCACGCCTTGACAAC
>DYFO01000047.1:11150-13393 GCA_020725145.1 Symbiobacterium thermophilum
AGGAAGCCCGGTGCCCCGGGTGCCTGAGGCCGGGGATCGTATGAGGGAGGAACCGTCCGGCTATGACTACTTGCCGTCCGCCGGCGGCGCCAGCCGGCGGCGCCACGCCCACGACCGCGGTAGCCGAACCTCTCGGGGTGAGGATCCGGCGTGCGGCCACCGACCGTTCCGGCATCACCTTCGTAGGTTCCGCCGTCCGTGGCGGCGAGCCGCAGCTTTCGATAACCTGGGCGGAGCTGCACGAGCAGGCCCAGGCCATGGCCGCCGGTCTGCAGGCCCGCGGGATCGAGCCGGGCGATCATATCGCCCTGCTCGGGCTGACCAGCCGCGCCATGGTCGCCGCCATCCAGGCGGTGTGGCTGGCAGGCGGATGTGTTACCATTCTGCCGTTACCCATGCGTACCGCTTCCATCGACGAGTTCTTGGCCCAAACCAGGACCTGCCTCTGCCACGGCGACGCCCGCCTGGTGCTGCTCGACCCAAGCCTGGCTGCCCTGTACCAGCCGTCACCCGGTGATCCCGAGGTGGTGTTGTTGAGTGACCTGGCGGCCGACGCCACCTCCCGCGATTTCGAGGAGGTTCCGGACGAAGCCGAGCGACTGGCGATCCTGCAGTTCACCTCCGGCTCCACTTCGGACCCCAAGGGCGTGATGCTGCCCCACCACGTGCTGGGGGCAAACCTCGACGCCATGGTACAGGCGGCCGCCGTGGACCCCACCTCCGACACCATCGTGTCGTGGCTGCCCCTGTACCACGACATGGGACTTGTGGGCATGTTAACGGTATCCATGACCACCGGCTGTCCCCTCGTCCTCGCCTCGCCGCAGGACTTCCTTACCAGCCCGGGCGACTGGATGCGGTGGCTCAGCCGGTATCGGGGAACCGTCACCGCCGGGCCCAACTTCTCGTGGGTGCTGGCCACGCGCGCGCTGCGCCGCATGGCCGACACCGGCGAGCGGCTGGATCTTGCACCGGTGCGCATCGCTCTCAGCGGTGCCGAACCCATCGACCCCGATGCCGTCGAGCAGTTCGTGGCGGTCGCGCAACCTCACGGCTTCCGGCCCGGTGCCGTCTTCTGCGCCTTCGGCATGGCCGAAGTGGCCGTTGGCGGCACTTTCCCACCCCCCATGCGGGGGATGATCTGCGATGTGGTCGACCGCGTGGCGCTGGAGTCCGAAGGCGTGGCCCGTCCCGTCCCTGCCGGTGCCCGCTCGGCCCGCAGACTTCCCTTGCTGGGCCGTCCGGTCCCCGGGCTGGTGATGCGGGTGGTCGACACGCGTTCGGGGAGGGTGCTGGGCCAGCGACAGGTCGGCGAATTGCAGCTCAAAGGCACTTCGGTGACGCCCGGGTACTACAAGCGACCCGACCTGACCGCCGGTCTGTTCCACGACGGCTGGCTGCGAACCGGCGACCTCGCCTATCTGACGCCGTCGCCCGACGGCGGTCCCCCCGAGCTCGTGCTGTGCGGCAGGCTCAAGGACGTGATCATCGTCGGCGGGCGCAACATCTTCCCCGAGGACTTGGAGCGGGCGGTCGGCAATCTTGAGGGCGTGCGGGCCGGCAACGTGATCGCCTTCGGCGTGGGTGCCCATCGGGGCAAGGAAGCGATCGTGGTGGTGGCCGAGGTGCGCGAGGACGCGCCGTCTGAGCTCCACAAGTCCATTCGACGGCGCGTGCTCCAGGTGTGCGGCGTTCCGCCGCGAGATGTGGTCCTGGTCGCGCCGGGCACCGTGCCCAAGACGAGTTCCGGCAAGCTGCAGCGGAGCCTGTGCCGCGAACGTTACCTGCGCCGGCAGTTCGGTGCGGCGGCGCATCACGGCTGAGCGCTCGAGGCCGTGCCACTTGAACCTCGCGATGCGGGATGGTATAATCAGACGTGCTTCACCGGTTCGCTGGGGGATCGTCTAACGGTAGGACCCGAGATTCTGGCTCTCGTTGTGGGGGTTCGAATCCTCCTCCCCCAGCCAGCTGACAACAGGCGCCCCGCCTGTGGGATGTGGCCCAATAGTCTAGAGGCCTAGGACGCCGCCCTCTCAAGGCGGTAGCACGGGTTCGAATCCCGTTTGGGCCACCAGAGTTTTACGGGCATGAACCTGGGTAACCGGGCATAGATTAGTATGCCCGGCCAACCACGGCAACACCCCTTGACAGGGTTTCATGGCCCATGTAACATATGGTCTTGCATGGACTGGTCCTTGAAAACTGAACAGCGAGAGAGCGGGAGAAGTTCCGTTGGTTCTTTT
>DYFO01000048.1 GCA_020725145.1 Symbiobacterium thermophilum
GTGCAGCGAGATGCTGCGTGGTCGGCGTCCCTCCGAGGGAAGGCGGGGCAGGGGGGTACCCCTATCCCGGGCGGCACCTGCGGCTGGCCTTCGGTCGCAAGGCCCGGCTGGAGATGGTCTATCCCCGCTTCCGGGGTGAGATCCCCCGGCGCAAACCGTCGGGAGAGCTGTTCGCCCGGCGTCTTGAGGGTACTGGGAGGAAACTGCAAGTACTGTTAAGTGTTGAGGAACGGTCTTACAGGAGATGATCCACGCTGGCCAAGTTGCCTGATATCGTCTGCCGGCGGGATCCTTCTGGACGTCACACCAGACAGAGCGCCCGGCCGGGATTGCCCCCGCCGGGCGCCGTTTTTCCAGACCCCGGCGCCCGCCGGCAGGCGAGTCATCCCGGGAGGACTGTTCGTGCAACGGGTGCTGGCCGGCCGGCGTTCGCTTTCACCCGAGCTGCGCCCTGGCCCTGCTCGGCACCACAGCGGGATCGGCCCCCGCCGGCTGGCGCAGGTGCTGGCGGGTGCCTTGCGGGGCGCTGGCGACTCCCGTACCCCCATGAAGGTCCTTGCCGGAGGCGCTGGACGACGCCGAGCTTCCCCCAATTGGATTGTCCTCCCGTCGCAAGCAGGAATTGCCAGGAGATACGGTGAAACGCCGTTTCAGGCTCCTTCTGAAAGGGCCCAGTACTTGCGACGGGGGGTTCATCGAGATGCCGGTGCGGAAGGGTTGGGTGTTTCTGCTCATCTTCATGCTGACGGCAGGCGCCGCCAATGTGGCGGTTGCCGCCGGGACTCCCAACACGGCCAGGCACCGCGGCGACATGGTCCAGGACCTCGTGAACGTGGGCACGGTGCCGGCCATCGGGGTGGCCGAGGTGGAAGCCCAGTCGGTCTGGACCAGGACTGTTCAGGTTACGCGGACTTACTACAGCCTGGTCGGCCTCGCGGTGGCCCGCCACTACGCCACCACGTGGTGGACGTACGGAGGCGGCTACCTCTACTCCAGCCCGCGGGGCTACGCCAACGACTGGTGGACCGCTCCCCTCAACTACGTTACGGGCAGCAGCGGCCAGTGGGACTGGTACCATGTGGGGCAAGGCGGCACCGGTCGCTCCAACCTGCAGGTTACCTTCGTGTTCGGTGTCCCCACCCCCTGGGGCCCCATCGGGAGCACGTACAGCAGTCGCATCTTTACGTGGTTCAACGGCTGGGGGGATTACTCCTACTGGTGAGAAACAATGACGCCCGTGGATGGCGCGGGGGCAACCTGACGGGATTGGGAGGCGTGAACGGACTATGGGCGTCCTGGAGAGCAGGGACGTACACAAGCGTTACGGGGCCACCGCGGTGCTCCGGGGAGTGAGCTTCACGGCCCGGCCGGGGGCGATCACGCTCCTGGCCGGGCCCAACGGTGCCGGTAAGACGACCTGGATCCGCGTGGCGACGGGACTGGCGCGACCACAGGCAGGTGAGGTGCTGCTCGACGGTCAACCCGTACCGGGGCAGCGCCACCGGCTGGGGGTGGTCCTCGATCACCCATCGGTGTACCCCCACCTCAACGGTTACGACAATATCCGCTGCCTGGCGGGAGTCGGGTCCTGGGACCGGAGGCGAATCCACGAAGTCGCCGGGCGCCTGGGACTCGGCCTCGAAGAGGCCCGGCTGCGGCGGCGGGCGGGTAGCTACTCCCATGGTCAGAAGCGCCTGCTGGTGCTGGCCTGCGCCCTGGTCCGCGACCCGCAACTGCTGCTGCTGGACGAGCCCTCCCTGGGCGTGGATGCCGTAGTCTGGCGGCGGATCACCGAAACACTCAAGTACCTGCGCGACGAGGGCAGGACCATTTTGCTGACGGGCCAGAATCTGAATACGCTCGAGGCGCTGGTTGACGATGTGGCCGTGCTGCGGGACGGCCGCATCGTCTTCCACGGCAGTCTCGCCGAATTGCGCGGGCTTCGCCCGCCAAGAGTGGAAGTGCGGGTGCGGGACCCGGAGCGCCTTGGCACGGTCCTGCGCGGGGCCCAACCCGTGCCCGGCGCCCCGGCGGGCACCTTCGCGGTAGCCTGCGGCTCCCGGGCCGAAGCAGAGGCGGTCGCCTGCCAGATCCAGGGCCTGGGGATACCCCTCCTGCGCCTCGAGGTACGGGAGGACACGCTGGAAGAAGCCTTCACCTCCCTGCTGCAGGCAGATGGCCGGGAGCAGAAGGAGGACGCCCATGCCGGTTGAGGGTCCGGTGCCGCCGGGAGGCTGGCGGCTGGCGTTGCGGCTCTGGTGGTCGGAGGGCAAGTTGCTGGCAGCCAGCAACTGGACAAGGGTGCTGCTGGTCGCCCTGGTTCTGCTGCTGGTGCGGGCCGAGATCAGCACCTACGGCACCGCCCTGAGCCAGGAAGCCGAGGTCCAGTACGCGTACCGGGCATCGGGGGGCGCGGGCGCTTCGGAGGAAGCACTGCGCGACTTCGTCAGGAGCCACCCCGACGCTCGAACCCATCGGGAGGCGATCTGGGGCCTGCACCCTGCCACGGGCGCCAACCGCATGCTGGCGGTGCTGGGCGCCATCGGCCCGTCGCTGCTGGCAGTATGGTCGGCCCACTGGGTGGGGGCGGAATTCGGCTGGCGCACCGCCGCGGTGAGGGCGGCCCACACCGGCTGGCGCCGCGTGCTGGGCGTCAAGCTGGCCTGGATCGTGCTTGCATCTGTGCTGCTCAGCGCCGCCGCCGCCGGTGCCGGCATCCTGGCGGCCCGCGTCAGTTGGCCCTTGCTGCTCGCAACCAGCCGGTTTGCCGGCTGGCTGGAAGCACCCGACCTGGGCATCGCCACCGGCCGGCAGGTTCTGGCAGTGGCGGCCGGCATGGCGGTGTACGGCCTGATGGCGGCCGCGATCACCGTGATGACGCGCAGCGCTCTCACCGGCGCCCTGGCGGGGCTGGTGGTGCCCGCCCTGGAACCCCTCCTGGCAGGCCACAGTTCCCTGCTCTGGCTGCTACCCTGGGGCCTTCACGCCGGCCTGCTGACCGACCACATCGTGTACCTCTGGGGAGGGTTCGCCGGCCCTCCGCCCCTTGCTCCCGTGGCGCCCGGGCCGGAGTGGCGCTGGGTAGGCTCCCTGCTGTGGATGCTGGTCTGGTCAGGGCTAACGCTGGGTTGGGCGGGGCGGCAGGACATCCGATGAAGGGCGTTAACGTGACGTTCAGGGAGCTCTGGCAGAGCGAGTCCCCGCTGGGGAGGGCCGGCCTCCTGGTTGCCCCGCTGGTCTTGCTGGTCCTGGTGCTGCTGGCGGAGTGGCGCACCTACGCTTTTGCCCTGCACCAGGATCAGGCCATCAACCTGTTCCAGCGCATCTTCCCCGAGCAGTTGAGCCAGCGCGAGGCTCTGCTCGCATTCGTGCGCGACTACCCCGGCGCCGCGGTGTACCGCGAGGCCGTCCTGGCACTGCATCCCCACAACGCCCTCAACCGGATCCTGGCGATGGTCATCACGGGCTTCGGCCCCCTCGGCGCCGCCCTGTGGGGGGCGCTGCTGGTGGGCATGGACTTCGGCCTGGGCACGGCCGGCGTGCGTGCGGTTCACCTGGGCTGGAGGCGCGTGGTGGCGGTGAAAGCCGGTTGGATCGCGGCCTTCGCGGTCCTGGTGGCCACGACTGCGGTCTTGGCCGCCGCGGTTGCGGGGCCTGTCAGCTGGGCCCTGCTGCTCCGCCACTCCGATCTGGCCGGCCGGCTGGAGCCCCCGGTGCTGGAGACGGTCACCTCCGTGCAGGTGCTGGTGGCAGTGCTGGTCTTGACCGGCTGGGGGCTGCTCGGCGCGACCGTGGCCCTGGTCGCCCGCAGCGCCCTGGCCGGTATGGTGTTCGGCGCCCTCCTGCCCTACGCCGAGGTGGTGTTCCTCAGGCCCCTGGTGAAGCCCCTGGGCCTGGCCTGGCTCCTGCCCTGGGGCTTGCGGGAGGGCCTGGTCGCCGACCACTTCGCGCACTTCCCGGGGATCTTCGGGGTCGACCCGCGGATGGTGCCGCCGGTGTCCGACCCGGGCTGGCGGTGGCTGGCCCTGGGCGCCTGGACGGTGGTCCTGGCCTGCGTGTCCGTATGGTGGGCGGGACGCCAGGAACTGCCATAGGGGCTGGCATCCGCGCTCCCGGAAGGATTCGGGTCCTTTCTGTGTGATCCGCCGGGAGCCGGGCGACCGGTCGAGGTCCACCGCTCCATCTGGCCGGCTCCCGGCAGGCACCTGGCCCCGGCCAGATCCCGGCACCGGAGCCAGGGCGTTGCTGCGCCTTGGCTGTCGGCGCTCACTCAACACGGGGAAGCTTCGGCTGACAGCCGGATCGCGTTGACCTTCAGCTGGTCCCAGCGCCGGAGCAGGAGCTCCACCTCCCGGAGCTCGCCCAATCAAAATCCAGGCCCAAGAACTTCGGTTAACCCATTATACTCCCGTCAGATGATAGCCTCCATCCACGTGCAGCACCTCTCCGGTGATGCCCCGCGACAGCGGACTTAGCAAGAAAAGCGCGGCGTCGGCCACCTCGGAGGGGTCGGGCGAGCGGCCCAGCGGCGCCCGCTCGCGATACAGCTCGAGCATGCGCACCAGCCCACGGATGCCGCTTGCGGCCAGCGTGCGGAGCGGGCCCGCGGAGAGGGCGTTGACCCGGATGTTGTCGGGGCCGAGGTCGGAGGCAAGGTAGCGGACGCTGGCCTCCAGTGAGGCTTTGGCGGCGCCCATCACGTTGTAGCCGGGGAATACGCGGCGGGAGCCGAGGAAACTGAGCGTCAGTATGCTCCCTCCGCGGCGGGCCTGCATGAGCGGACGTGCCATCCTGGCCAGAGCGACCAGGGAGTAGACGCTGATGTCGTGAGCCTCGCGGAAGCCCTCGCGCGAGGTGGCCAGGAACTCGCCCTGAAGCTCCTCGCGGCGGGCCCAGGCAACACTGTGCACCAGGAAGTCAATGCCTCCGACCTGCCGCTCCAGGAAGCTTCCGAGCTCGGAGAGGTCCGCGTCCGAGCTCACATCGCAGCGGCAGGTCAGCGTGTCGGGCAGGTCCGCCGCCAGCCGGAGCACGTTCTCACCCAGGCGTTCGTTCTGGTAGCTGAGGACCAGGCGGGCGCCCGCCGCCGCGCAGGCACTGGCGATATGCCAGGCCAGGCTGCGGTGATTGGCCACCCCTACCACCAGTCCCGTGCTGCCTTCAAGCAATCTCACCGACCATCCCTCCCCCGGGACCTTCGACGGGCAAGTCGGCGTTCCCTCCGCACCCTGCGGGTGGGACCGGTGCCAAACCTGCGCAGGTTCCCGGCCCGCCCGCGGAGAAACAGGCGCGAGGGAGGAGATGACCCTGAGCCCTGTCGTGGACTTCCACATCCATCCCGTGGTGGCGGACACCTATCATCCCTGGGTGTTGGAGTGGATGCGCCGCTCGGCGGGCCCCGGGATCGAAGAGCGGCTGCGGGAGCTGGCCGATCCGGTTGCCTTCAGCCACTTCCTGGAGGCTTCAGGCATCGACTACGCTGTGGTGCTCGCGGAAGCCAGCCCGATCACCACCGGCACCGTGTCCAACGAAGCGGTAGCCCGGTTCTGCGAGGGGCAAGCCCGATTGATCCCGTTCTGCAGCGTCAACCCCTACCTGGTGGCGAATCCGGGGGCCGAGCTTGCCCGCCTGGTACGCGAATTCGGGTTCCGAGGCGTGAAGCTGTACCCAACCTACCAGATGTTCTACCCGAGCGCGGCCATGCTCTACCCCCTGTACGCCCGGGCTGAGGAATTGGGCTTGCCGGTCATGGTGCACACCGGCTCCTCGGTGTTCCGCGGCGCCCGCCTGAAGTACGGGGATCCGCTATACCTTGATGACGTGGCGGTCGACTTCCCGGAACTCAGCGTGCTGCTGGTGCACGGTGGCCGGGGGTTCTGGTACGATCGGGCCTTCTTCCTGACCCGGCTGCACGCCAACGTGTACCTGGAGATCTCCGGGCTGCCGCCGCGGCGGCTGCTTGAGTACTTCCCCGAGCTGGAGAAGGTTGCGGACAAGGTGATCTTTGGGTCAGACTGGCCCGGGATTCCCGACATACGCGGAAACCTCGAGGAGATTCGCCGACTGCCGCTGAAGCCGGCAACGGTCGCCGGAATCCTCGGCGACAACGCGGCGCGTCTGCTCGGCCTGCCGTCGGCGTGAGAAGGGGCGAGCCCTCGGCCGCCGAAGCAGTTCTTCCAAGGTTTGCGGCAAGAAGGGGGAAGGCTATGCGCAAGTGGTATGCCGAACCGTACCGCTTTCGCCTGACCGTGCTGGAGGTGGGAAAGGACGGGGACCCGAGGCAGTGCCGCGCCGGGCATGAGCCGGGAGACGTGATGGAATTCGACTACTGCACGCCGGCGGGCCTGTGTGGCGAGATCTTCTTTGCCCTGGTGCCCGTCCTGCATACCTTCCGCACCGACGTCGACATGCGGAGGAATTTCGGCTGGAAAGAACCCGACCGCAAGGTCATGTGGTGCCCCGCCCGCGTCGTCAAGTTCGAGCTCCGACGGTTTGCGGCCGAGGCGGAGCGGGTCTTGGGCGTGGCCGACGCATGAGCGACCCAGTTCGGCCGCCCCGGCGCCCGGAGGCGGATTATGACCGGGAGGGAGAAGTGTGCGGCCGGTACACGTATACAACACCCTGACACGTCGCAAGGAGCTTTTGAGACCGGTCAACCCACCGGTGGTGGGGGTGTACACCTGCGGACCCACGGTGTACGACTACGCCCACGTGGGCAACCTCAGGGCCTATGTGTTCGCCGACACCCTGCGGCGCGTGCTGGAGACGGCGGGCTACCAGGTCAGGCATGTCATGAACATCACCGACGTGGGCCATCTGATGTCCGACGCCGACGAGGGCGAGGACAAGATGCTGGCCGGGGCGCGGCGCGAGCGCAAGACCCCGCTTGAGATCGCAGATCACTACACCCGCGCTTTCTTCGAGCATGCGCAGGCGCTCAACATCAGGCGCCCTACCGTGGTATGCCGCGCCACCGAGCACATCCCCGCCATGATCCAGATGGTCAGAACCCTGCTCGAGCGGGGCTACGCTTACGAGATCGGCGATGGGGTGTACTTCGACGTATCACGCTTCGCCGAGTACGGCAGGCTATCGGGCCTGGACCTGGAGGCCCAGGAGGCGGGTGCCCGCGTGGGGGTCAACCCCGAGAAGCGGCACCCGGCCGATTTCGCGCTGTGGCGCAAGGCCGATCCCCAACACCTGATGCAGTGGGACAGCCCGTGGGGCAGGGGATATCCCGGATGGCACATCGAGTGCTCGGCCATGTCCATGCAGTACCTCGGCGACCGCATCGACATCCATACCGGCGGTGCCGACCATATCCCCGTGCACCATGAAAACGAGATCGCCCAGTCGGACGCGGTGGCCGGCCATCGCGTGGTCCAGGTGTGGATGCACAATGAGTTTCTGCTGGTGGACGGCGGTCGCATGGGCAAGAGCCTCGGCAACGCCTATACGCTCGATGATCTACGTCAGCGCGGCTTTCACCCCCTGGCCTTCCGTTATTTCTGCCTGAACGCCCATTATCGGACGAAGCTGAACTTCACCTGGGAAGCACTGGAAGCGGCGGCCAGGGCCCTGGACCGGCTCTGGGAGGCAGTCTACCAGCTGGCCTCGTGCCACCGCCCCGGGGGCCGACCGCCGGCCGAGCTCGAGGAAGCGTTCGGCGAAGCCGTCAGGGACGACCTGGGCCTACCGCGCGCGCTGGCTCTGGTCTGGCAGGTCGTACGCGATGAACCGGTTCCCGCGCCCGTCGCCCTGGATCTGCTCTCGCGGTGGGATGAGGTGTTGGGCCTCGGCCTGGACGAAGCGGCGGCCGGACGGCTCGGCCCGGTCGCGGACCCCATCCCGGCGGAGGTCCTCAGTATGGTGGAGGAGCGTCGGGTCGCCCGCGCCGCCCGTGACTGGGAGCGGGCCGACGCCATTCGACAGCGCCTCGGCGACATGGGCTACACGGTGGAGGATGGTCCGGAAGGACCCCGGGTGCGCCGGCTGCGCGCGATCGATGCCGGGCAATAGGATGGATGCGGTCCGGGGGCAGGCCTGCCAAAAGAGGCAGGCCTGCCCGCGTTGTTGGGGGCAGAGGGCTCAGACCCCGACAGGCATACCGGTGGACTTGTCGGGCATCATTTAGGCAAGGCGGGGCAAAGGAGGGCAAGTGCGTGCGGCGTAACGCGGGATCGCTTGACGCATACCTTCGAATCGCCGGAGGGCTGGTGTTGCTGGCCTGGGGCACCGCCCGGCTGGTCCGGGAGAAGGGAGGCGGTCTTGGCCCGGTCCTGATTCTACTCGGTGCCGGGCGGGTGGCCCAAGGGCTCACCGGCTACTGTGCCCTGCTCGAGGTGCTCGGCACCACCACCACGCGGCATGCGCCCCGAGAGGTTGCGCAGCCGCCTTCACGCGCCCCGCGCCGGGGACGCCGCCCGGCCGCTACCGGGATGGGCGCGGGAGGTGAGCAGGCTTGATCTACGCGGTCATCACCGCCGTTCTGTGGGTCGCGGGGTTGCTGCTGGTGCCTGCCGAGCGCTTCCGGCTCCTGTTACCCTTCGGTTTGCTTGCGGGCTTCGGTCTGGCCGCCATCATCAACCTGATGGGCTCAAGCGTGATGGGGCTTTGGGAGTTTCATCGCACCGGTCTGCTCGCCGTCCGGGGAGTTCCGTTGATGGCCCTGCTGGCCTGGGTCCCGGTGGTGATCGTGTTCGTGCGCTTTTTGCCACAAGCCGCACTGCCCCGGCTCGCCTGGCTTTTGGCCTTTCCCCTCGGCTACACCGCGCTTGAATACCTCCTCTTGCGTCTGGGGGCGCGCAGTTTCGCCGCAGGCTGGAATCTTGAGTACTCCTTTGCCCTCTCCCTGGCCGTGCATGTCGGGGTGCTTGCCTGGTACCGGACCATCGAGCCTGAACGTCTGCGGTAGGTCCGCCCCCGGCAGGGAAGGAAACCCGGTCAACGCCGCGAAACCCTCCCGCATCGGTGACGGCGGGAGGTCGTAACGGCTGCGCTTCCTGCTACTGCTCGCGGGCATCGCCCCGATGATGGGCCTGGTGACCTGGCTTGCCGCGCGCACACGCCACCGTGTCGCCGCGCTCACCATGACTCCGGGTGCGCTCGGCCGCACGGCCTGGGACGACCTGCCCTGGGAGAGGCGGCAACGCTACCGCGATCGCCTGCATCTTTATAACTGGCTCTTCGCCCTGCTTGCCCTGGCGCTGGTGGTCGGGGGTGCCCGCGAAACCTGGCATGTCATGCAGCAGTTGCGGACGACCATCATCCCGCCGCGCATTGTCCGGCACACCGCTCGCCTTACCCCCGAGGGGAGGCTGCTCTGGGAGGCCACCTTCAACGGCATCGCTTCGGTCGCGGTGACCGACACGGGGTACGTCCTCGTGCGTCAGCAGCAGGGAACGCTGACCGGCCTCTGGGTCATCTCCAGGGCCGGCGAGCCGGTCTGGCACCTGGCGGGAAGGCCCGGAGACGCGCTTCCGCCGGCGGCCATCGGCGTCACCGACGGCACCACCGTGCTCCTGCTCGGCGGAGAAGAGCCGGCTTACCTGGCGGTGTCCACCGGGGAAGCGGTGGCCGGCGTCAAACCCGAGTCCTCGTCCCTTAGCAGCCCTTCCACCGTCGCCAGCTCGGCCGGCGCCTACGTGGTCACCGTCAACAACCGGCCGGGGGGATCGACGGGCATGGCCCGGGTTTGCCTGTACTGGCTCACCGAACCCGATCCGATCCTGCCGCAGTGATTCCGTCCGGCCCGACCGCGCCGTGGCCCCCGGGAAGGTCGGCATGGGTCGCGCGGTGAACCTGTCATTGAGTCCTGCGCACCTGGCCGGAGGGAGGTGGCAGGGATGCGCGGAGCACCGCGTTACTGGGTATACCGAGGGCCGCGGACGGCCGCATCGTGGGTGCCGGTCGGACTGCTGGGTTCGCTCATGGTCATGTTCGCATTCTCCCGGCCTCTTCCCCCGGCTCCCGTGTCGCCTTCCGAGCCAATGGTGAGTTCCGCCGGGCTTGGGCAGCTCGCCGACCGCTTGCCGGTCGGCGGTGACGAGCTTGTGGCTTGGCTGGAAGACCAGCTCGGGGCCCTCGGGCTCGAGCCCGTGACCGTCGACGGCCTGCGGGGTACGGTGATTGGGGGCCGGCATGACGAGACGCTGCTCATCACGGTGGAGGGTCGCCTGCAGCCCCTGCTGGTCGAGTTGGCCAAGGCGCTCGCGGCGCACAGGTTCCTCCGTTCCGTGACCTTGGTGCCTTCCCGCGGCGTGCGGGCGCCCGCGGGACTGCAGGCGGTGGTGTGCCATGTTCATGTTCGACACTTCCCCCAGGCCTCCCCGGGGGTCAGGGTTGGAGCGGGCGCAGGGCCGCTACCCTTGTGGTTGAGGGAGCTTGGCCGCGCGGCTGCGCTCCGGGAGGCGATGTCCGCTCCCGGCGGGATGTACGTGCAGCTCGTGGAGCGTGCGACGCTGCTGTGGCGGGGATGGCCGGTTGCCGCGGAAAGAGAAGTTCCCGCGGTGGTGCTGACCGGTGGAGGGCAGGGCGTCGAGGCTCTGGTTGCACTGGCGCGAACCGTTGAGCGGGTGGTCCATAGCCTGGACGAGCTTCCGGCGGTTCCGTCGGCCCGGCAACTTGGCGGCGGGCGGACAGGGTCGCTTTACCTGGTGATCGGTCCAAGATACGTCCCCGGCCCCGCCCTTGTGTTGGCCCAGCTTCTTTGCCTGGCGCCGTTGGTGCCCGCCCTCCTGCACGGCCGGCCGCGATCCGGACGGGGCAAGTTGCCCGATGACGCGGCCATCCTGGCGGCGGTCCAGGCCTTGCGTACCGCACGGGGGAGAATGCCCCCGGTACCTGAGGAGACGCGCATGGGTCGCCGCCGTCGCCGGCGCAGGAGCATGGACGGCGCAAGGACGCTGGCCGCCGAGGCGGCCGGCTGTGCCTTGCCGCTTGGGCTGTTGCTGGCGCTGGCGGCCGGGTGGAGATGGACGCTGGAACCGGGTATCGCCCGGCAGGCGGCGGCGGTGACGGCGACCGGTCTGGGATTAGCGGTGGCCGGGTGGCTGGCGGGATCGGCGGGCAGCGGCTCGTGGACCGACCGCCACCGGGCGCTGCTGACGCTGCTCGCCCTGGCGTGCGCGCTCGGGCTGGCCGGCAGTCTGGGCAACCCGGCCATGACGGTGGCGTTGATCCCCGCGGTGTGGCTGTGGCCAGGGCTTGGCCCCGGCCGGCCGGGCCGCAATCGCCTGCGGGTGCTGGCGGGTCTGGCGGGAGGAGCATGGCTCGTCGCGACAGCCCTCACCGGAGCGTGGGGCTCCCCCGTCGCCCGGCACCTGCTTTCGCCCACACCAGGCGCGGTTATCCTGCTGCTTTTTCTGTCGCTAGGCTTTCGCGCCTGGACGCTGGCCGGCGATCGGGACGCAGAAGGAGGCCGTCAGGCGTGCGAAGACTGCTGACGTTCATCCTTCTCCTGGCCGGCATGGCCGGCGCGCCCGGGCGCGTTGCCCTGGCATCCGGCGAGCTGCTGGCGGCTGCGGCCAGGCAGGCCATCACCCCGCAGCATTCGGTGTGGATGGCCGGGTACGGGCTTGGACCCGTACGGCGCAGCCGGGGTACCGAGGGCGAGTTGTACGCCCGTGCGCTGGCCCTCTCCCGGGACGACCGCACCCTCGTGCTCGTAAGCGTGGACCTGATCGGGCTATGGCGCGAGGACGTCGAGGCCATAAGGCGCCTGGTCGGCAGGCAATGGACCCAAGATGCGCCGCCGGCGGTGATCGTGGCCTGCACCCACACCCACTCCGGACCCGACACGCTGGGGCTGTGGGGCGGGGTGAGCCGGGCCTGGCGGCAGGCCCTTCGCGAGAACATCGCCCGTGCCGTGCTCTCGGCACTGGAGGCCCGCGAGCCGGTGGAGGTCGCCGCCGTCACGGTGCCGGTAGCAGGTCGCAACCGTAACCGCCGCCATCCCGCCGGTTCGACCTGGGACGAAATCTCGGCGCTGCGGTTTTTTGGCCGGCAGGGCCAGACGGTTGCCACCGTGATCGGCTACGCAGCCCATCCCACCATACTGGGTGCCGACAACCAGCTGCTCAACGCGGATTTTCCCGGCTATCTGGCCGGCCGCGTGGAAAGGAACTCCGGCGGAGTGTGCCTGTACCTCACGGGGGCCGCCGGCGACCAGTCACCCGCGCGGGTCGAAGGCAAGCGGGCGGAGGCTGCCCGCCACTACGGTGAGACGATCGCCGACCTGGTGGAGGCCGCCCTCAGCACGTCCGCCGGCGGCGATCCAGCTCCCATACTGGACTACCGGTGGGGTACCGTTGAGGTGCCGCTTGCCAACTGGCGGCTGGCCGTCGGCTCGCAGTTGGGTGTGATCGCACGGCAGGCCCGCGGGGGTGTCCTGGAGACAGAGGTCTGGGTGGTGCGTTTGGGATCGAGCTACCTCTTCACACTGCCGGGTGAGCCACTGGTAGCGGTCGGACTGGGGCTGCGCGAGGCCTGGGCCGCGCACGGGGACGGGACGGGGGCCTTCTTCGTGGTGAGCTCGGCTCAGGACGCGCTGGGCTACCTGGTGCCGGCGGCCGACTGGAAGGACACGGGCTACGAGGAATCGCTGGCCATCTCGCGGCCGGCGGCAGATCTGCTCGTCGACCTGGCGCTCGGGCTTGCCGCCGAACTAGATGGGAGGGAAGTGCCTTCCCCGTCCACCGCTCCCGACGAGCTCGCGCGCGCCCGCACTGCCGCGTGGCGGCTGGCCATCGGCATTCGGCTGGGGGTGATCGGCCTCTTGTTCGTCCTCCTGGCGGCGTTTGCTGCCGTAGCCTGGACAACCTGGCTTGACCGCCCCTAACTCGGCCGGAACAGGGGTCGGGAGGAACCTCGTGTCTACCCGGAGAAGGGACGGCAATGATGTGAAGAGAGACTTCCATGCCCCGCGGGGCACCACGAAGCATGAAAATGGGGTGCTGGCGGTGAACAAT
>DYFO01000049.1 GCA_020725145.1 Symbiobacterium thermophilum
ATATACCAGGGAAGCCCCCAGATTTCAATTGAGCATTCAGCAGTTGCCGACCCCATGCCCGGGTGCTTCGCCGTCCCCCGCCCGCAACCTGCCTACTCCCGGCGCCAGTCCAGTTTGCGGGTGCCCAGATACAGGGTAGCGGCGGCGAAGGTGACGATCGCGGCCAGGTTCCACCACACGTAGGCGTCTGACCTGCCCGCAAGCGTGGCCCGGAAGGCGTTCGCCGCGTAGCCGGTGGGCAGGAGCTTCGAGGTCAGCTGCAGCACCCGCGGCAGATTCTCGTACGGTATGGGTACCGGAGACAGGAACATCACCGCCAGCATCAGCGCCTCCGGCGGCGGCGTCCCGTCCGGCAAGGAGCGAAAGTCGCCCAGGTCAAGCGAGAGCACCAGGCCCGGGTCCTGTACCGCACCGGGGGCGGCGCTCACCCTTCCCCCCCGCAGGTCGACGTGGAAGGTTCCGCCGTCCGGACCTCGCAGCCGGAACTCGAAGGCCCCCCCGATCTCCCTCGCCCGAGCGGGATCGAGCTCCAGCCGCCGCCGGAGGTCCTCGAACAGCCCCGCCGCCGTCTGCCCGGCGGTGGGAACGGGCCCCTCAACCCGGGACGGTTCCCGGCACCACATCTCCTCCAGAAGGCGGCACGTTGCCGGCGACAGGCCCGAAAGCACCCTCTCGTCAAGGTCCTCGATGCAGGCCTGCACGAAGATATCATGCCGGATCCAGGCGGCAAGCGCGAAGACCGCGGGGGCGGCCGTCGTGAAGAGGTCGGCGATATGGCCGCCGCGACCCACCTGCCCCGTCAGCGCCTCGCGTAGGTCCGGTCCGGGGCGAGGCCGCATGAGGGCCGGCCCGGTGTCCCTCAAGCGCCCGGGGCCGGCTCAAGGACCTCGGCCGGCACGCCGACCTCCGGAATAGCTCAAAGGTGCCGGGCGTGCGAGCAGTCGTTGAGGTACAGGGTATGCACGTCCCGCGGCCCCTTGATGATGAACCGGCTCATGGACACGTCGTCGAACGTGAAGCGGAAGCAATGCAGGTGCGTGGACTGGTCAAGCGGCAGGCCGTACACCATCCTCACCAGCATGGTCAGCGTCCCGCCGTGGGCAACGCAGCAGACGGAAGCGTCACCGTACCTTTCGAGGAGTTCAAGGTAGAACTGGGCCACCCGGTAGTAGTGGTCAAGGGCGCACTCGCCGCCCGGCACCCGCTGGTGGGGCATCCATCCCTGCGCGGGCACCGGCCAGCGCCGGTCTGCCTCCTCCTTGTGCAGGCCGCTCAAAAAGCCCAGATGCATCTCCCGCAGGCGGTCGTCGGTGACCACCTCGGCGCCGATGGCTGCGGCTACCGCCTGGGCCGTCTGGACCGCCCTGACCATGGAACTGGCACACAGTAGATCGCAGCGATACCCCGCGGCGACCAGCCGGTCGGCCAGGGCCCGGGCCTGGGCCAGGCCCCGCTCGGTAAGGGGCGGGTCCCAACCCCCGCCCTCCACCCGACCCTCGACGTCCGCGAGCGACTCGCCGTGACGGATCAGCAGAAGGTCCATGCGCTCACCCGAGCAGTCTCAAGTCCGCCAGGATCTCCCGCAGGGCGGCGGTTTCCTGCTCGGTGGCGGCCACCAGCGGCAGGCGCGGCGGACCGACACCAAAGCCGGCCAAGGCCAGTGCCGCCTTGACGGGAGTGGGATTGGTGGTGATGAACATGCCCCTGAACAACGGGAAGAGGCGATGGTGGAGCGCTCGGGCGGCATCCACCTGACCTGCCAGGTAGGCGTCGATCATGGCCCGGATCTCCTTCCCCACCAGGTGCGCCGCCACGCTGACCACCCCGGTTCCCCCCACGGCAAGGATGGGGAGGGTCAGGCTGTCGTCGCCGCTGAGCACCTCCACCCCCAGATCGGTAACCAGGCTCACCACCTCGCTTACCTGGTCCAGGCTGCCGCTGGCCTCCTTTACCCAGCGCACGTGGCCCAGGCGGCAGATGCGGGCCACGGTGGCCGGCAACAGGTTGACCGACGTGCGGCCCGGGACGTTGTAGAGCATCAGTGGGAGGCGGGAGGCCTCCCCCACCTCGGCGAAGTGGCGATACAGACCTTCCTGGGAGGGCTTGTTGTAGTACGGGGCCACCGCCATGATCCCGTGAACTCCGACCTCCGCCGCCTGGCGCGTCAGCGCCACCGTGGCGGCGGTCCAGTTGCCGCCGGTGGAGGCGATCACGGTGGCCTGCTCGCCGACGGCCTCGACCACCGTCCGGAAAAGGCGCAGTTTCTCCTCGGTGGTGAGCACCGGTCCCTCGCCGGTGCTGCCCGCGACCACCAGCCCTTCGGAGCCGTCTTCCACCAGCCGGACCGCGAGCTCAGCGGCTCGGCCGTAGTCGACGGCGAGGCGCTGGTCGTAAGGGGTGACCATGGCGGTGAAAAGGCGCGCCGTGCCCATCGCCATCAGCTCCTCTCCTCGGATTCCTCGGCAAGGTCGAACGCATCGTGGAGCGTGCGCACCGCACGGACGAGGTCTTCCTGACCGACCAGGCAGGAGATGGTCATGTGGGAGTCGGAGGTCTGAAGGATCTGGACCCCTGCCCCGTGCAGGCTCTCCACCACGCGGGCCATCACCCCGGGCCGCCCCCGCATCCCCATTCCCACGATCGATACCTTGGCGCAATCTTTTCGGACCTCCACGCGGTAGCCCAGGCCTCGCAACACCGAGGCGGCGCGATCGGCCACCCCCTGTGAGACGGTGAAGCTCAGGCGGTCGGTGAAGACGTTGATCAAGTCCACGCTGATGTCGCGGTCGGCCAGGGCCCGGAACACCGTCCGCGCCATCCCGGCGGCCGTCTTGTCCTCGCCGGGCGTCACCGTGAGCTGCGCCATGCCCGGCAGGTGGGTTACGCCGGTAACCACGCGGTCGTCGCGCACTTCGGACAGGCGCGGGGCAACGATGCGGGTGCCCTCTCCGCCCCCCGAGGATCGAACCACCACCGGCACCCCCTTGCGCATGCTGATGTCCACCGCCCGCGGGTGCACCACGCGTGCCCCTTCCCTGGCCATCTGCGCGATCTCCTGGTAGGTCATCACCCGCAGCGTGCGGGCGTGGGGCACGAGGTCGGGGTCGGCGGTCTTCACTCCGTCCACATCGGTGTAGATCTCCAGCCGCTCCGCCCCCAGCGCGGCGGCCAGCGCAGCGGCGGTGGTGTCCGACCCTCCCCGCCCCAGGGTGGTGATGTCGCCGGACTCGGTAACCCCCTGGAAGCCGGCCACCACCACGATGCGCCCCTCGTTGACGTGTCGCAAGAGGTGCTCGGGTTCCACGCGGATGATACGGGCATCCCCGAAACCGGAGTCGGTGATGATCCCCGCCTGTCCCCCGGCCAACGCCATGGCGTCCAGTCCCGCCGCCCGCAGGGCGTTGGCCACCAGCACCGCCGAGATGATCTCGCCGCAGGAGATGAGCAGGTCCATCTCGCGCGCGGCGGTGTCGGGGTAGATCTGCAGGGCAAGCTGAATGAAGGTGTCGGTGGCGTAAGGATCCCCCGCCCGTCCCATGGCGGAAACCACCACCACCGGGTGAAAGCCCGTCTCCACCGCCTCGCGTACCAGTTCCACCACGCGGGCGCGTTGACGCGGGGTGGCAAGCGAAGTTCCCCCGAACTTCTGCACGATCAGGCGCAAGGCAAAAGGCCCTCCTCGACCAGGCGCTGGGCGATCTGCAGGGCGTTGGTTGCCGCTCCCTTGCGCAGGTTGTCGGCCACCACCCACAGGTCGAGCGAGCGCTCGTGCGAGGGGTCCTCGCGCACCCTGCCCACGAACACCTCGTCGCGGCCTTCACACGCCTGCGGTGTGGGGTAGCCCTCCTCCATGACCACCAGTCCGGGCTGGGCGCGCAAGGCCCGCAGCGCCTCCTCACGGCCAAGACGCCGGCCGAGCTCCACGTTCACGGCCTCGCAGTGCCCCACGAAGACGGGCACCCGCACGGTGGTGGCGCTCACCCGCAGGCCGGGAAGCTCCAGCAGCTTGCGCGTTTCGTCCATCAGCTTGTGCTCCTCGCGGCAGTAGCCGTCGGCCTCGAAGTCCTCCACCTGGGGAAAGAGGTTGAAAGCGATGGGGTGGGGGTAAACCTGCGCGGTGGCGGGCCTACCTTCCAGCACCGAGCGGGTCTGCTCGCGGAGCTCGGCTATGGCCTCGCGGCCGGTACCGGAGACCGACTGGTAGGTCACCACGATCACCCGGCGCAGGCCGGCCGCGCGGTGCAAGGGGTAAAGCGCCAGCACCAGCTGGATGGTAGAACAGTTGGGACTGGCGATGATCCCCCGGTGTCGCCGGAGGGCATGGGCGTTGACCTCCGGGACCACCAGCGGAACCTCCGGATCCAGCCGGAAGGCGCTGGACTTATCGATCACCACGCATCCCCCGGCGGCGGCGACCGGCGCCCAGCGGCGGCTGGCCTCGGTGCTGGCGCAGAAGAAAGCAAGCTGCACGCGGTCGAAGGCGGTCGCGGTTACCTCCTCTACCGCAAGCTCGGTCCGGGCGAAGGGCAGCCGCTGGCCGGCGGAGCGGGCGGTGGCCAACAGCCTGAGCTCGGCAAGCGGGAAACTGCGTTCCTCCAAAAGCTCGAGCACCTTCTGGCCCACCATCCCGGCCGCGCCCAGCACGGCCACCCGTAGCGCCACGCCCCTTCCTCCCCTCAGCCCGCCGTCGCTGGGCGGGCGATCAAAAGCGGCTGCAGCTGCCTTCCTTCCAGGGCCTCGAGCACGGCCGGAATCAGCAACCGCTCGTCGGCGTCCAGAGAATTCGGCTTCCCCTGGGGATTATCCTGGCCGAAGGGCACGAAATAGATGTTGCGCGTGGCCAGCAGCACGCCGAGGTTGCGGGCGTTTAGCCCCAGACCGTCGTTGGTGGAGATGGCCAGTACCACCGGCCGCCCGTTCCTGAGCTGGGCCTTGGCGGCCATGAGCACCGGGGTGTCGGTGATGGCGTTGGCCAGCTTGGCCAGGGTATTGCCGGTGCAAGGAGCGATCACCAGCACGTCCAACAAGCGCTGGGGGCCGATGGGTTCGACCTCGGGGAAGGAGGTCAGGGGTTCGCGGCCGGTCGCCGCTCGGATCTGCTCACGCCAGGCAGCGGCCGTACCGTACCTGGTGTCCAGGGTGGCGACCGCCGGCGAGAGGATGGGGATCACCTCCGCCCCTTCCGACATCAGCCGTGAGATCTGCGGCAGCATGCGCGCCAAGGTGCAGTGCGAGCCGGTCAGGGCGAAGCCGACGCGCTTTCCCGCGAGCTCCACGCTTCCTCCCTCCCTCCGTCAAAAGCTTCCTCCAGCCGCCTCAGCACCACGCGGGCGAGCATCCTCCCGGCGCTTACGGGCGCCACCTTCCCCGGCAGTCCCGGGGCCAGCACCGCCGTTCTGCCGAGCTCGCCGGCGGCGGCGAAGTCCACTCCGCCGGGCGCCGATGCCAGGTCGATCACCACCGCGTGGGCGGGCAAGGCCACCAGTACCTGCCGGTCGACCACAAGGGCGGGGACGGTGTTGAACAAAAAATCCAGGGCCGGCGCGATCTCCGTCAGCCGGTGGAAGGGAACGGGATGGCAGCCAAGGGTCAACGCCCGCGCCAGATCTACCGGCCGCCGGGCCAGCGCATACGTGTGACACCCCAGCGCCCAAAGCAGGCGGGCGAGCGTGGTCCCCGTCCGGCCCATACCCAGCACCGCCGCGGACGAGCCGTTGAGGGAAAGCGGCGAGAGTTCCATCGCCAATTGCAGGGCGCCCTCCGCGGTGGGGATGGAGTTGAGGATGGCCACCTCGTCGTCCTCGGCCAGCTCGGCCAGGCGGATCGCCCCCTGGCGGGCCAGCGCGCGCAGATGGGCGTTTGCCCTGCCCACCAGCACCACCGCCCCGTTCCGCAGCCCTGCGAGGTCCCCGGGCCCGAGGTGCAGCGGCCGGGCGGCCACCGCCGACCACACCCTCCCCTCTTCGTCGATGCCGGGCATCGGGCCGAGCAGGGCATCCGCACCGCGCAGCGCCGCGGCGGCGTCGTGAGCCGGGACGACGCCTTCGGGGTCCGGTGCCCGCTCGCGGCCGGCCGCGCGCACCACCGCCCCCTGGCGCAAAAGCTCGCGGATGACCTCCGTCTCGCGCCGGTCGCCGCCCAGCACGGCAACCGTCAGGTGTCCAAGCGGACCCGAAACCATAGGCCGGGCCTCCGGGGGAGGGACTGCCGCCCCCCGGTCTTTCGCCCCGGGAGCGGCGCGGTCTAGTTTATGTAGCGGTTTCCGGGCGGGTGCCTGGGAGGCCTACAGCAGCGCATCGAGGTCGAGCACCAGGCCACGGCACTCGACTACCCGCCGGATCGCCAGGAGCAGTCCGGGGACGAAGCACTCGCGGCTGGTGCTGTCATGCCGCAAGGTCAGGTACTCCCCCTGGCCGCCGAAGACCACCTCGTGGTGGGCGACCAGGCCGGGCAGACGCAGACTGTGTACCCTGATCCCCTCCACGTCGCGGCCGCGGCTTGCATCGTGATCTCCCTCCACCCTTGCGGCGTTGGGACGGGAGGCGGCAAGCGCGGCGCAAAGCCGCAGCGCGGTGCCCGAGGGAGAGTCGCGCTTGCCGTCGTGGTGAGATTCCACCACCTCAACCGCCGGGAAATACCGTGCGGCCTCGCGGGCCAGGCGGGCCAGGACGGTGGCCCCCAGCGAGAAGTTGGGCGCCACCACCGCCGGCAACCCCGAACGTTCGCAGCTGGCCGCGATCTCCGAGAGCTGGTCTTGGGAAAAGCCCGTGGTCCCCACCACGGGGAAGATACCGCGGGCGTGGGCGGCGAGGACCACCCGTACGGCGAAGGCCGGTGAACTGAAGTCCACCACCACTTGTGGTCGCGCCAGATCGAAGGCAAGATCCGGGTCCGAGCAACGCACCGGGAGCGCCTCGGCCGCTGCCGAGGCGGGGAACTGCCTGCTGATCAGGGCCACCACGGCGATGCCCGGCTCGCGCTCCAGCGCGGGAACGATGGTCCGGCCCATGCGGCCGCCCGACCCGGTCACCGCTACCCTGAGGCTGTCGACGGCGGACATGTCTTCACCTCCCGCAGGTGCGTACGACCGGGCGGTCGCCGGGAATGGCGCCCCGGCGGCCGCCCTCTCGCCGGTTCCCGGAGGGAAGTTCTCTGCCTGCGGCCGCGATCCTCCAGGCTACCCGTCCTGTCTCAGTGGGTCTCCACGTCCACCGCGCCGTTGCGGCGGAAGATCTGCGCCACCTCGTCGGTGCGGTCCTGACGCGTGCGGGCCACCGCCACGATGTTGCCCTGCTTGACCTGCTCCTCGTAGTGACGGCCACGCTCGGCCGGGATCCCGTAGTCCACCAGCCCGCCGGCGATCCCTCCTGTCACCGCGCCCGACAGGGCCGCGGCAATGGGTCCGGCGGCCAGGATGGGGCCGATGCCGGGGATGGTCATCGCTCCCGCGCCCGCCAGTAACCCTGCCGCTCCTCCGAGGACACCGCCCGTGGCCACTCCCTCACTGACATCCTGCCCCCCCATGCGCATCCCGCCACCGCGCTCCTCGCGTCCGCGGCCGCCGCGCTCGCGCCCTGCTTCCCGCGCGATGATGGAGACGTCCTCGGTGGCCAGTCCACGTTGCCGGACCTCGCCTACCGCCTTCTCCGCCTGCGACTCGGATTTGAAGACACCGATCACCGTTCCTTCCATGGTCCTGACCCCCTTGTGCTGAAGTCATGGATAGTATTGGTACGCGAAGGTCGAACCATGCTGGAACTTGTTAGCAGGCGTCAACGGGTATGACCGAACCCGCGGTCTCCCCGCTCGGAGGAAGACAGCTCCGAACGCAGTTCTAACTGCGCGCGGGCCAACGGGGCCAGCACCAGCTGGGCTACCCGATCGCCGCGGCGGACGACGAAGGGATGGCTTCCGAGGTTGACCAGCACCACCTGTATCTCGCCCCGGTAGTCGCTGTCCACCGTACCCGGGCTGTTGAGCACGGTGACCCCGTGGTCGCGCGCCAGGCCGCTGCGGGGTCTGACCTGCCCCTCGTACCCCGGGGGGATCTCAAGGTGCAGTCCCGTCGGAATCAGCGCGCGTCCTCCCGGAGGGATCACCAACTCGCCGACCACCGCCGCCGGCAGATCGAGTCCGGAAGCTCCCGGCGTCATGTAGCGCGGCAGGGCCAGGTCGTCGGTCCCCGGGGCGCGGCGGACGCCGACGACGATGCGGCGGGGCACGGCCTTCCCTCCTCAGTCCAGGATGAGCTCGGAGTCGAGCGGACCGATGGCGCAGGTGGTCAGGTCGCCACCGTCCAGGCACTCCCGCGCCACCCGCAGCACGTCCGCCCCCGTCACCGCGTCGATACGGGCGGTGACCTCGTCGACCTCCACCACCCTCCCCAGCAGGAGTTCGCCACGGCCGAGGCGGGACATGCGGTTGCTGGTGGACTCCAGCGCCAGCACGATCCCCGCCTTCACCTGGTCCTTGGCACGCTCGAGCTCCTCGTCACGTACCCCACGCTCGACCAGGGAACCGACCTCGCCGCGAACGATCTCCAGCACCGGCCGGGTCTGTTCCGGGCTTACCCCGGCGTAGATGCCCAAGAGACCGGCGTCGCGATGGCACGACACGTACGAGAACACGGCATAGGCCAGGCCCCGCTCCTCGCGGATCTCCTGGAACAGGCGCGAACTCGTACCCCCGCCCAGGATCATGCTCAAAAGCTGCAGCGTGTACATGTCGGGGTGCTCAAGCGGGACTCCCGGGGCGCCCAGCGCCAGGTGGACCTGCTCGGTGTCCTTGCGGCGAACCTGACGCCTTCGGGCGCGGCCGGGCATCCCGCCGCCGGGTGGAATACGGCCGCCCGACACTCCGGAGAAGGCTTCTCCTATCTGCTCGAGCACCCCGGCGGGTTCCACGTGGCCGGCCACCGCCACCACCATGTTGACCGGACGGTAGTAGGCCTCGTAAAAGTCAACCAGGCGGGCGCGGTCGAAGCTCCGCACGGCTGCGACCGTACCCAGCACGCTGCGACCCAGCGCGTGGCCGTCCCACATGGTCTGGGCCAGGAAGTCGTGGATCAGCTCGTCGGGAGTGTCCTCGTAGAGCTTGATCTCCTCAAGGACGATCCCCTTTTCCCGGTCGATGTCGGTAGGGTCCAGCCGGGGGTTCAGGGCCATATCGGCGATCACGTCCAGGCCCAGGGCGAAGTGCTCGTCCAGCACCCGCGTGTAGATGCAGGTGTATTCCTTGGTGGTCACCGCGTTGAGCTGGCCGCCCACGCGATCCATGGTCTCGGCGATCTCGCGGGCCGAACGGCGGAAGGTCCCCTTGAAAAACATGTGCTCCAGGAAATGCGAAAGACCGCCGGTATCCGCATCTTCATGGCGTGAGCCCACGCCGTACCATAGTCCGAGCGAAACCGACCGTACGTGGTCGATGGGTTCTATCACCACGCGCATGCCGTTGGGCAGCGTTTCCTTCAGGTACGTGTTCAACTACCTCCCTTTGGCCGGCCGCCCACGCCACTCGCGCAGCCGGTCGAGCTCGAGGGCCAGCTCGGAGTCGTCATCGCGGGGAGTCTCCAGCACCGCCGGCAGGCCGGCCAACCTGGGTTCGGCCAGCAGCCGCCGGAACGCCGCCTCAGCCAGTAGCCCTTCCCCCACGCGTACGTGGACGTCACGCCGCGAACCCGGCGCATCCGCGCTGTCGTTAAGATGCACCACCGCCACCCGTTCGAGCCCCACCCAGACCTCCAGGTCCTCAAGCAGAGCCTGCAGGCCGGAGGCTACCCTGAGGTCGTACCCGGCGGCGAAGGCGTGGCAGGTGTCGATGCAAACCCCCAACCGCCGGTTGTGGCTCTGGTCCCGCACCAGGGTGCCGAGTTCGAAGACGTTGCCTCCGAGCTGCCTGCCTCCTCCTGCCGTCTGCTCCAGGAGCAGCACCGGGCCTTCACCGTCGTCCGACAGCCGTTCCAGCGCCAGGGCCACCCGCTCCAGGCCGGCTTCGGCCGTCTCCTCGGGCCCGTGGACTCCGGGGTGGGTAACCACGTACGCCGCCCCGAGCCGGCGGGCGCGTTCGAGGTCCAGGGCAACCGTCTCCAGCGAGTACTCCCATACCCGCGGGTTGGGACTGGCCAGATTGACGAAGTAGGGCACGTGGACCACCAGCGGTCCGATACGTGCCCCCTCCAGCGTCTCCCGCATCGTCCGGATCTCCTCGGGCGCAAGCTCCCGGGGTCTGCCTCCCCGCGGACTCCGCGAGAAGACCTGCACCGACTCGCATCCGAGGCTCGCCGCGGTGCGGGCCATGGCGGCGAACCCTCCGGCGATCGAGAGGTGAGCCCCCAGTCTCACCGCTCGCGCGGGGGCCCGCTCCGGCGTTCCTCCCGCAGGGCTGCCCTCCGGGAGAGGTTGATCCGGTTTTGCCTGTCGATCTCGGTGACCTTGACCAGCACCTGGTCGCCCACCTGCACCACGTCTTCCACACGGTTGACACGATGGTCGGCAAGCTCGGAGATGCGCACCAGTCCTTCTTTGCCGGGGAGGATCTCCACGAAGGCGCCGATATCCATGATCCGCGTGACACGGCCGACGTACACTTCGCCCGGCCGCACCTCACGCGTGAGCTGCTGGATCATGCGCACCGCCCGCTCCCCGCCCTCCTGGTCGGTGGAGGCGATGAAGATGCGGCCGTCATCCTCGATGTCGATCTTGGTGTTGGTCTCGGCGATGATCTTGTTGATGATCTTGCCGCCCGGGCCGATCACCTCGCGGATCTTCTCGGGGTCGATCTGGATGGTCACGATCCGCGGCGCCCACGGTGACAGGCTCTTGCGCGGCTCCGCGATCGCCTCGAGCATCTTCTCCATGATCTCGAGCCGACCGCGCCGTGCCTGCTCCAGAGCCTCGCGGATGATCTCGAGCGAGATCCCCCGGACCTTGACGTCCATCTGCAGGGCAGTGATCCCCTTGCGGGTACCCGCCACCTTGAAATCCATGTCGCCCAGCGCGTCCTCGATACCCTGGATGTCGCTGAGCACCACCACCCGGTCGCCATCGGTAACCAGGCCCATGGCC
Source organism: Symbiobacterium thermophilum (assembly GCA_020725145.1). Taxonomy (GTDB): domain Bacteria; phylum Bacillota; class Sulfobacillia; order UBA995; family UBA995; genus DYFO01. Next base: position 11,064 of record DYFO01000049.1, read on the forward strand.
ACGCCGCTCACGGGCGCACGGATGGGCACGCCCGCGTCCATGAGCGCCAGCGTGCTCCCGCAAACGCTGGCCATGGAGGTCGAGCCGTTGGACTCCAAAACCTCGGAGACCAGCCGGATGGTGTAGGGGAACTCCGTCTCCGGAGGAAGCACCGGTTCCAGTGCGCGCTCGGCCAGGGCGCCGTGACCGATGTCGCGGCGTCCCGGGCCCCGCAGCATTCGGACCTCGCCCACGCTGTAAGGCGGGAAGTTGTAGTGGTGCATGTACCGCTTGAACTCCTCGGCCGACAGCGTGTCCAGCGTCTGCACGTCGCCCACCGTGCCCAGGGTGGCCGCGGTGAGCACCTGGGTCTGACCGCGGGTGAAAAGCCCCGAACCGTGTACCCGCGGCAGCAGGCCGACCTCGCAGCTCACGGGACGAATCTCATCGGGGGCGCGACCGTCCACCCTCACCCGCTCGTGCAGGAGAAGGGTCCGCACCTCCTCACGAAGCACGGTGTCCAGCGTCGCCCCGATCTCCTTGTCACGGTCGGGAAACTCGGCCGCCAACCTTTCGGCGACCTCGGCGAACACCCGGCGGGTGGCCTTCTCGCGCTCGAGCTTGTTCGGATCCCTTATCGCCCGGCGCACCGCCTCGGTAGCCTCGGCGCGGACCCGGGCCTCGAGCTCGGGATCGCCTGCCGGAGCCACGAGCTCGCGTTTGGGCTTGCCCGCCGCGGCCACCACGCGCTGCTGGAATTCGACCAGTCGGCCCAGCACCGGGCGGGCGAAGGCGATTGCCTCAAGCATGATGTCCTCGGGGAGTTCGTCGGCTCCCGCTTCCACCATCACCACCGTGTCGGCGGTGCCGGCCACCACGAGGTGGAGGTCGGAACGTTCGTACTGGGCCAGCGTGGGATTGAGCACGAACTCGCCGTCGACGCGACCCACGATCACCGCGCCAACCGGGCCGTCGAAGGGGGCGTCGGAGATGGCAGCCGCCGTGGACGCCCCGAGCAGGCCGCAGAACTCGGGGGAGTTGTCAAGGTCCACCGAGAACACGGTGACCACCACCTGGACGTCGCAGCGGAAACCTTTGGGGAACAGCGGCCTCAGCGAGCGGTCGATGAGCCTGGCGGTCAAGATGGCCTTCTCCGATGGCCGACCCTCGCGACGGAAGAAGCTTCCCGGGATCCTGCCCGCGGCGTATAGGCGCTCCTCGTAGTCAACGATCAGCGGGAAGAAGTCGACTCCCTCGCGCGGCTCCTCGCTGGCGGTGGCCGTAGCCAATACCACCGTATCGCCGTAGCGGACCAGTACCGCCCCACCCGCCTGACGGGCGAGCCGGTCGGTCTCTACCACCAGCGGCCGCCCGCCTAGCTCTATTTCGAAAACCTGCCCCATTACGGGTCTTGCCTCCTCGCTTCTACCGGCGGAGGTTCAGCTTCTCCAGAAGGGCCCGGTAGCGCTCCACGTCGGTGTCTTTCAAGTAGTTGAGCAGCCTCCGCCGCTTGCCGACCATCTGGAAAAGCCCACGCCGCGAATGGAAGTCCTTCTTGTGTTGCCTGAGATGTTCGGTGAGATCCTGGATACGCTGGGTAAGGATCGCGATCTGTACCTCGGGGGAACCGGTGTCCCGCTCGTGGGACCCGTGCTCACGAATGATGGCCTGCTTGCGCTCGCCATCGAGCACGGCTTTCACCTCCTCGAATAGCCTCCATCCCCACCGCCCAAGCAGGCCGCTGGAGGTGCGCGCCCCCTAGCCGATGGTTCAACGGCATTACGTAACGATTATACCCCTTCTACCCCGTCCCTGCAAATCTCGGCGCCCGATCGTGCGTGTAAAGCACCGGTAGGCAACCCCGTCGGTGTCATGCCGGAACCTGAA
>DYFO01000050.1 GCA_020725145.1 Symbiobacterium thermophilum
CGCACAACAACGTCAAGGGACAAGGAAGACCCTTTTGTGGTAGAATCAAGCCTGGGAGAGAAGGAGGTGCCTGTGTGGCTGAGCTCTACACCCCTGAAGAAGTCGCACGGAGGCTCCGAGTGTCCAAGAAGGCCGTTTACTCCTGGCTTCAGCGTAACAAGCTGGCAGGAATCAAGGTGGGCAACCTCTGGCGGATACCCCGGGAAGCGCTCGAGGAGTTCACGAAGCTCCCCTGGGACGAGGGGCACGCAACCCGCGCCGCGGCACCATCTTCTGATGCCGGTGAATGGATTGACGAAGACCTCGAGCGCCTGCTCATTCTCATCCTGGATGAACTCGCCGATAATGCCGCGCGCTGGGATAGCATGGAGGAGCATGAAAGGGTCTCCTGGTCGCTTGACTGGGACCATGAGATTCTGGACTATCTGGGGAGACTGGAACGCCGTTCAGTCGCCGGTCAAATGACACCCAGTCAGTCCAGGCGCTATGGCCGCCTACTTGTCCTCCTGGAGGAACGGCTTCCGGTGATTGAACGCCTGGGCTTGACGCCGCCGCAGTTTGATGTTGAGGCGGCCATGGCCCGGCTACGTGGCTGCTGAATTGTTAAGGCCCTCTGCTTCGGCTGCCGGGAGGAGGCGGCTTCCTGAGCCGCTACAAAGGCGAGCAGGGAGTTGGGTTCGTCGCTCGGTCAGGTTCATGGCGAGGGCCTCGCGGACACGACTGGATTCTGGTAGACTATAGGCTGGCACAGAGACACATCATGACAACGTACCAAGTGGCGACCTTGACCGAGATCGCAGGCCATGAACAACGGAGTGACATGCGATGGTTGCGTCCGCCGAGGTGAAAGAGCGGATAGACGGCTTCCTGGAGACCGTCATGATCATGGCTACCGAGGAGCTGTCCGATAACGCTGCCGACTGGGACCAGATGCAGAAGTGGGAACAGGACTCTTGGTCCATGGAGTGGGATCAGGCCATGGTCACCATTCTCGGCGAGCTGGAGCGCCGGTCTCTCGCCGGCGAGATGACCGTCGAGCAGTCGCGGCGGTATGTACGTCTGCTCAAGATCCTGAAGGAGCAGCTGCCCGTGCTGAAACGCCTTGAGCTGCAGAAGCCCGTAGTCGACCTCGATGCCGCTCTCGCCCGGGTGCAGCAGGCGCTGGCGACCGCCTCGGCATAGCAGACCGCAAGACCAGGTCGGTTTCTCCGAAGCCGCTTCTCTCGAGGCGGCTTCGGCATTTGCCCGCCAGGCGCGGGCCCTAGCAGGCCATCCTGGTTGGCCTGGGAAGCGCCGGCGAGCGCGCGGGGTCAGGCAGCACCCTGTGAACGTCCCCTGGGGGCAAAGGTTCGCTCCACCCGGAGGCTGGCACGGCCCACGGGCGGAGTGCCCTGTCAGTAACGCGTCAGTAACGGGCCGAAAAAAGGTGGGTACAACGGGGGATGGCCAGGGAAGCGAAACGTAACGTATGCAGGCGTTTAGGGACGGCGGGGGACGGCCGGGGACGGCCAAAAGCAGATTCGGGACCAGGAGGTCGGCGGTTCAAATCCGCCCACTCCGACCAGAAAATGGCCAGGTGATACATCGAGAGACCGCCAAGCGAGGCGGTCTCTTTCGATTTGTGTGGGCCGACAGGGTGCCAAGGCCCAGTCCTCGTTCTGAAACCAGTCGCTCCGGTCCTCTCGGGTCTCACCCCCAGCTGCCCTCGGTCGCGAACGCCCCGTCTCCTGCCGGCCGGGGCCGCTCGGCGTGACGGAAGAAGACGTAAAAGAGGATAGCCCCCAGCACGTAGCAGATGCCGGTAAGGGTGAAAGCACTGGTGAAGCCGGCTTGCAGTTGAATGAAACCGCTCACGATGGGACCCAGCCCGCCCTTGCCCAGACTGCCCAGCATCACCGACAGGCTGGAAAGGGTGGCCCGCTGGTCTTCCCTCACCTGCTCCAGCTGGAAGACATGCAGCACCGGGTTGCTCATGTTCATGAGCGCGTGCCGAAAGTAGTAGGCGGCCACCACCCACCGCAGGTTGTACGAATAGGCGAGGAGCAGCAAGAACGGTATCGAGGCCATCTCACAGAACACCACCGTCCGCACCTTGCCCAGGCGACGGGCCAGCAGGGGAGAAACCAGGGTGGCGGCGGCGGTGGTCAGCGAACCGAGGGCGAACAGCACCCCTATCGCCCCCGGCTCCAGGTTGAAACGAAGTCTGAAGAACAGCTGGAAGAACACGACCATGACCCCGGCGCCGAAAGCGGTCAAGGCCGTGGGAGTGAGCAGCTTCGCAAAGAGCAGGATTTCCGCCCTGCCTTGAGGCAGCGGGCGCGAGACGGTCTGACGCCGGGTCGGCGCCTCCTTGATGACCAGGAAAGGGAACACCGCCAGGGCGGAGAAGGCTGCGGTGACCAGGAGGGCACCGCGGAGCGGCTCCGGGTCGGACACCGCCACATCCCACCAGCGGGCGAAAGTCCCGGGCAACACCCCTCCGAGCAGGCTGCCCAGAAAACCGGTGGTCAAGGCGATGACGCGGTTGACCGCCAGGAGCACCACCCGCTCCTCCGGCCGGCAGATGGTCATCTGGAAGGGGATGCTGATCACCCAGGACATGGCGCCCCCCACCCCACCCATCAGAGCGAAGAACACCAACGGGGCACGCGACCCGGCCAGGGCCAGTCCGAGGTAGGAGGCCGCCGTGAGCAGGGTGCCGGCCCGCAGGAAACCCAGGTATCCCCGTCGGCCCGCGGCCATGCCCACCGGCAGGCCGACAAGAAGCACCACCAGGGCCGGCAACCCGTTGAGCAGGCCGATGAAGTCCTGCCGGTACCCCAGGCTATAGATGTAGAGGTTGAAGATGAGGTTGTAAATCGCCTGCGCGGCATAGGAGAAGGCCGTCGCCATGAGCAGGAGCTTGGCGCTCCTTCCCAACCGCCGGATGGTAAGCAGATACTCATAGAGCCAGGCCAACACCGACTCAACTCCCTGAAAGAACAAGCAGTTAACCTGCAGGGGTCACCGTGCGTGTCAATACGAAGCCTCGTGGATCACCCGGTTCCGGGCCCAAACTGCTCAGTCAATGTGCATCCTCAGTCGTACGGGCGGCGGCTTTCAGAAAGCGCAGGACGCGCAGTGTCACCCAGGGATGCGGCTTGGCGCGCCGACCGGCTGGGATGGGCGGGCGGTAGTCGTGGCCGTCGGTGCACCAAAGGCCGTCCGGACGGCGCCGGGCGAGCACGTATTCGATTCCCGGCCTTACCGCCGGCCGGGCGGCCGGACCGAGCAGGCCCAGCAGGCGCCTGCCGGTGGCCGCCACGTCCAGTCCCCATACCGGGTATTTCAGGCTCTGCCAGGTGTCGGCCACATGGTAGCCCCGGGGACTGCGGAAGTACAGCTCCGAGACCAGGCGGGCGGCGGCGCCGACTGCGGGGTGCCGTCGAAGCCTCGGCACCGCCTCCGCCAGGGCAAGGAAGCTCTCGGTGACCCCGAGACACGGCTTGGCGGTGTGGGAGCCGCGGGGCATCGCCCTGCCGGCGCACGACCATCCCCCGTCGTCGCGCTGGATGGACAAAAGGTAGTCTATTCCCAGCTCGAGTCGCGGGTCGTCGACGTAGCCCAGCTCGGCAAGCCAGCCGAGAAGCCGGGCCGTCACGCAGGGTACGGGGGCCGAGGACGACGGGCGTCCCCCCCGGGCCTGACGCGACTGGTAGAACTCGCCGTTGCCAGCCTGGAAGCGAAAGGCGAACTCCGCAGCCTTCTCGACCTCTGGAAGCCACCTGCCCGCCCCCATTTCGGCAAGCACTCCCAGCACCCAGAAGGTGGCCCTGTGCTTCGGCACGTAAAGCGCGGGACCGTGCCAGGACCCATCGCCGGCCTGCGAACGCCAAAGCCCCACGAGATCGCGACTCGCCCGCCACTCCCGCGCGTCTTGACCGGCCTGAGCCCTGTCAAGCAGCCACTGCGACGTCCGCACCCGCAGGGGGTACGACGGCTGCTCCCCAAGCCAGGCGACCGCCGTCGGCGGCTCCTTCATGATCCGGCCGCCCGGTGCCTCAGCACCGCGTGGAGGTTCCGGCGGAAAGTGGCAATGGGCTGGCCCGACTCCAGGGCGCAGTCGCTGCATCGCAGGGCTTCCACCTTCGCCGCGATCCCGGAAGGCGCCTCGCGGGCGGCACCGGTGCCCAGCAGGAACTCCGTCTCCGCACGGCAAAAGCGCACCCCGAGCCTCTCCAGGCGCAAAAGCCCCCGGTTAACCGGGCACGCCTCCTGGCAGGCCGTGCAGCCGACGAGACAGGGGCGCTTTGCCAGGCCGAAGGCATCGGGCAGCGGGCCTTCGTATTCCGAGAACCAGGTGATACAGCGTTCGGCGCGGATCAGGAACCGGTCGCGGGCGATCGCTCCGGTGGGACAGGCCGCCTGACAGGCCTTGCACCCCTGGCATTCGTCGAGCGCCGCGGCGCGTGGGCCGTTCGGGGCCAAGTCATCAACCGGAACGCCGGATGCGAAGGCCATCAGCTGTACGTAGGATCCGAACCCGTTCACGTAGGCCACGTTGTTCCGGCCGTAGCGAGCCAGACCCGTCGTCACCGCCAGCGCCTTCAAGGGAGCCCTGACCGTCCGCAGCGGTTTTCCCAGGAAGGCTTCGAGGTCCTTGCGGACCTCGCCGGCGACACCGACGTAGTCGTGGTAGGTCACCGGCAGGAATAGGTCGAAGCTATCCTGACCGTACTCGAAGGTGACGATGTGGGCGGGCCGCGGGACGGCGACCAGGATCACCGAGCGTTCGCCGGGCTCGGCACCCACTCCGGGATCCTTCAGCCAGGAAAGCGACCGTGAGAAGAAGGCGTCGTCAAAGGCTCCTTCCTCCCTGAGCCTGGCGACGTGCTCAAGGGCGCGGTCGATGGCGTCGGCGGGATACCAGCCCGCCGCATAGCCCCGCTTGCCGGCCCACTCGTCAAGTCGCGCGCGCATGGGCTGCCTCCTTACATAACTGGGCATGCCGGGTCCTTCTCTGAGGGTGGGTATCATCCCTGCGCAGGCCGGCGGATTGGCCGCTAGGAAGTGCTCTTGGGAGGGCCGCACCCGCGGTCGAGCAGGGCCTTTCGCGCGCGCTCCAGCACCTCCTGGTTGTTGGGATAGTCCGACAGCCTCAGTGCTTCCTCCGGCGAAAACCAGCCGACCTCCACCACTTCGGACGTGCGGGCGAACGGCTCGCCGGAGTGGGCCTCCACAAGGAAGTAGCTTACCGTCTTGACGATCTCCTCCCCCGCGTCGTCCCAGCAGCTGTAGGTCACGGTGGCGAGGGACCCGAGCACCGAGCCGGACATCCCCGTCTCCTCGGCTATCTCGCGGAGCGCTGCCTGTTCGGGAGCTTCCCCGGCGTCAAGGCGCCCCTTGGGCAGGGCCCAGCAGCCGAAGCGGTCCTTTATCAGCAGTATCCTCGGTCCCCGGGGGTCTTGGCGAAAGACCACGCCGCCGGCCGCCAGTTCCCGTCTGCTCACGGTCTCAACTCCTAGTCAAGGATCTTGACATAGAGCACCCCGTCGGCATCGTAGATCACCCCGTGCCGGGCCCTCACCTTCACTCCGGGGACGTCCAGCGAGAGCCCGTCGGTGAACTCCGCCGGAGCGTGAAGACCGAAGGGGCGCTCGTCCCCGTAAAAGCGCAGCCTCCCCGGCCGGGTGACCACCTGCAGAAGCCCGCTGACGCGGTCCTCAAGCACCCTGACCCCTTCGAACTCCAGCGTGCTGAGGCCGAACCGAAAACTGCAGGGACCACGGTACAGGAGGACCTGGTCGCCCAGCGGCTCCACCTCGGCACGTTCGTGAATCACCACCGGAGCGTCCAGGGCCGACACGTCGAACACCATCCTCAGGCCGTCGGCTCCCAGCGTCTGGGCCAGCAGCCCCTCGCGCCGGGCGTGAAGCCGCCGCACCCACTCGCGTTCGGCCACCAGGTTCTCGAAGTAACCGTGACGCTCCTTGGCCTGTAGCAGGGCGGCCTCGTCTCCATCCCCTCCGTCGAAGCTGACGAAGCGCTCGAACAGGTCGTCCAGGAACACGTGAGGAGCGAGCTCCTCCGGCCAACCCGGATGCAGCCGGTCCAGACAAAGCGCAAGCGCCATCCCCGTGTAGGCGAACCTCTCGCGCAGCACTCCCCGGCAGGTGTTACGCAGGCCCTCGTATCGGGCGGCCAGTGCAGGTTCGAAGATGGGACCCGAACCCGTCAGGGCCCGAAAGGCCGGCGAAGGGCAAAAGCCGCCGGCCAGCGCGGCCTTCCAGGCGCGAACTTCGAGGTAACGTCCCAGGCCCAAACGCAGCTCGCAGATCTTCTCCCCCACCACCAGGTCGTCGTCGAGAGCCTCGCGGCGCTCGCGTCTGACCAGCGCGAAGGCCAGCCGGAGCCCGGCGTGGTCGGGCTCGTCGCCGGTCAGCAGCTCGTGCAGCAAAAGCCCTTCTATCCGGCTGAGCACGTTGTTGGGCGCCGAGGTTTCGGGGTAGCGGCACAGCGCCTGCGGGTACGCGGGCATGGCCCCGTGCCGGGCGCGGTGTACGGCGAAGGCTTCCCGCAGCACAAGACCCAGGAAATCCACCGCGCCGCCCGGCCGCTGAAGGTCCAGGGCGCCCATCGGCACCACCGCCGCTGCCAACGCCCCCGCGCGGGGCAGCGGGCCGCAGTACAGCGGTACCGGTAGCGGTGATTGCACCGCGCGGAAACCGGGTGGGGGACGGTCGGTGCCCGCCAGAAAACTCCGGGTCTCGCCGACGATCAGAAGCGGGGTGGAAGGGAAGTCCCAGCCCGGCCACAGGGGACCGGCGTGCTCCCACAGCCGGTAAGCCTCGCCAAGGCAGCCAAGAGAAGCCCTCTCGCGTTCGTTCGCCGTCAGCATGCGGCCTCCGTTGGCGGTTTCACTTGTCAGGGGTATTCTTCTCCTGGACGTCCGCAACCTGCCACCCGCAGGTCCGCGAGGCATGGCACGATTTTCCTCCAAGCGGACCCCCACACCGGGCACCCCGGGCTGCGGATTGTATGAGTAGGAATCCCAGCAGAAGGAGGGTTTGCCGATGCGTCGAATCCGTAGCTTGATCGCCGGTACACTGGCGTTGGTCGTCCTGCTATCCGTCCCCGCCCTCGCTGCGCCCGCCCGGTCGGGGACCGGGTGGATGCCTCCGGGTCTGGCGAAAAAGAACGACCCCTATGCCTGGCTGTTCCTCGATGCGGGGCAGGCGCCCTGGGCTTTCCCCTACTTCGCGCAACTGGCGGTCAAGGGCATCTTCAAGGGCGATGGGGCCGGCAACGTTCGGCCCAACGAACGGGTGACGGTGATCGAGGCCATCGCCCTGTGCGTCCGCCTGATCGGCCGCGAACAGGAAGCGCTCCTGCGCGCCTCGGCATCGCTGCCTTACGCCGACGCCCGCCATGTCCCCGAATGGGCCCGGGGGTATGTGGCGGTGGCCATCGAAGCGGGGATCATCGTCCCGCACAACCGCAACCTCAACCCCAACCGGTCCGCCGATCGGCTCGCGGTCACGGTGATGGTGATCCGGGCCATCGGGCGCGAGGCCCAGGCGCAGGCCAGCATGGGCCAGACCCTGCCCTTCCGGGACGCCGCCAGCGTGCCGGCATGGGCCGTCGGCTACCTGGCGGTGGCGCTGGACCTTGGGATCCTCACCGGTTATGCCGACCGCACCGTGCAGGTTCGCCGCGCGGTGACCCGGGCGGAGATGGCCGCCCTGCTCAGCCGGGCTTCGGCCTATGTGGACCTGACCCACCCGGCGGAGGTCACCGGAGAGGTGGTGTCGGTGAAGACGTCCGCTCCCCGTAGCATCACGCTGCGGGTGGAGGCGACCACCGCCACCTATCCGCTCGCGAGCTACTGCGCGGTATACGAGGGCACCCGGGAGCGTTCGCCGGGAGACCTCCGTCCGGGGGATCGCGTTCGGATCTACCTCAACGCCATCGGCGAGGTGGTCTTCATCTCCGTACAGACCCGTCAGCTGAAGGTGGAAGGCACGCTGGTGGAGTTGAGGACGCCCGAGGGCGGCAGAACCGGGCAGATAACGCTGGTCGACGACCAGGGAACCCGGCACACCTGGACGCTGGCCGCCAACGCACGGGCTACCGCCGATGGACAGACGGTTCCCTTCTCACGGCTGACGGCGGGGAGCTGGGTGGCGGTACACCTTGAGGGCAGCCTGGCGGTGCGCGTGGACCTGATAACCGCCCGCAGCCTGCGCGGGACGGTCGTCGCCACCACGCTGAACGCCTACGGGCATCCGGCCACCATCAAGATCCAGCCGACCGAGGGAGGAACGGCGAGCTACACCGTGTCGGCCTCCGTGCAGGTAACCTGCCGCAACCAGCCGTGCAGCTTCACCGACTTGGCGGCCGGCGACCAGGTGGAGCTTTCCTTCCAGGGAGGCACCGTCACCTCCATCGTGATCCTTCTCAAGGTCAACACGGTGTCCGGCGTCCTCCTCGCCACCGGGGTCAACGCCTACGGTCATCCCTCCTCCATCACCATACGCGTCGGCTCGGGTTCGACCACCTACGCGGTGGCCCCGGACGTCGTCGTCACCAGCCCCGCAGGTGAACCCCTGCGCTTTGACGCGTTGAACCCCGGAGACCAGGTGGAGCTGTACCTGGAGAACCAGGTGGTCCGGCGCGTCCGTGTACTGGGGCAACTGACGACGGTGAGCGGCACGGTGGTGAGCATCGGGCGCAACGCCTTCGGGCATCCCGAAAGCCTGACGCTGCGCCTGTCGGACGGCACTGAGCGCACGTGGGCGGTGGCCGCCGACGTGCGGGTGACCATGGACGGCCGGCCCATGGAGTTCGGCGCCCTCCAGCCGGGCGACCAGGCCACGGTGCGGATACAGCTTGACCTGGTACGGGAGATAGCGGTGGCGGCGCGGCCGGAGAAGGTGACCGGCGAGGTGCTGGAACGGCGTCTTGACGCCTACGGCCACCCCCAGGCTATCGTGGTCCGCGATGGCGAGGGCCGGCGGTGTGAGTTCCCCGTCTCGCCCACCGTCCGGGCCACCCTGGAAGGCAAACCCCTTGCCTTTGCCGAGATAGCGGTGGGCGATCGGGTAGAGCTCACCGTCGAACAAGGCCAGGTGACCCACATCGTCGTGGCGACCCGGGCGGTCACCGCGACCGGCACCGTTCACAGCCGCGAACTGAACGCCTACGGCCATCCCGCGCGCATCACCCTGCGGGATGCCGGTGGGGCCACGGCGACCTACCCGGTCGCGGTCACCGTCACCGTCACCTACGAGCAGCGTGCCCTGCCCTTCGCCGAACTCCGGGCAGGCGACCAGGTGGAGCTTCGCCTCGAACGCGGAACGGTGGTCGCCATCCGCTTGCTGGCCCGCATCACCGAGGTCTTCGGGGAGTTGCTGGAGCGCAAGACGAACCCCTACGGCCATCCCCAGAGCGTCACGCTCCGGGTTGACGGCCAGGCCCGCGAGTACGCGGTGGCTCCCGACCTGCGGATATACCGTGACGGGCGGCCTGAAAGCTTCGCCTCATTATTGGTGCAGGACTTTGTGTGTCTGACGCTTGAAGGCGGGACCGGAGTCGCCATAACCGTCCTGGTTCGGGCGGATGCCTTCACCGGCACCATCAAGGCCCTCAGCGCGGCCGACCTGACCGTGCTGGTGCGCGTGACCGTCCCGGGCACCTCGCTCACCGTCGACCGCCTGGTCGTGGTAACCGCCACCACGGTGATCACGCGCGCCGGGCAGCCCGCCACCTTCGCCGACCTCGCGCTCGAACAGCGGGTGACGGTGACCGCTACTCCGCGCGACGGAAGGTTCGTGGCGCTCGGCCTCGCCGTGGACTGAAACGGCCGCCGCCCTGACCTGGGGGCCCCACGCGGGGCTCCCTTTCTCTTTTTCCCCCTTGGAAGGGAATGCCGGACAGGACGGGAATACATTTCCTTCGGAACACCGAAAGCGGGGTGATGCCGAGATGGCCGCTCGGGTGTTGTCGGCCGCCCTGTCGGTCATCCTGCTCGTGGCGGGTGGCGGGTGCAACCGGGACACCGCCTTGCCGGAGCCAACCCCCCAAGCGCATGGCGTCCTGTCTCCCCCCCCTTCACGCCTCGGCGGGCTCAAAGAACGCCTGGACGAGATCCTCGCCTCCGTGGAGGGACGCTACGGCGTCTACTTCCGCGTGCTGGACGCCGCGGAGGAGATCGCCATCCAGGCCGACCGGCCATTTTACGCCGCGTCCTGCTACAAGGTTCCCCTGGTGCTGTACCTTTACGAAAAGGCGCTGACCGGCGAGCTCAACCTTGAAGAGGAGATGGTCTACACCCGGGATTTCTACACCGGGGGAGCAGGCATCCTCAAGGACAAGGAACCGGGATCGGCGTACTCGCTGCGCCAGCTGGCGTCGATGGCCATAATCGACAGCGACAACATCGCGGCCCGCATGCTCATGAGCAGGCTGGGGCGAGACAACGTGGGGCAATACCACCGCGGCCTGGGAGCCGCCGCCGTGGACCTTGACGCCAACCTCGCCAGCCCCCGCGACGTCGCCCTCGCCCTGGAGCACCTGTTGACCCTGGTCGGCGAACGCCCCGACCACTTCGGCGAGATCCTCGCCTGGATGGAGGTGTCCTACCCCAGGGACCGCATACCTCGGGGCCTGCCCGAGGGAGTGCGGGTCGCCAACAAGACGGGCACCTGGTACGGCGTCTTCAACGACGCGGCGCTGATCTTCCTGGAGGGGACGGTCTCGGTGCTGGTGGTGATGTCCGAGGAGGTGCCGACCTACGGCGACGGCATCGCCACCATCGCCTCCATCACCCGCACCATCTACGCCGCGTTGACCGCCGACGACGGCACGCGATAAGCGCCTCAGATCACCGTTTCCTCGTGGATCGCCGCACCCCGGGCAAAGCGGTCGGGCGCGAAGGGACCGGCGTCCACCTCCTCGAAGCGTCCCTCGAGGATGAGCTCGGCCAGCGCCTTGCCCGCCGCCGGCGCCTGCATCATCCCGTGGCCCGAGAACCCACAGATCAGGTACAGGCCTTCAAGTTCAGGATGCTCGCCGATGATGGCGTTGTGATCCGGGCTTACCTCGTAAAGACCCGCCCAGAACCGGTCGAGTCCCAGGTTGTCGAACAGAGGGATGCGCTCGGCCAGGACCGGCCAGATCTGCTCCATGAAGTACGAGCGGTCGGCCGCGAAGTTGAAGCCCACGGGCTCGTCGGGATCGGCGCGGCCGGTCAGGATCCTGCCTCCCGTCTCGCTCCTGACGTACACACCGCTGGGATCGACGACCATCGGTAGCTCGTAGCCCACGCCCTGGGGTATGCGGCAGGTGTACACGTGACGGCGCACCGGCTCCACCGGCACCTCGACTCCCGCCATGCGGCCGACCTCGCCCGCCCAGGGACCGGCGGCGTTGACCACCAGTCCAGTGGCGATACGCTCACCGGCGGCGGTGACCACCCCGGTCACGCGTCCGGCCTCACGCAGCACCTCGACCACCTCGGCGACCAGGTATTCAGCCCCAAGGGACCTGGCCTTCTTCTCGTACCCGCTCATCACCGCATAGGGATCCAGATAGCCGTCCCGCGGGCAGTACGTGGCACCGGCGATGCCTTCCAGGCTGAGGTGGGGCACGATCTCGCGCGCCTCCTCGGGACGGAGCAGGGAGACCTCCACCCCCAGCGATCGCTGCAGCTCGTAGCGCCGCCGCAAGGCGTCCATGCCCTCGGGGGTGGCCAGGATCAGGTACCCGCGCTGCCTGAGGTCGATCTCCGGCCGCTCGCCGTCGACCTCCATGAGCTCGCCGAACCGTTCAAAGAAGGCCACGCTGTAGCGCGAGAAGCGTATGTTGCCGGCAAACCCAAACTGCTGCCGGATGCCCCCCGCGCTCAACCCGGTGGAGCTGCGTTCATGGACGGGGTCCTTCTCCAGGACCAGGAGTTTTCCCCTGAAACCGTCGTTGAGCAGGTTGTAGGCCACGGAAGAACCCATGACCCCTGCACCGATGATCACCGCGTCCGCCGTCCTGGCCATCTTCATCCCCACTTCTGCCGAGTTATGGTCGGTCACGATGTTCGTGCCCTGCCCGCCGCTCCCCTTCTGCCTTCGCCGACGCGGCACGGTCGCGTCGTTGTGCCGGGGGGCACCCCCTGATTTTCACTATAGCCCACGAGGGTTGACCGGTCTACCGCCAGATAGCCTAACTTCCCCCTGTAGGAAACCCTGCGACGGTTCGGAAACCCTCGTGCTGAGC
>DYFO01000051.1 GCA_020725145.1 Symbiobacterium thermophilum
TTTTGTCTGAGTGAGCCAATGTCCCTTCGGCTACATTTTAGCTGAGTGATCGCGCCGGTTGACAGCCCCAACGACCCTCTGTTACCATGAGGGCACAGGTCAAAAGACGCTTTCCAGGCAATGAAGGGACCCAGGATCGCCGGTCCCCCCCAGGGAGCCGGTCCATGACTGCAAGACCGGCGGGGCAACGGGCATCCGTCCCATCCCGGAGCCGACGGTGCCAGGCATGAGGCCAGGCCGTCCGGATGCCTCCGTTAACGGGCCGCAGGCCTATGCCTGCCCGAGAGGGCGGGGAACCCCGCCAAGGAAGGTGGTACCGCGAGCCCTTCGTCCTTCCGGCGAAGGGTTTTGTGTTTGCATCCTGGACTACGGGGTGAACGGGGTGAGAGGTGTGGGAGAAAAGGAGTTCGTCAAGGAGATCACCTCCCGGGCGGTGGACTACTCGCAGTGGTATGTGGACGTGGTGACCCGGGCCGAGCTGATGGATTACGCACCGGTCAAGGGCTGCATGGTGATCCGTCCCTATGGGTACGGCATCTGGGAACGCATCCAGGGAGCCCTGGACCCCCGGTTCAAGGCCACCGGCCACGAGAACGCCTATTTCCCCCTGTTCATCCCCGAGAGCTTCCTGCGGCGCGAAGCCGAGCATTTCGAGGGTTTCGTGCCCGAGGTGGCCTGGGTGACGCGGGGCGGCGGTGAGGAACTGGCGGAGCCGCTGGCCATCAGACCCACCTCCGAGGCGATGATCTGCCACATGTTCGCGCGCTGGGTCCAGTCCTGGCGCGATCTCCCGGTACTCGTCAACCAGTGGTGCAACGTGGTGCGCTGGGAGAAGGCCACCAGGCCGTTCCTCCGCACGACCGAGTTCCTCTGGCAAGAGGGGCACACCTGCCACGCCACCGAAGAAGAGGCGGAGGCCGAGACCCGGCAGATGCTGGGCATCTACTGCGACTGCCTCAGGGAGGACCTGGCACTGGCGGTGGTGCCAGGCCGCAAGACGGAGCGCGAGAAGTTCGCGGGAGCCCTGCGGACCTACGCGGTGGAGGCCCTCATGTCCGACGGCAAGGCCCTGCAGGCCGGGACCTCGCACAACCTGGGCCAATTCTTCGCCCGTGTCTTCAACATCCTGTTTTTGGACCGCGACGGGCGCCAAAAGCACGTGTGGCAGACCTCGTGGGGGGTCAGCACCCGCCTCATCGGCGCCCTGATCATGGTTCACGGCGACGACCGCGGGCTGGTGCTGCCGCCCCGGATCGCCCCGCTGCACGCGGTGATCGTCCCCATCTCGCCCCAGCGCCGGCGGGAGGAAGTGCTGACGGCTGCCCGCCGACTGCACGCCGGGCTCGCCGGTATGCGCGTTCGACTGGACGATCGTGACGAGCACAGCCCGGGCTGGAAGTTCAACGAATGGGAGATGCGGGGAGTTCCCGTCCGCATCGAGCTCGGTCCACGCGATCTTGAGGCTTCCCGCGCCATCCTGGTGCGCCGCGACAGCGGTGAACGCGAGGAGGTGCCGCTTGACGGGGTGAGCCGCCGCCTGCCCGAACTGCTTGCAGAGATCCAGCATGCCATGTATCGCCGGGCCTGGGACTTCACCTCCCGCAGTACCCGGCTGGTGCGCGACTGGACCGAGTTCCGCACGGTGCTTGAGGAACAACGCGGCTTTGTCGTGGGCGGCTGGTGCGGCGACGAGGACTGCGAGGGGCACATCAAGACCGAGACGGGCGCCACCATACGGTGCCTGCCGCTGGAGGGAGTCGCCTCGCCGGTGTCCGACGCCTTGCGCGAGGCGGCGGGTTTGCCCTGCGTGCACTGCGGGGGCAGGGCGCCGGGTCCGGTGGTTTTCGCCCGCGCCTACTGAGAAGGGCCGAGGAGGAAAGGCGATACAGGCAGGGGAATAATCCTGGCGTGGTGGCGGCCAGCAGTCCGGCGGAGCCATCGCGGGGAGGTAACGATGTCGGTCACGGCGGTGATCCCGGCCTACAACGAGGAGAGGACCGTCGGGGCGGTGGTGCGGGTAGTCAAGGAATCCTCCCTGGTGTCCGAGGTCATCGTGGTCAACGACGGGTCGGCGGACGGCACCTCGCAGGCGGCACGACGGGCGGGGGCGAAGGTGATCGACCTACCCGTCAACCGCGGCAAGGGAGCGGCCATCCGGGTAGCGATGGAGGCCGGCCACGGAGATGTGCTCCTGCTACTGGATGCCGACCTGGTAGGGCTACGGGGCGAGCACGTGGAGGCCTTGCTTACCCCGGTGCTGCGCGGCGACTGTGAGATGACGGTGGGGGTTTTCGAGGGGGGAAGGCCCGCCACCGATCTCGCCCAAGCCATCGTCCCCGGTCTATCCGGGCAGCGGGCCGTGAAGCGCTCGCTGTTGAACGGCGCCTGTGACCTGGAGATGTCCCGCTTCGGGGTCGAGGTGGTTCTCAACCGGCTGACCAGGGAGCAGCACGCGCGGGTGATGGAGGTTCATCTTCCCGACCTTACCCACCGCATGAAAGAGGAGAAGATGGGCCTCGTCCGCGGTTTCCTGGCGCGTCTCAAGATGTACTGGGAGATCGTCAGGCATCTGCACAGGTGAGGTCCTATGGCGCACCAAACCGTTGAGATCGTCTTGCGGCTGGCCCTGGCCGTTCTGCTGGGCGGCCTCGTGGGCCTGGAACGCGAGACGCGTCGCCGGCAGGCGGGCTTGCGCACTTTCATCCTGGTGTGCCTGGGGGCGGCGCTGATGATGGTGGTCTCGCTGGCCATGCCGGGATTCGACGACAGCCAGCCCGTTAGCGTGGACCCCGGCCGTATCGCGGCGCAGGTGGTTACCGGCATCGGTTTCCTGGGTGCGGGCACCATCCTGCGGGAAGGTCCCACCATCCGCGGTCTGACCACCGCTGCCGGGCTGTGGGTGGTCGCCGGCATCGGCCTGGCCGTGGGTGCGGGCCTTTACCTGGAGGCGGTGGTCGTCACCCTGCTGGTGCTCGTCACCCTGGTGGCCCTGGCGGAGTTCGAGAAGAGGCTTCCCCGGGGTGGGCACGACACCACCCTCACGCTGACCATCGACGACCGCCCGGGCGGTCTCGGCCAGGTGGGGTCGGCACTCGGCGCCCGGGGCGTGGACATCCGTGACCTCCAGCTGCGTCCCGCCGGCCAGGCCGGCCAGGTCCGCGTGGAGATGGTGGTTCGCTTGCCACTCCGCGTCGACCTCGTGGAGCTGACCGGTGCCCTGGCCGCGCTGGAAGCGGTGAGAGGGGTGGAACTGGGCGAGTGAGCCGAATCCAAAGGCCCGGGAGCTCTCCTACCGCGTAGTCCTGCACCGGCACCGCCTGGGGCAGGTGGTGGCCGTCATCCCTCGCGGGATGAGGCCGAGGTGCCGACCACAAGACACTCCTGAGGTTTCGATATAAGCCTGCTCGTTGGCGGGGCACCGTTCTGGCCGTCACGCGGGTTCGTCCAACTCCGGCCTCAGAGTGGTCACAACTTCCCACCGGCGCGTGGAAGGCAGGAAGCGGTGACCGAAGCCACCGGGAGTGCGCGGGTGGCGGAGTCGCTGAACTGGGCGGCCGCGTCTCGTCCCCTCGAGTTCCCGGATTCCGGTCGCACGCACACAGGGGGCTAGCCGGCCGCTATACCGAAACCTCAGTCAGGACACTCGACCTTCTCTTGCCAGGCGCGATCCCATGTGCTATACTTATTTCGGCATGATTTAGGTGGGCTTATCTCACGGCCCGGTGCTGCGGGCCGGCGGAACCTAGCCAGACCGCCTGTGGAGAGTGGGTGACGGCCCACTCTCTATGTATGAGGAGGCTGCCGTTGGGTAGGGTGGAGGACACCGTCACGTCGTTGGCCGAACCCATCGCCGCCAGTCTCGGCCTGGAGGTAGTGGAGGTCCAGTACCGCAAGGAGGCGGGTTCGTGGTGTCTGCGCGTGATACTGGACAGGGACGGCGGCATCGGCGTGGAGGATTGCCGCGCGTTCAGCGAGGCGCTGGGTGAGGCTTTGGATCAGGCCGATCCGGTACCGCACGCTTACGTCCTTGAGGTGAGCTCGCCGGGAGTGGAAAGACCGCTGAAGAAGGAACGGGACTACGTGCGGTTCGCCGGCAGGAGGGTGGCGGTCACCACTTTTGCTCCCTTTGAGGGACGCAAGCGGTTCACCGGTGAGTTGCTCGGACTGCACGACGGCGCGGTACGGTTGCGCCTCGAAGACGGAGGCGAGATCGCCATCCCGCTACCAGCCGTGGCGAGGGCCAAGCTGGCCCCCGAGCTTTGAGGGAAGCGGCAGGCGACAGGTTGGTGCGGTGACATGAAGAAGAAGCGTGGGTCGAGTGCGGAAGGAAAAGAGAAGGCCAGGCCGAACCCCGAGTTGATCTACGCGCTTGAGCAGATCGAGGGCGAGCGGGGGATCAGCAAGGACGTCCTGCTGGAGGCCATCCAAGCGGCCCTCATCTCCGCCTACCGGCGCAACTTCGGTTCGGCGCAAAGCGTGGACGTGGTCGTCGACCGTGAGACGGGGGCCATCCGGGTGCTGGCCAAGCGGCTGGTGGTTGAACAGCCCGAGGATCCCCGCTTCGAGGTGTCGCTGACGGAAGCCCGGAGCCTGGACCCTCGATTTGAGGTGGGGGATTTCCTGGAGACCGAGGTCACCCCTGCAGACTTCGGCCGTATCGCCGCGCAGACCGCCAAGCAAGTTGTGGTGCAGCGCATCCGCGAGGCGGAGCGAGGTATCATCTTCGAGGAGTTCGCCAGCCGCGAGGGAGACATCGTGACCGCGGTGGTCCAGCGCCACGAGCAGAAGGCGGTGGTGGTGGATCTGGGGCGCGTCGAGGCGGTGCTGACGCAAGCGGAGCAGATGCCTAACGAGCGCTATCGCCACGGCGAACGTATCAAGCTGTACATCGTGGAGGTCAACCGGACCCCCAAGGGGCCGGAGATAAAGGTGTCGCGTACCCACCCCGGACTCATCAAGCGATTGCTCGAGTTCGAGGTGCCGGAGATTCACGATGGGATCGTGGAGATTCGCTCCATCGCAAGGGAGGCAGGTTCACGGGCCAAGGTGGCCGTCTGGTCGCGGGATCCCAACGTGGATCCGGTAGGGGCGTGCGTGGGGACCAAGGGTTCGCGGGTGCAGGCGGTGGTAAGCGAACTCAGGGGCGAGAAGATCGATATCGTCCGCTGGGACCCCTCCCCGGAAACCTTCGTGGCCAACGCCCTCTCGCCCGCACGCGTGGTGGCGGTGACGCTGGAAGCCGACCACAAGGTCGCCCGTGTGGTCGTGCCGGATCACCAGCTGTCGCTGGCCATCGGCAAGGAGGGTCAGAACGCCAGGCTGGCGGCCAAGCTGACCGGCTGGAAGATAGACATCAAGAGCGAGAGTCAGGCGGCCATGGAGCGTCAGGCGCTAAAAGCCGCCATGGCGGCCATCGAAGACCAGGAATTCGAGCTGGAGCTGCGAGAGGAAGAGCTGGCGGAGCCAGAACGTGTCGAAGAAGACAAAGGTGAGGTCTTCGAGCCCACCAGTTGAGCATTCTGGAGGAAGTGGATCGTGCGCCGACGCAAGATCCCCATGCGCAAGTGCCTGGGATGCCAGGAGATGAAGGCCAAGGCCGACCTGGTGAGGGTGGTCCGTCGGCCTGATGGTTCGATGCTGGTGGATCCCGGGGGCAAGGTGTCGGGCCGGGGGGCTTATGTCTGCCCGAATCCGGCATGCCTGGAGAAGGCCTTGCGCGGAAGGTTGTTGGAGAAGGCTCTGGAGCAGGAACTGCCGCCGGATGTGAGGGAAAGGCTGGCGCAGGGGCTGCGAGGCCGTCGCAACTCACACTGAAGACCGGCGGACCATGCGGAGACGGGCATGGCGGCGGGGTCGTGAGGAGTGAAGAAGGGCTGGTCATGGAAGAAGGTAAGTGCACCGTAGCTGAACTGGCCGGGGAACTGAAGCTGTCCGTCGCCGACTGCCTCAAGGTGCTGTCGAGGCTGGGAGTATCGGTGCGTTCTCCCGAGGAGCCGATCGACCGCGTGGTGAGGGAGGCGGCCCACAAGTTCATCGCCGAATACCGGCGGCGCCTGCGTCAAAAGCGCGCCGCCGACAAGGGTGCCCGTGCTTCCCAGGCGGCCCAGCCCCGCAAGCAGGCGCCGACGCGGGAGGCTCCCCCGGCCGAGGAGGCTACGCCCCGACCGCAGCCGCGGGTCTCCAAGCCCGCCACGCCTTCGGGCCCGCCGCCGGAAGGCGTGGTGGTCCGTCCCGGGCTCGGACCCCTCAGACCGCCGGGGTCAACCCCGAGGCCGGAGCGCAGACCGCCGCCGCCGCGTCCGGGGGCACGACCGCCCGCACCGGGTGGCCCTGGTGCCCCCGTCCGCCCGGGCAGGCCGGGTGCGGGGAGAGGACGTCCCGGGCGTGTACCCCGTATCCCGCCGGCCCCGGCAGAGGTTGCGGCCGAGAAACCGGTACGCCGGCGTGCTTCGGCCACCCAGCCGGCACGTACCGCCCCGATCCGTCCGGACCGTTTCGAGCGCGAGGAGCGGACGCTGCTTTACCGGCGTGGCCGGGGCGCCGAAGCCCGGCAGGTCGAGCGCAAGGAACAGCCGGTGAGCATTGCCGGTCCGCTCACGGTGCGGGAGTTGGCCGAGACCCTCGGCATCAAGGGCTCCGAGGCCATCCGTGAGCTGATGCTGCGAGGCCTGATGGTGACGCTGAACCACACCCTCGAGGCCGACACCGCGCGCCGGGTGGCCCGGGAAATGGGTTACGAGGTGGTGGAGGCGTACGACCAGGAGCCGGTCAGCCCACTGCTCGCCGAGGCCACCGAGGAGGAGGACCCCCCCGAGGCTTTGCGACCGCGGCCGCCGGTGGTTACGGTGATGGGGCACGTGGACCACGGTAAGACCTCACTGCTCGACGCCATCCGTCAGACGAACGTCACCGCCCGCGAGGCCGGCGGTATCACCCAGCACATCGGGGCATCGGTGGTAGAGCACGATGGCCGGCAGATAGTCTTCATCGACACACCGGGGCACGAAGCCTTCACCGCCATGCGGGCCCGAGGGGCGAAGGTCACCGACATCGCGGTGCTGGTGGTGGCGGCGGACGACGGTGTGAAGCCGCAGACGGTGGAGGCGCTTAACCACGCGCGTGCCGCCGAAGTGCCGGTGGTGGTGGCCATCAACAAGATGGACCTGGAAGCCGCCAACCCCGACCGGGTGCGCCAGCAGCTGAGCGACCTTGGCTTGGTACCGGAGGAGTGGGGTGGCCAGACGGTGACGGTCCCCGTTTCCGCCAAGACCGGCGAGGGTCTGGGCACGCTGCTGGAGATGATCCTTCTGGTGGCGGACCTGGAAGAGCTGCGCGCGAACCCAGATCGACCCGCCCGCGGCACCGTGGTGGAGGCCGAGCTGGACCGTGGCCGTGGTCCGGTGGCTACCGTGCTGGTGCAGAACGGCACGCTCCGGGTGGGTGATGCCTTCGTGGTGGGCCGCACCTACGGTAGGGTGCGGGCCATGCAGGATTTTCGGGGCGAACGGCTGGAGGAAGCGCCGCCGTCAACCCCGGTGCAGGTGCTGGGGTTGGCCGAGGTTCCACAGGCCGGTGACACCTTGCAGGTGGTGGACGACGAGCGCATCGCCCGCGAGCTGGCACTGCAGCGGCAGCTGCGGATCCGTGAGAAAGAGATGGACCTTGCGCGGCGGCCGGCGCTCGAGGACCTCTTCCGGCACGTTCGCGAGGGGCAGGCCAGGGATCTCAAGCTCCTGATCAAGGCGGACACCCAGGGGTCGGCGGAAGCCCTGCGGACGGCGCTCGAACGCCTCGAGGCCAAGAACATCAAGGTGTCGGTGGTTCACGCCGGCGTGGGGGCGATCAGCGAGAGCGACGTGATGCTGGCGGCCGCCTCGGAGGCCGTGGTCATCGGCTTCAACGTGCGGCCCGATGCCAACGCCCGGGCGGTGGCAGCTCAGGAGCAAGTGGACCTGCGCACCTACCGCGTGATCTACGACGTGATCAACGACGTGCAGGCGGCGATCGAGGGCCTGCTGGAACCGGAATACCGCGAAGTGGTGCAGGGACGGGTACAAGTGCGCGCCATCTTCCGGGTGCCCCGGGTGGGACCGGTCGCCGGCTGCTACGTTACCGAGGGCAAGATAACCCGGCAGAGCAAGGTGAGGCTGATCCGCGACGGGACCATCGTACACGAGGGACGGATCGGGTCGCTGAAGCATTTCAAGGACGACGTGCGCGAGGTGCAGCAGGGCTTCGAGTGCGGCATCACCCTGGAGGGGTTCTCCGACTACCACGAGGGAGACATCATCGAGGCTTATGTGAGGGAGCGCGTGTCGTGATCGTCGGCCACTGCCGGGTAGAACTCGCCCTGCCCGACAACCGTTGCCTCAAGGCCAAGCGGCGGGTGGTGAAGAGCCTGGTGGAGCGCGCCCGGCGGCGGTTCAACGTGGCCATCGCCGAGGTGCGGGACCAGGACTGCCACGACCGCATTACCCTGGGTGTCGCGGTGGTGTCCTGCGAGCGCCGCCATGCCGACAGCGTATTGACCGAGGTGGTGCGCTGGCTGGCGGGCAATTCCGAGGCGGTGCTGTGCGACTACGCGGTGGAGGTCGGCTGAGCCGCAACCGTGACGGGAAGGGGTGGGACGGTTGCCGGGACAGCGCTTCGAGCGATTGCAGTCCTCGCTGCGGGAGGCTCTCAGCGAGATAGTCCGTCAGGAACTGAAAGATCCCTGGGTTGGGGGCCTCATCAGCATCACCGGGGTGGAGCTATCCTCCGACCTCCGGCTGGCAAGGGTGTTCGTCAGCGTCATGGGAGACGAGGCCACGCGTCAGCGCACCCTCGAAGGCCTGGAGCGCGCCAAGGGATTCATCCGCGGCGAGCTGGGCCGCCGTTTCAGGCTGCGGCAGGTACCGGAGATCGCCTTCCGACTCGACCGCTCGATCGAGCGTGGCTCCAGGGTGCTCGAGATCCTCGCCGGGGAGGAAGCCCGCCGCGACCGGGACGAGGAGACAGGTGGTCCGTGAGCCGGCCGGAAGTGGTTAAACTCCTGCGCGATGGGAAGCGCTTTTTGCTTTTCCTCCACGAGCTGCCCGATGGTGACAGCGTGGGGTCCACGCTGGGGCTGCGGCTTGCCCTGCTCAGGTTGGGCAAGGAGGTTACCGTCGCCGGACCCGACCACGTTCCCCGGGTCTACCGGTTTCTGCCGGGGGCAGAGCACGTGGTGCTGACAACCGAACTCGTGCCTGCTGATTGGGACGTGACCGTGCTGCTGGACTGCGCAGAGCCGGCGCGGGTAAAAGACGCCTGGGCGATGGCCTGCGCCCACTCCCATACGGTGATCAATATCGACCATCACGCCACCAACACCATGTTCGGTGATGTCAACCTGGTCGACCCCAAGGCCGCGGCCACCGCCGAACAGGTTTACGACGTGCTCGGCGATCTTGGGGTCACCGTCGACCGCGAGATCGGCCTCTGCCTGCTGGCCGGCCTGGTGACCGACACCGGTTCCTTCCGTTACGAGAACACCACGCCACGGGCGCTCAGGGTGGCGGCCGCGCTGCTGGAGGCGGGGGCGGAACCTTGGGAGCTGGCCACGCGCCTGTACGAGTCGCGCGCGCTGTCGGGTCTGCGCCTGCTGGCGCGGGCGCTCCAGACGCTGACGCTGACCGAGGACGGCCGCATCGCGTGGCTCGTGGTGGATGACAGCATGCTGGCGGAGACCGGTGCCGAGGAGGAAGAGACCGAAGGCCTGGTCAACTATCCCCGCTCGCTGGAGGGCGTGGAGATCGCCGTGGTCTTCCGCGTGCTGGGGACGGGGGAGACCCGCGTGGCCCTGCGGTCGCGGGGGCGAGCCGACGTAAGTCGGATGGCCCGCGCGCTGGGGGGAGGCGGGCACCCGCGCGCGGCAGGGTGCCTGATCCCCGGTGGCCGCGAGGAGGCGGTAGCCCGCGTGCTGGCCGAGGCGCGCCGGGAGGTGCCCGACCGGCTTGGCCGGCAGTGATGTCCACGGCTTTGTCAACCTCGTCAAGCCGCCGGGCATGACCTCTCATGATGCGGTGATTGCTTGCCGGCGCGTGCTGGGACGGCTGCGGGCCGGCCATACGGGGACGCTCGATCCCGGGGCCTCCGGGGTGCTGGTGATAGCCTGCGGCCAGGCAACGCGCCTGGTGCGCTACCTTCAGGGAAGCCGCAAGACCTATCGCGCGGAGATGGTCCTGGGAGTCAGGACTACCACTCAGGATGCCCAGGGCGAGGTGCTCGGCGAGGTCGACGCTTCCGCCGTACGGCCCGAGAGCCTGGCCCGCGTGCTGGCCTCGCGTGTCGGCGCGGGATGGCAGGTTCCACCCATGGTTTCCGCCCTGAAACGTGACGGGGTGCCCCTTTACCGGTTGGCCCGGAGTGGACGCGAGGTGCCGCGCGCGCCCCGTCCGGTGGTAGTGCACCGGCTGGACCTACTGGACTTCCGAGTTGTCGGCCCCCGCGTGCTGGCTCTGGTGGACCTTGAGTGCTCGGCCGGTACCTACGTGCGGACGCTGTGCGCCGACGTGGGCGAGGAGCTGGGAGTGGGAGCCCACCTCGGCTTCCTCGTGCGCACCGCCAGCGGTCCCTTCCGGTTGGAGGAGAGCGTCAGCTTTGAGGAGCTGACCCGGGCGAAAACGCCCAGGAGGTGGCTCGTGTCGCCACGGGATGCACTGGCCGAGTTCCCGGAGGTCATGGTGGCCGGCCTCGCGAGGCGGCGGGTGCTCAACGGCAACCCCGTGGCGCTGCCCGGAGGCCCGGCCCGGACGGTGCGAATCATCGATCCAGAAGGCAGGCTGTTGGCCATGGGCGAGGTGGTCGGGGACGGAGGGGACTGGCGGCTGGAACCCCGTGCCGTGCTGACGGAGGTGGAGCAGGGGTGAAGGTGATCCGGCACCCGTCCGAACTGCGGACCGAGCTTCCTCGCGCGGTGGCCCTGGGAGTCTTCGACGGGGTCCACCGCGGTCACCAGAGGATCCTCGAGGCGCTGGCGGAGGAAGCCCGCAACCTCGGAGGGGTAGCGGTGGTGCTGACCTTTGAACCCCACCCCGACGCGGTGGTCCGGCCCGAGCGGGCGCCGGCGGTGCTCACCCCGCTGCCGGAGAAGGCGGCGCTCATGGATCAACGGGGAGTGCAGTGGCTGCTGGCGCTGTCGTTCGACCGGGCGCTGGCCGCCATGCCCGCGGAGCGGTTCGCCACCGAGGTGCTTGCCCGGCAGGTGAAGGCGTCGGTGGTGCTGGTGGGGTTCAACTTCCGTTTCGGCAACGCGGGCCGCGGGGACGCTGCGGTGCTCGAAGCCTGCGGCCGCGAGCGCGGTTATCGGGTACGCGTCATCCCGCCCATCGAAGTGGCCGGTGAGGTGGTCTCTTCCACCGGCGTGCGCGAGGCCCTCGCGGCCGGCCGTCTTGAAAGGGTCGAACGCCTGCTCGGGCGTCGCTACAGCCTGGTGGGTAGGGTGGTGCCCGGCGACGGCAGGGGAAGAACCCTTGGCTATCCCACCGCCAACCTGGAGCTTTGGGACAATGCCGCGCTGCCCGGGCCGGGGGTATACGTGGTCCGCTGCCGGGCCGACGGCACCGAGCGCCTCGGGGTGCTCAACGTGGGCAGACGGCCGACCTTCGGTGAAGGACCGGTCAAGGTGGAGGTCCACCTACTGGACTACGAGGGATACCTTTACGGCCAGCGCATGCGGGTCGAGCTGCTGGGATGGTTGCGCCGCGAGAAGGTCTTCGATGGGGTGGAGGCCTTGTGCCGGCAGATACAGAAGGACGTGGAGACGGCCCGCGCCTGGGGATCGGGCGGAGCGTGTAACATTTAGGTAGGCGTTGGAGGGGGAAGTAGCGAAAGAGACCTC
>DYFO01000052.1 GCA_020725145.1 Symbiobacterium thermophilum
TATGTGAGTGAGCCACTACCCGTTCGGCAACATTCTTATTTGAGTTGACACGCCCCTCCCGCCTACCGCGAGCGGGCACCCGCCGGCGCGGCCTTGCGTTCCTGGCGCGCGCGTTCTGCCTGCTCCTTCCACGTGCACCACAGCGGGCCGGCTATGAACACCGAGGAGTAGGTACCGCAGGTGATGCCGATGATCAAGGCCAACGCGAACTCCTGGATGGTCTTACCGCCGAACAGGTAGATGGCGACCAGCGCCAGCAACGTGGTCAGCGAGGTATTGATCGCCCGCATGAGCGTCTCGTTGATGCTACGGTTGACGACCCCCGCGTAGCCCTCGCGACGGCGGTCCTTGAGGTTCTCGCGGATGCGGTCGTACACCACGATGGTGGCGTTGATGGAGTATCCCACGATGGTGAGGACCGCCGCGACGAAGGCCGCCGAGATGGTCAGTCCCAGCAGCGAGAAGGCTCCCAAGGTCACCACCACGTCGTGGATGATGGCCAGTACTCCGGTAAGTCCGAACCGGAACTCGAAACGCAGCCCGATGTAGACGATCATCCCCGCGGCCGCGATGGCCAGCGCCAGCAGCGCCTCCCGCAGGAGCTCGGCACCGATCAGGGGGTGGATCATGTCCACACCCGCGGAGCGGAAAGGCGTCACCTCCTGACGGAGACTGGCGAACAGGCTCGCCCGGGTGGCTTCCTCCAGCGGAGGCGTGCGAATGAGCACCTTCTCGCCGTGGGCGCGGTCCACCTGGATCACCGAGGCCTCCAGTCCATAGGCTGTGAGTACCCCCCTGACCTCGGCCGGGGTAACCGGCCGCTCGAACTCCAGGTTGAGTTCGGTGCCGCCCGTAAAGTCAATCCCGAGGTTGAGGCCGCGAACGGCCAAAGTCAGGATCGCCAGCGCGACCAGCGCCGCGGAGATGGCGAACCATGTCTTCCGTCGTCCCACGATGTCGTACTGCCACCCAAGCAACATCCCGGCAGACCTCCCTGAGGGTTACACGCCGAAGAACAGGCGGGTGTTGCGCGCCAGGTCCGCACGCACCAGCAACCGTAGCAGGTAACGGGTGATCACCACGGCGGTGAACATGCTGGCCAAAATGCCAAGCGACACCGTCACCGCGAAGCCGCGGATACGGTCGGAGCCGAACCTGTACAGCACCACCGCGGCGATGAGGGTGGTGACGTTGGCGTCCAGGATGGCGCGCAGTGCACGGGAGAAACCTGCGTCGATGGCCGAGCGCACCGTCTTGCCGAGCTTGAGTTCTTCCCGGATGCGCTCGAAGACGATAACGTTGGCGTCCACCGCCATGCCCACCGAAAGGATGATGCCGGCTATGCCGGGCAAGGTAAGCACGGCGCCCAGACCCGCCAGCAGCCCCAGCAGCAAAAACAGGTAGATGGTGAGCGAGAAGTTGGCCACCAGACCGGCGCCGCGGTAGTAAAGCAGCATGTACCCGGCAACCAGGGCGACACCCATGATCGCCGCCACCTTGCTGCGCTCCAGCGAGTCCTGCCCCAGGGTGGCGGAAACCGCCATCGTCTGCACCACCCTCAGCTCGACCGGCAGGGCGCCGGAGTTGAGCACGATGGCCACGTGTTTGGCCGCTTCCAGCGACTCGTATCCCGTTATCTCAGCGTTGCCACCGGTGATGTGGTCGCGGACGACGGGAGACTGCACTACCTCGCCGTCCATCACTATGTGTATAGGCTGACCCAGGAGACGGGCGGTGGCGTCGGCGAACTTGCCCGTTCCCTCCGGGTTGAACGCAAGCAGCACCACGAAGCGGCCGCGTTCGATGGCCGGGCGTGCTTCCTTCAGATCGGCGCCGGTGACGATGGCGTCGTACGGCAGGCCGTCGAGCTTCCGCTGCAGGTTGGCGTCGTCCAGGAACTCAAGCAGCGCGGTGCGGCCGATCACCGCGAGCGCCTGGTCGGGGTCGGCGATGCCCGGCAAGCTTACCAGGATGCGGTTTTCTCCCAGGCGCTGCACCCGCGTCTCGCCCACGCCGAGACGGTCGACCCGGAAGCGGATGATCTCCACCGCCTTGGCGATGTTCTCCTCGGTCACCGGTGCGTGGGGGGTGTCCACCCCTTCGAGGACCACGCGGATGCCACCCCGCAGGTCTTCTCCCTGCTTGATCGATTCGAGGATGGGACGCTCGAACCCGAAGTACCACACGGCGGCGGCAACCACCGCCACCACCAGGAACAGGGTGAGCAGGGCACTCGGGCGACCTGCCGGCATGCTAAAGCACCCCCAACGGCGAAAAAAGCCGAACCCATTATACCCACGCGTCAAGACCCCTGTCAACGAAACAGAAGCTAAAGAAGGCGCTGGCCGTTGATCGTCAGCTCGAAGCGGCAGCCCAGGAAGGTCGCCGCCCGGCGGCACAGGACCATTCGCGTGACGAAGATCTCGAAGTAATCCATGACCGAGGCGAACTTGGCGTCGATGGTCAGCTCGAGCGTCAACGTCTTGCGCCGGTCGTCCACCCTGAGGAACGAGTGCTGCACCGCGTGGTTGACGCGATCGTGTATGTCGAAGGTGGCCATGTCCTGGTTGCGCACGCGTGTACGGTGCACGTCGGACTTGTCCGCGAGCAAGAGCGCCGCCGAAAGGTTGTTCACGGGCATGGCGTCGTCGCCATGGTTGCCGATGGCCCCGGCGACCAGCGCCGCTTCCTCGGGAACCATGCCCAGGCGTCGCAGTATGCCCAGGGCCAGCAGCCCGCCTGCTTGCTCGTGCCCCTGGCGGCCGATCACGTTGCCGATGTCATGGAGGTAACCGGCGATCGCCGCCAGTTCCGCCTCCCGCTCGGGGAACCCCAGGTGGGTCAGGATGTTGCCGGCGATGCTGGCCACCAGGGCGGCATGCCGGTGCCCGTGCTCGGTGAAGCCCATGGCCCCCAGGAACTCCTCCCCGCGGTTGAGGTAGCACCTCACCTCGGGGTCGCGCTTGACCTCCTCCAGGGTTACCCTGCCCATGATCCACCTCCGGCGGCACCGGCGGGCCCCGCCGGTTGCCCCGGGGCCCGCGCCTCCCGACTCTTCGCCGCTCGGCTCAGCCCTGCGCCTGCAGCACCGGGGCCAGACGGCGGTTCAACTCCGCCTGCGAAACCGCTCCCACGATACGGTCCTTCTCCTCCCCGTTCTGGAAGAGGATCAGGGTGGGGATGCTCATCACGCGATAGCGCGCCGACATCTCCTGGTTGTCGTCGGTGTTCAGCTTGACCACCTTGATCCGCCCGGCATGCTCGGCGGCAAAGGCCTCAAGGGTCGGGGCCAGTTGCCGGCACGGACCGCACCAGGGAGCCCAGAAGTCCACCAACACGGGGCCTTGTGCCTTGAGCACCACCGACTCAAAGACGGCATCGGTTATCGGTCTGACCATTTCCGCCATCGTTCTGCCTCCTATTCGCCTGCTGCAAGGTATCTTTCGGCCGCCGCGGCGGCTACCGCGCCGTCCGCGGCGGCGGTGACCACCTGGCGCAGCGTCTTGGCCCGCACGTCACCGGCGGCGAACACCCCGGGGAAGGAGGTGGCCGTGTCCTCCCCCGCCTTCAGGTAACCTCCCTCCACCAGCTCCAGCGCGTTTCCCAGGAAACCGGTGACGGGGTCGGCCCCGATGTAGATGAAGACGCCGTCCGCGGGCAGGAACGTCTCCCCCTCGGGCGTGCGCAGGCGCACTCCGTGCACCCGGTCGTCGTCGCCCTCGATGGCGGTTACGACCGCGTTCCATCTGAAGGCGATCTGCGGGCTGGCCTGGGCCCTCCGCCGCGCCACCTCCGCCGCCCGCAGTCGGTCGCGCCGATGCACGATGGTGACCCTGCGGGCAAAGCGCGTGAGGAAGAGCGCCTCCTCCACCGCCGCGTTGCCTCCTCCCACCACCACCACGTCGCGACCCCGGAAGAACGCGCCGTCACAGGTGGCGCAGTAGGATACCCCCCTGCCCCGGTACCGCTGCTCGCCCGGGACTCCCAGCTGCCGGGGAAGCGCTCCCGTGGCGACGATGAGGCAGCGCGCGGCGAACTCGCCGGCGGCGGTCAGCACCACCTTCCGGCGTTCCTCCAGGCGCACCGCCTCAACCCCCGCGGCGAGGATCTCGGCTCCGTGCGTCCTTGCCTGCCGTTCCAGACGCTCGGCCAGCTCCGGTCCTGACACGCCGTCGGGAAAGCCCGGGTAGTTCTCGATGCGGTGCACGTTGGCGACCTGTCCCCCGGGCAGCCCGGGTTCCAGCACCGCGGTCGCAAGTCCACCGCGCGCGGCGTAAAGCGCCGCCGTCAGCCCCGCGGGCCCTCCGCCGATCACGATGAGGTCACGTGTTTCGGCGCCCATGGTCTTGTCACCTCTTACTTCACGCCGTCCACCGTTTCCTGCCGCGCCATGCCGAAGCCATCCGGCGCGCCGCGTCCCGGCGGCTCTCCCTCAGCGCGACGCGCCGGGCGGCCGCCTCCAGACGGTCGTCCAACCGTTCCAGCGCCGCCTCGCCGTAACGGCGTTCCAGGGCCAGCGCCAGCAGGCGGTCGGTGAGCCACGGATTGGCCGGGAGCACGGGACCGTGAAGGTAGGTTCCCCAGACGTTGCGGTAGACGGCGCCCTCGGTACCGTCGCGGCCGTTGTTGCCAAAACCCCATCTTACCCTGCCCAGAGGGCGCGCCCCGGGCCCGAGCGTGGTCCTGCCGGCGTGGTTTTCAAATCCCGTCAACAGGTGCCCGTCCACTTCGACCGCAACGTGGCCCACCAGACGGTCGGGGCCGGCCTCGGTTACAAGATCAAGGATGCCCGCGCCCGGCAGGACCTCGCCGGCCGCCGTCACGTAGTGCCTGCCCAGTAGCTGGTAGGCCCCGCAGATGGCCAGGACGCAGACCCCGTCCTCCACCGCCTCCCCGAGCCGCTTTCCGCGGTCGCCGGCCAGCTCCCGGCACACCAGGCGCTGTTCCCTGTCCTGGCCGCCGCCGATCACGATGATGTCCGCGTTGCCGAAGTCCGCCGCGTCGCCCGGCCCCGCCTGCTCCACCACCGGCGTCAGTCCGTGCCAGCGGCAGCGGGCGGTCAGCGCGAGCACGTTTCCCCGATCGCCGTAGAGGTTCATCAACTCGGGGTAAAGGTGCAGGATACGCAGGCGCCTTTCGCCGGCCATTCAGGCCTCCCAGTAACGGCGCGCATGCCCCGCGCGCCGGATGCCCTCACGCAACTCCAGCATCGCCGTGTAAGTAGGCAGCACATGCAGGGGACGACCCGGCGGCAGCGCCTTCAGCGCGGCGGGCAGGGCTTCGGACAGCCGGGGCCGGACCTCCATGCAGGACGCCTCCAGGCCCGCGTACTTGAGCCGGACCGCCATGTCGGCAGACCGCGTGCCGCTGACCGTCACCCGGCGCGGTCTCACCGTGGCCACCATCCGCTCGAAGTCCACGTCCCACAGCCAGGATACGTCGGTGCCGTCGGCGTAGCGGTTGTTTATCGCGATCAGCAGGTCCGGGGGCACGCCCCCCCGGGCCAGCATGCCGATGACCTCGTTGAACCCTGCCGGATTCTTCACCAGGATGATCAGCACCTCCTGTCCGTCGACGCGCAAGCGCTCCATGCGTCCGAACGACGCGGTAAAGGTGGCCAGCCCCCGCTCCACCGCATCGGTGGGCAACCCGAGCACCCCGGCGCAGGCCGCCGCGGCCAGCGCGTTGTAGACGTTGTACATGCCCGGCAGGGGCACCTCCAGCTCCAGCTCCAGCTCCCCGCTTGCCGACCTCACCGCCAGGCGGCTTCCCTGCCCCGGACCTCCCTGCCAGATGCCGGTGGCCGCCAGCTCCGGACGCGGCCTTCGCTCGCCGCAATCGGGGCAGTGGTAATCACCCAGATGACCGTACGTGACCACCCGGTACCGGTAGGGCAACTCGCAGCGCGAGCAGTAACGGACCTCGCGGGCGGGGTGGGGTTCGCTCAGGTCCGACTCGGCTTCGATCCCGTAAAAGACGGTTGCGCCTTCCCCGCGGGCACGCGCCAGGCCGGCGACCAGCGGATCGTCGGCGTTGAGCACCGCCGGTACATCGGGCGGCAAAAGCCCCAGTCCCTTCCCCACCAGTCCCACGGTGTGCTCGAGCTCGCCGAAGCGGTCCAGCTGATCCCGGAAGAAGTTGGTCAGCACCACGGCCCGCACCGGCAGTTCGCGCACCGCGGCGGCCACGCTGGCTTCGTCCACCTCCAGCAGGCCGATGTCCTGCCGCACGCCCCCCGACCAGTCACAAGCCTCAAGGTAGGTCGAGGTGATGCCGGTGATCAGGTTGGCCCCCGTCCGGTTGTGCACCGCCGTCAGGCCCGCCCGTCCCAGGATGCCGGCGATCATGCGGGCGGTGGTAGTCTTGCCGTTCGTGCCGGTCACCAGCACCGCTCCCCGCGGGCACTGCCCGGCCAGGCGCGCCAGCAGGTCGGGGCACAAGCGCCTGGCCACCCTGCCGGGAAGGTTCGAACCCCCGAACCCCAGCACCCGGCAGAGCCGGATGAGGAGCTTGCCGACAACCACCGCCGAGCGCATCCGCAGGCTCCGCAGGGGCCCAACCTCCCGTTATGTCGACTGGCGCGATCAATTATACCACACCAGGCCGTTTTCCATGTTGTGCGGATGGGAGGCGTGGGTAGGGCTTGGCAGCTCTAGCGCTCGTCCCGGCAGTCCTCGCAGAGGCCGTAAAACCGCAGGCTGTGGTCGAGGATCTCAAAGCCCGTCTCGCGGGCCACCGCCTCTTCCAACTCCTCCAGGCCGTCGGGCTGGAACTCCCTGATCTTGCCACACCGCAGGCAGATGAGGTGGTGGTGAAGGTGGCCCGCGTCGGGCAGGCTCAACTCGTACTGGCTGCGACCAGCACCGAAGTCGAGCTTCTGCAGGATGCCGAGCTCGGCCAGGAGTTCCAGGGTGCGGTACACCGTGGAAAGACCGATCTCGGGCAGCCGGGCGCGGATGTGGGTGAACACCTCATCGGCGCTGAGGTGTTCGTCGGGACGCTCGAGAAACAGGCGCACGATGGCTTCCCGTTGCGGGGTGAGCCGGTGCTCACGCCTGGCCAACTGCTCCTTGATCTCGCCCAGCCGCCCCTTCACCGCGCGGCCCCCTTCGCAGCCCACAGTATACTTCGGTCTCCATCCCCTGTCAATTTTCGCGGTCCCCGCGGCTGCGGCCTATCCCGATAGACGATCATGCGAACTCCACTTGCCCTGCCCCGTGAAAACCGGCCCATTCCGCAAGCGCTTCCCGGAAACCCGGCCGCAGCTTTTCCTCCCACCACACGCCCTCCACCGTCATGACTCCCCTTCTCCGGTCCAACCGGGGCGCGAACCTGCCTACCAGCTGCCCGCGTTCGAGGATGACCATGGTGTAGGGCCCGTATCGCCGCCGTGCCGGCGGCACGTAGGCCTCCCAGGTGTACTCGAAGCCGAAGATCGCGGCCGTCCTCCGCCGGTCGATGATCAGGTTGTCAAGCGGCGGAAGGAAGCGGAAGCCGTCCCCCGCGGGCTCGGCCGACCGCAGCTTGTCCTCCGCTCCCGCCGGAAGGTAGTAGACATCCGGCAGACCTTCCACCACCACCGGGACCACATCACCCCGGGCTACGGCCTCAGCGGCCAGCCGCCTTCTATCGGGGGCCTTCCAGCGTCCCCAGGCGAAGTGAACGTCCCGCGGATCGGCCAGGCCCACGGCTTCAAAGTACATTCGCCCAAGCTCCTGCGCGTCTTCCCGCGGCTCCATCGGCCCCAGCACGCGTTCGGGCAAATCGAAGTAGCGCAGGTTCCCTTCCCGGTGATGGATGACGACCCGCCCGAAGTGCCACAGCCACTCCAGAGCCTGGCTTACGGCGCGGGTCCCGGCCTCACCGGCCGGGTCCCACCACCCCTCCACCTTCTCACACGAGTCGAAACATCGGGCGCTCATGGGCCCACGTTCGGTGATGGCCTGCAGGACCGCCTCCATGGTGGGCTCCAGGGCCTCAAGACTCGGCCGGTAGCGGTCCTCCAGGGCCTGAAAGCGCGACAGGAACAGTGGGAAGCTCTCCACCGGCACGATGCAGCGGACGGTAGTCATGACTTCCACCAGCTTGCGTTCCACGTACAGGAGGTGATCCAGCAGCTCCGGGCGGTAGCCGGGCACACGAGACTCGAGAACCAGGTGGTGGTTGCGTTCCACCACCCGGATGGGATCGACCTGGACGTAGCCAAGACCCCTGACGGCCTCCAGGGGGTCGATCCAGCGGCACCCGTTCAGGCCGGAACGGTCCACCAAAAACCGCCGGGCCTGCTCACGGCTAACTTGCAGCGGCGTTGTCATACGCCCTCAGATTCGCGGCGCGGTCCAGAGCTCCTCCCGCCGGGGCCAGTCACGCCCCGCTCGCCGCCGCATGCTGGCTCCTGACATCGGGCCCCCGCGGTGAGCTTCGCCCGGACCCTGCTCCTCGCCCTGCTGATGTTGGTTCCGGTGATGACCGTCGGCCTGCCTTTGGCCCGTCGTCAGACAGGCGCGGCCACCCGCGTCGGCCGTCGTGGGACCTGGGAGACTTGAGGCAAGTGAGGTGGTAGCCCAAGATGCGCATCCGCAAGGCCGTTGTCGCCGATGCCGCGGCCATCGCACGCGTGCACGTCGACTCCTGGCGGACCACCTACCGCGGGATACTTCCCGACGCGTACCTGGCCGCGCTGTCCTACGAGCGGGGCGAGGCCCACTGGACCTCGTGGATCCGCGATGGCGGTGAGGATCGTTTCGTGCTGGTGGCCGAAGATCCGGCAGGCAGCATCGTGGGTTTCGTGTCGGGAGGTCCGGCCACCGCCGATGGGGCCACCTGCCACCAAGGCGAGGTCTACGCCATCTACCTCCTTGCCGAGCACCAGCGGCGGGGTATGGGCACCCTGCTCATGCGGGCCGCCGCCGAGCTGCAGGCACGTGGGATGGAGTCCCTGCTGGTGTGGGTGCTGGCGGGCAACCCTGCCCAGCACTTCTACCAGGCGCTCGGTGGAAGGGAACACCGGCGCAAGGCCACCGAGCGGGGCGCAGTGCCGGTCGAGGAGATCGCCTACCACTGGCCGGACCTTGCGCCGCTGACCGGCCTGACGGCGGACGGCTAGAGCCCACCCGGCTTTCCGGCCGCCCTCAACGCAAGGCCACCGCACCGAACACCAGGGCCCCGGCGACCACCAGGGCAGGGTGCAATCCCGCCAGCTTGATCAGCAGCAGGCTGGCCGCCGCGATGGCCAGCGCCGTCAGGTCCAGCGCGCGCGGCAAGAGGTCCCAGATCAGCAAACCAAGTAGCACGATGACCACCGGGCGGATGGCCCGCAGCATGCCTCCCACCGCCGGATGGTGCTGGAAAGCGAGGAACACGCGGTAGAGGATGAGCATGGCCACCAGCGAGGGAAGCACCATGCCGAGCACGCCGGCGACCGCTCCGGGTACCCCGGCGACGCGGTACCCCACGAACCCTGCCATCTTGGTGGCGATGGGTCCGGGCAACGCGTTGCCCATGGCGAGCACTTCCACGAACTCATCGCCGCTCATCCAGCCGTAGTTGTCGACCACCTCGATCTTGACCAGCGGGATGGAAGAAGGTCCTCCTCCGTACCCCAGAACTCCTACCCGTGCCATGGCCAGGAACAGCTGCCAAAGGCGTTGCACTTCGGTTCCAACCTCCCGTCAGTTGGACGGCGCCGCTTCCTTCAGCGGGCCGAGTAATACCCAGGCCGCCAGCTGAAAGAGCGCCGCCAGATAAAAGGCGGCGCCGAAACCGCCGGTGCTGTCGGCAAGGTAGCCCGTCATCGCCGGTGCCACCACCATCGCCGCCGTCCCCGCGAAGTTCAGCGCGGCGAAGGCACTTGCGTACTGGTCCGGCGGCGTGACGTCGGCCACGTAGGACACCATCAGCGGGTCGGCGGCCAGCTTGCCGGTCAGCCCGTAGAGGGTGGCTCCCAGCACCACTCCCAGGGGAAAGGGAACCATGACCACCAGCGCCAGGGCCAGCCCGGCCGGCACGAACAAGGCGCGCAGCACCGGCAGCCGTGCTCCCAGGCGGTCGGACAGGCAGCCGGCCAGAACCCCTGCGGGCGCGGCGGCCGCCGGCACCAGCAAGGCCAGCGCGCCCGCCCGGGTGTCGGGAACCGAGCACGCGACCTGAAGGTAGTACGGTAACCAGGTCAGCACGGTGTACAGCCCGTACATCCCCAGAAAGCCCACCAGGTACAGGCGGGCCAGTTCCCTCCGCGCAAGCGGCCGGCGTCCGGGCCGGGCCGGAGAAACCGGCTTTCGCCGGCGATCCCCGGGCACCAGAGCGGCCATCACCCCGGCCAGCGCCACCGTCGCCAGGCCCAGCACCCAAAGCGCCGGCCGCCAGCCCCGTCCCCAAACGAAGGCCACCGCCGTCGCGACCAGGAACCCCAGCCCCACCCCGGCCGCCATCCCGCTGTTGATGAGGGCTACCGCCATGCCGCGGCGGTCGGTCCCCACCTCCTGAGTGGCCAACGCGTACTGCGCGGCGTAGTAGGGCCCCTGACCCAATCCCACCAGCATGCGCCACCCCAGCAGGCTTCCGGGGCTCCAGGCCAACCCACCGGCCGTCGCACCCAGCCCTTGCAGGAGGAAGGTGGGCACGAGCACACGTTTTGGCCCCAGACGGTCGGACAGCCATCCGGCGGGTACTTGCACGAGCCAGTACACCAGGAACAGCAGGGAGTTGAAAAGGCCGAGTTCCCTGCGGGACAGGCCCCACTCCGCCTCCAGCAGCACCAGCAAGGGCGCGAGCACCGTACGGTTGGCGTAGACCAGGGTCCACCCGATGAAGAACAGGACCACCAGGCCCCAGCCGCGCCGGCTCATGCCGCATCCCCGCGGGCGCGGCGGTCCGCGACCGGCGCCAGGGCGGTGGACGCCGCCAGGCCCAGCAAGGTCACCTGCAGGGCCCGGGTCAGTCCCCATGCGTCGCCCAGCCAGCCGGTGGCGGCCACGCCGAGACCGCCGATGCCGAAGGTCAATCCCATCATCATCCCCGCCGCCATGCCCGCCCGGGCGGGTACCAGCTCCTGGGCGAGCACCACCGCCCCGGGGAACCCGGCATGCAGCGCCGCCCCGCCGAGCACCAGACAGGCCGTGGCCGGCCAGCCGGCCCGGCCGAGGAACACCCATAGCGAGACGATGGCCACCAGCCCGGACCAGCAGAGCACCGCCAGGTTGCCCCAGCGGTCGGCCAGCACGCCGCCGATCACGCCCCCGACCACGCCCGCCAGCAGGAAAGCGGTGAGCACCGCAGCCGCCCAGGTAGGTTCGCCGCCCCGCTCTACCAGGTACCACACCAGGAAGGCAGCATGGGAGGTGAGCGCCCAGCAGCGCAGGGCCATCACCAGCTGCAGCCAGGCAAGTGCGCCGTAGCGGGCACCCGCGACCGGTCGATGCTCGTCCACCATGCGGGTCTGGGCAGCCGCAACGGGCGGTCGGGCGCTGCCTAGCTTCAGACCTGCCAGTAGCACCCCGGGCACCATCAGCAGCAGCGAGGCCCCAAGTCCCAGCTTCAGCACCAGGGGAACGGCCACCACGGGAGCCAAGGCATAGCCCAGGCTACCGCCGGCCGAGTAAAGCGACATCACTTTGCTGCGATGGCGGGGGTACAGGCGTACCGCGCTGACCGAGCCCAGGGGATGGTAGAAGGCGGAACCCAGGCCCGCCAGCAGCACCACCGCCACGAGAGCGCCGAAGCCTCGCACCAGGCCCACGAGGGAAGTGAAGGCGCAGGTCCAAATCACGCTGAACGCCAACAGCGCCCGGCCGCCACCGCGGTCGCCCAGCCACCCCAGCAAG
>DYFO01000053.1 GCA_020725145.1 Symbiobacterium thermophilum
GCCCGGGAGGCGGCCCGGCGCTCGGGCGGCAGCGCGGTCATCTTTATCGACGAACTGGAAGTGATCGGCGGACGGCGCGGCCAACACACGTCTCACCTCGAATACGATCAGACCCTCAACCAGTTGCTGGTGGCCATGGACGGTCTGGCAGAGGATGACAAGACCAGGATCCTGGTGATCGGGGCCACCAACCGCTTCGACCTCCTTGACCCCGCCTTGCTCCGTCCGGGACGGTTCGACCGTATCGTCCGCGTCGACCTGCCCGACCGCGAGGGGCGCCTGGCCATCCTGCGTATCCACACCGCCGGCAAACCTCTTGACCGCTCGGTGGATCTTGCACGCATCGCCGCCCAGACTTTCGGATTCTCCGGCGCCCACCTGGAGAGCGTGGCCAACGAGGCGGCGATCCTCGCCCTACGCCAGGGCAGGGACCACATCTCCCAGGGCCACCTGGAAGAGGCGGTGGAGAAGGTGATCCTCGGCGAGAAGTTGGATCGCACGCCCAACCGTGAGGAACTGGAACGCGTCGCTGTACACGAGATAGGGCATGCGATGGTGAGTGAGTTGCTCAGCCCGGGATCCGTTACCGCGGTCACCATCAGCCCGCGGGGCGCGGCGCTGGGCTACGTCCGCCAGGCGGAACGTGGCGACCTGTACGTGTATCCGCTGGCGTATCTCGAGGACCGG
This sequence comes from Symbiobacterium thermophilum, assembly GCA_020725145.1. Classification (GTDB taxonomy): domain Bacteria; phylum Bacillota; class Sulfobacillia; order UBA995; family UBA995; genus DYFO01. The sequence goes on from DYFO01000053.1 coordinate 688, forward strand.
GTGGCGATGCTGCTGGCGGGTGCGGTGGCCGAGGAAATCCTGTTGGGCAGCCGCAGTACTGCCGCCACCGACGATCTGCAGCGGGCCGGACAGCTGGCCAGGACAATCGTACAAGGGGGGCTGTCGCGGCTGGGAGCGGTAAGCGAAGAGGTGCTGGCCCCGGGCGAGTTGCAGGGAGAGGCCAGGGAGATCCTCAAAGCACAGGAGCACAGAGTACGGTGCCTGCTGCGGACACGCTGCGGGCTGCTCAGGCGGGCTTGCCGCCTGCTGCTGGAGCGCGAGCGGTTGGACGGCGAGCAGTTGAGGGGCTTGCTGGCGCGGGGCCCACGGACCCCCAGGCCGCTCGGCGGGCGCCGAGAGAAGGGGCGTGGCGCGCGGGTACCGAAACCCTGAGCGGGGTGATGGGCCACGTGCGCGCGGAGATAGTCGCCACCGGTACCGAGTTGCTGCTGGGACAGAAGGTAAACGAAAACGCCCGCTACCTCTCGGAGATCCTGGCCGACCTGGGCATTGCCGTCAGACAGCATGTGGTGGTGGGAGACGATGCCGCCAGCATTGACGCGGCGCTGACCGCCGCCCTCGCGCGCTCGGAGCTGGTGGTGACCACCGGTGGCCTGGGACCGACGGAGGCCGACCTGACCCGCGAGCGGGTCGCCGCGGTTACCGGCCGCCCCCTCGTGCTGCACCGGCCCTCGCTGGAAGCCATCACCTCTCTGTTCGCCCGCATCGGCAGACCGATGCCGGAGTCCAACCGCAAACAAGCGCTCTGTCCGGAGGGAGCCGTGGTGATCCCCAATCCGCTGGGCACCGCTCCCGGCGCCATCGTGGAAACCGGCGGGCGCATGATCGTCATGCTGCCGGGACCGCCGGCGGAACTGCGCGCCATGGTCGAGCAGACGGTGGCCCCCTTCCTCGCCGAGCGGCTGCAGCAGGCAGGGCAGCGGAGCGTGATCCGCTCACGGGTGCTGCGCCTGGTCGGGATCGGTGAATCTGCCGCGATGGCGCGGATCGCCGATCTTGCGGGAGGCGACAACCCCACGCTTTCCCCGATGGCCACCGGGGGTGAGGTGTGGCTGCGGATCACCGCGCGGGCGGCCTGCCGCCGCGACGCCGACACGCTCATCGACACGGTGGAGGAAGCCGTCCGCCCACGCCTGGGAGACCATATTTACGGGCGGGACGCCGAAACCCTCGAGGCGGTGGTAGGCAGGGTCCTGGCCGCCCGTAGGCAGACGCTGGCGGTGGCGGAGTCGTGCACCGGCGGGCTGGTGGCCCACCGGTTGACCTCCGTCCCCGGGAGTTCGGCCTACTTCGAGCGGGGTCTCGTGGTCTACAGCAACCGCTCCAAGACCGAGCTTGCGGATGTGGCCCCCGAGCTGCTGGCACGGCATGGGGCGGTAAGCGCCGAAGTGGCCGGGGCGATGGCCGAGGGCGTGCGCCGTTCGGCCGGCACCGACTTCGGCCTGGCGATCACCGGTATCGCCGGTCCGGGCGGCGGCACCGAGGCCAAGCCGGTGGGCCTGGTCTTCTTCGGACTGGCCGGGGGCGGACCCACGCTCACCGACAGCCGGATGTTCCCCGGGGATCGCAAGGCGGTGAAGCTCCTGGCCTCCAACCGGGCCCTGGAACTGCTCTGGCGAAGGCTTCGGGACTGACGAAGGAACTGCCGGGGAACCGTCGAAGACTCAGGACAGGAAGGGCGGCACGAGCATGGCAGGGATTCGCGCCTTCGTAGCCGTTGACGTGGGCCCGTCGGTACGGGAACGGGTCGCCGCGTGGAGTCGGCGCCTGCAGCAATCGCAGGCCGATTTCCGGTGGGTCGATCCCCGCAATTACCACCTCACCCTCAAGTTCCTGGGCGCGGTGGAGCTCCGCACGCTCCCGGAGATCGGCCGGGTACTGGCCGAGACGGCGCGGGCCTTCGAGCCCTTCCCCGTAACCTGCAGTGGCCTGGGATGTTTCCCGGGCTGGACGAGTCCGCGCGTGCTGTGGGTCGGGGTGACGGAGGGGCAGGAGGAGCTGACCCACCTGGCCCTTTCGGTCGACCGGGCGCTGGCCGCGCTCGGCTTCCCCAGGGAGACCAGGGATCCGCGACCTCACCTGACGCTCGCGCGGCAGCGTTCGCCGCAGGGCCTCGACCGCCTGAAGGAGATCGCCGAAACCCTGGGGACCGATGAGACGGCGGGCTCATTTTCGGTAGGTGAGCTTTTGCTGATGGAAAGCCAGCTTTCCGCCGCCGGTCCCACTTACCGGGTGCGAGGTCGTTACCCCCTGGGAGCCGGACCGGTTGTCGACGAGGCGGAATGATGTTATACTCGGATGGAAGGGATTGCCATGGCGCGGGAGAGCGGTAGTGAGGTGGGGGGCGGCGTGGAGAAGCGGCGGGCGCTGGACATGGCCCTGGGACAGATCGAAAAGCAGTTCGGCAAGGGATCGATCATGAGGCTGGGGGAGAACGCCGCCAGGCTCCAGGTGGAGGTCATCCCCACCGGCTCGCTGGCGCTGGACGTCGCGCTGGGCTGCGGAGGGGTACCGAGGGGCAGGGTGGTGGAGATCTTCGGACCCGAGGGATCGGGGAAGACCACGCTGGCCCTGCACATCGTCGCAGAGGCACAGCGCCGCGGTGGCGTGGCGGCCTTCATCGACGCCGAACACGCCCTCGACCCTTCTTACGCGCGACGGCTCGGCGTGGACATCGACAACCTGCTCATCTCGCAGCCCGACACCGGGGAACAGGCCCTGGAGATCGCCGAGGCGCTCGTGCGCAGCGGGGCGGTGGATGTGGTGGTCGTGGACTCCGTGGCCGCCCTCGTGCCGCGAGCCGAGCTGGAAGGGGAGATGGGCGACGCCCACGTCGGGCTGCAGGCCCGGCTGATGTCCCAGGCACTGCGGAAACTCGCAGGGGCGATCGCCAAGTCGCGCACTACGGCCGTCTTCCTCAACCAGATCCGCGAGAAAGTCGGGGTCATGTTCGGCAATCCCGAGGTGACGCCGGGGGGCCGGGCGCTCAAGTTCTACGCCTCCGTGCGCCTGGATGTCAGGCGGGCCGAAACCCTCAAGCAGGGCACGGAATCGGTGGGTGCGCGCACCCGGGTGAGGATCGTCAAGAACAAGCTGGCCCCGCCCTTCCGCCAGGCCGAGTTCGACCTGATCTACGGCGAGGGCATATCCCGCGAGGGCGGCCTGGTGGACGTGGCGACGGAACTTGGGCTCATCGAGAAGAGCGGCGCCTGGTATTCCTTCCGCGACACCCGGTTGGGACAGGGACGGGAGAACGTGCGGGAGTTCCTCAAAGAGAACCAGCAGCTGGCCGGGGAGATCGAGGCTATCGTCCGCGAACGCCTCAAGCTCGGCGGGGTGAAGGCCCAGGCGGCGGATGACGACCGCCCGGCGGAGTGAGCCATCGCGGACACCGCTCGTAGCTGCGGTTATGGCGCCAGATCCCTGCTTGACACGCTCTCGCGCGAAAGTATAGAATGGAGCGAGGACAGGCGGGAACTGGGTTGGCTACCACCGGAAGTTTACCATAGATTTGCAATAAGTGGATAACGCCGGCAGTGCCCGGGGTCGGGAAGCTTGTACCCGGGTCGCGGCGATGTATGGAGAGCATGTCAGCCTGGTTGGGCCGAGTCCTATCGGCCCTGCCTTTTTTTACGACGGTGCATGGAGGTGACCTGCCAGTGTCTTCACCGCTTTCGTCCTTCGGCACGGCCCTCCTGGCGGCTGGAGGAGGTTTTCTCCTCGGGTATCTGGTTCGCAGGCTTATAGCGGAGGCTCGGCTGGGTTCGGCAGAACGCGCGGCCAGGGACATCCTGGAAAGGGCGCGCAAGGATGCCGAGGCCAGGAAGCGCGAGATGACGGTAGAGGCTCGCGAGGAAATCCACCGCTTGCGGGCCGACTTCGAGCGCGAAGTGCGCGAACGGCGGGCAGAGCTGCAACGTCAGGAGCGGCGCCTGGCGCAGAAAGAGGAGACGCTGGAGCGCAAGGGCGAGGCGCTGGAGAGGCGGGAGGAGAGCCTCCAGCGCAAGGACCAGGAGATCGCCCGGCTGGCCGCCCGGGTCGAGGAATTGCACGCCAGGAGAACCCAGGAACTTGAGCGCATATCGGGACTGTCCACCCAGGAAGCGCGCGATCTCCTCATCAAGACGGTGGAGGAAGAGATCCAGCAAGACATCGCCCGCCTGATCCGCGACCGCGAGGCGCAGGCGCGCGAGGAGGCCGAGAAGCGGGCCCGCGAGATCACCGCGCTGGCCATCCAGCGCTGCGCGGCCGATCATGTGGCGGAGACCACTGTGTCGGTGGTGCCGTTGCCCGGCGACGAGATGAAGGGACGCATCATCGGGCGCGAAGGCCGCAACATCCGTACGCTGGAGAACCTGACGGGCATCGATCTGATCATCGACGACACCCCGGAGGCGGTGGTAGTCTCCGGTTTCGACCCCATCCGGCGGGAAGTTGCCCGCCTGGCCCTTGAGAAGCTGGTCGCCGACGGCCGTATCCACCCGGCACGCATTGAGGAGATGGTGGAGAAGTCCCAAAAAGAGGTGGAAGAGCGGATTCGTGAGGAAGGCGAGCAGGCTGCCCTGGAAGCCGGCGTGCACGGGCTGCATCCCGAACTCATCCGCCTGCTGGGCAGGCTGCGTTTCCGCTCCAGCTACGGGCAGAACGTGCTCAAGCACTCGCTGGAGGTGGCCTTCCTGGCCGGGGTCATGGCCACCGAGCTGGGTGCGGACGCCGTGGTGGCGAGGCGGGCAGGCCTGATCCACGATATCGGCAAGGCGGTGGACCACGAGGTGGAAGGCACCCACACGCAGATCGGGGTCGACCTGGCCCGCAAGTACCGGGAGAGCCCGGAGGTGATCCACGCCATCGCCGCCCACCATGGTGAGGTGGAGGCGGCGAGCGTGGAGGCGGTGCTGGTGGCGGCGGCCGATGCAGTGTCGGCGGCTCGCCCCGGTGCCCGCCGCGAAACGCTCGAGGCCTACCTCAAGCGTCTGCATAAGTTGGAGGAGCTGGCCGATTCCTTCGAGGGCGTGGAAAAGGCCTACGCCATTCAGGCCGGCCGCGAGGTGCGTATCATCGTGAAGCCGGAGCAGATCGACGATGCGGGGGCGGTCAGACTGGCCCGCGACATCGTCAAGCGCATCGAGTCCGAGCTCGAGTATCCGGGTCAGATCAAGGTCACGGTGCTGCGTGAGACGCGGGCCGTGGACTTCGCCCGCTAGGTCGGGTGGCTGGGGTTTCCTGGACGTGGAGGAGAGGAAAAGTGTCGCTGCCGTGGAATGTAGTTGGCACCCGAGCACCGTGGGATGGGCGGTGAGACGATGGAGCGGTCTTCTGCGCGGGCAGCGCGGACGACCAACAGCGTGAGTCTTCTCATCTCCATCCTGGTCCGCTATCCGGAGGTAGCCGGCGTTACCTACGACCCGGCTACTGCCAACCTCAAGCTGACCTTCCTGCTGGCCCGCGCGCTTTCGGCACGCCGTTTCAAGCGTCTGCGCCAGAGGCTCCACCATAGCCTGGAGGTATACCGGCGACTGGACCGGCGCGAACCCCCGGCGGTTGAGTTGCTGCGCACCTGCCATCGCGGGGTCGGTGTGCTGGAGGTGCGCGAGGATGTGCACTCGCTGAGCCGCGAGGAGCTGACGCTCATCGTCGAGCTGGTGCGGGCAGAGCTCGGGAACCTGCTGGCGGTGGAACCCAACCCCTCGCTGATGGAAGACGACCTGGCCGCTCAGGAGGAGCTGATCGAAGAGATGCTGGAGGACCTGAGGGAGTCCGAGCACGGCAGGAACCTGATCGCCTTCCGTGAGGAGGGCAGGGTGCTGGTGTTCAACCGCTAGGGAGGTTCGAAGGCGTGCGTATCCTGCTTATCGGGGACATCGTGGGACGGCCTGGACGCCAGGCCGTCCGTCAGCTTCTGCCCCGACTCCGAGAGCTCCACCGGCTGGACGTGGTGGTCGCCAACGGCGAGAACGCGGCCGGCGGCTTCGGCATCACCCGCGAGGTGGGAGAGGAACTGCTTGCGGCGGGCGTCGACGTGTTGACCATGGGCAACCACGCCTGGGGGAAGCGGGACGGTTTCGCCTACCTCGAGGAGGAAAGCCGGGTGGTGCGGCCCGCCAACTACCCCGGCCCCTGCCCGGGACGGGGAAGCGTGGTGGTGGCTGCCGCCGACGGCCGTCGGGTCGGCGTGTTGAACCTGGGCGGCAGGGTCTTCTTCGTCAACGATCTGGATTGTCCGTTCCGGGTGGGCATGCTGGAGGCCCAGCGCCTGCGCCAGCAAACACCGGTGGTGGTGGTCGACTTCCACGCGGAGGCCACTTCCGAGAAGGTGGCGCTCGGCTATCACCTGGACGGGCTGGCGAGCGTGGTCGCTGGAACCCACACCCACGTGCAGACGGCCGATGAACGTATCCTCCCGGGCGGCACCGCCTACATCACCGACCTCGGTATGACGGGACCGGTGGAGGGCGTGATCGGGATACGCAAGGAACTGGTGCTGGAGCGCTTCCTCACGCAGCTTCCAGTACGCTTCGAGGTCGAACGGGGTCCTAGCGTGCTGTCCGGCATGGTGGTGGAGGTGGACGACGACTCCGGCCAGGCCCGGCGGGTCCTTCGCATTCAGGAGCACTGTTGAGCTTGCCCTTCGCCTCCCGCTTGTCCACCCCGTGGGGTAGCTCGGGGCCATTGTTGGCGTTTTCTGGAGGAAAAGACGGGGGCTCCGTCGTATTAAGCAGGCGACACGGGAGGGGGAGCGCATTGCCTGAGATGCTGAGGGTTTCCGCCAAGTCCACTCCGAACTCGGTAGCAGGTGCCCTTGCCGGCGTGATCCGCCAGCACGGCGCGGCCGAGGTCCAGGCCATTGGAGCCGGGGCCTTGAACCAGGCGATCAAGGCAGTCGCCATTGCCCGCGGCTTCCTGGCTCCCAGTGGTGTGGACCTGATCTGTGTTCCGGCGTTCACCGACGTCCAGATCGACGGTGAACTCAGGACGGCCATCAAGCTCATCGTGGAACCGCGACAGCGAGGCTAGCTCCGGGTACGGGAGTGAAGGAAGGGGGGGCGGAGGACACCTTTCCGCCTCCTTTCCTTGCGCGCATGAGGCGTGAGGGAGGGAGAAGAGCGCTTGGACTTCGAGCTGACCGAGGAGCACCGCATGGTTCGCAAGCTCGCCCGAGACTTCGCCGAGCGCGAGGTGCAGCCGCGCATCGCCGAGCTGGACGCCGCGGCGAAGTTCGACCGCGCCGTCCTGGACCGCATGGCGGAGCTGGGACTTTTGGGCATCCCGATCCCCGAACGTTACGGGGGAAGCGGGTGCGATTACATCAGTCTGGGCCTGGTCTGCGAAGAACTGGAGCGGGTGGATACCTTCCTCAGGGTGATCCTGTCGGTCCATACCGGCCTGGTGAGCCTGGGCCTGCTGCAGTGGGGCACCGAGGAGCAAAGACAGCGTTACCTGGTTCCACTGGCCCGGGGTGAACGCATCGGCGCCTTTGGACTGACCGAGCCCGACGCGGGCACCGACGTGGCCGCCCTCAGTGCGCAGGCCCGCCGCGACGGCGAAAGCTACATCCTGAACGGCGAGAAGACCTGGATCTCGCTGGCCGATGTGGCCGATACCTTCCTGGTGTTTGCCACGCTCGACCGCACGCTCGGGCACCGCGGTATCACCGCTTTCATCGTCGAGCGCGACATGCCGGGGTTCGCCTCCACCAGCATCCACGGCAAGCTGGGGGTGAGGGCGGGGAACACCGGTTCCTTCACGCTTACCGACTGCCGGGTGCCGGCGACCAACCGCCTCGGCGGCGAGGGCGAGGGGTTCAAGATCGCGATGTCCTGCCTGGACAACGGCCGGTACACGGTGGCCGCGGGTGCCACTGGCCTGATCCAGGCCTGCCTGGAGGCCAGCGTGCGCTACGCCAACCAGCGGCATACCTTCGGCCTCCCCATCGGCCGCCATCAGCTGGTGCAGAGGATGATCGCGCACATGGTGCTCAAGGTGGAGACCTCGCGCCTGCTTTATCTGCGGGCGGGGTGGCTGAAGAACCGCGGTGAGCGCAACACCCGCGAGACCGCGCTGGCCAAGTGGGCGGCTACCGAGGCCGCCTTCACGGCGGCGGCCGACGCCGTCCAGATCCACGGTGCCTACGGTTACTCCTCGGAGTACCCGGTGGAACGCTACCTGCGCAACGCCAAGGGCGCGGTGATATACGAGGGAACGCGGGAGATCATGGAGGTCATGCAGGGGGAGTACGCCCTGGGCTACCGGGTGGATCGGCCGCTTTCCTGCCCCCTGCCGCCCTGGCCGTATCCGGAGGATGAGCCGTGATTCCGGATGACGTACGTGAGTTTCACCGGCGCGCCATCGTGGTCGACGCTCACTGTGACGTGGTGCTGTCGCTCGATGCCACCGGCAGGTCGCTGGGACGGCGGAGCGAGCAAGGGCAGGTGGACCTGTGCCGTCTCGCCGAGGGCGGGGTGGACGTGCAGTTCATGGCCATATGCGTCCGCCATGAGGTGTCAGGGGACGCCACGCTGCGACGGGCGATGCGACTGCTCGACCGCCTGCTTGGGGAGCTGGAGGCAAGCGCGGCCGAGGTCGGTGTCGTCCACACCGCCGCCGACCTCCAGCAGCTGGTCGGGCAAGGACGGCTGGCGGCGGTGCTGGCGCTGGAGGGGGGAGAACCCCTCCAGGGCGAACTCGGCGTGCTGCGGCTGTTTCACCGCCTGGGGGTCAGGGTGCTGGCCCCGACCTGGAACCTGCGGAACGATCTGGCGGACGGGATCATGGAACCGGCCGGCTCCGGCCTTACCGCCTTCGGCCGGGAAGTGGTGGCCGAGATGCAGAGGCTGGGCATGCTGCTGGACGTCTCTCATCTGTCGGAGCGGGCGTTCTGGGACGTTGTCGAACTGGGAGTCCCGTTCCTTGCCTCGCACTCCTGCGCGCGGGCGCTGTGCCCGCATCCGCGCAACCTGAGCGATGAACAGCTGCGCGCGGTCGCCGGGGCGGGAGGCGTGGTGGGGGTCTCGTTCGTTCCCGCCTTCGTGGACCCCGACCCGACTCGCGCCGACGTGGAGAGGGTGGCCGACCACGTGCTGCACGTGGCCGCCGTGGCAGGCTGGGAGCATGTGGGCCTGGGCTCCGACTTCGACGGCATGGGGCCGGGAAAGCCCGGCGGCCTGGAGGACGTCTCGCGCCTTCCGGCGCTCACCGCCGTCCTGCTCGCACGCGGCGCTTCGACGGCCCAAGTGGCGGCCGCGCTGGGAGGAAACCTGATGCGGTTGCTCGGCCGGACGCTCCCGGGAGCCCGGGAGGGACCCCAACGGTGACCGGTGCCGGCCGGGCGGACCTGCACGTCCACACCCGGGCTTCCGACGGGGCATCGACCTCCGAAGAGGTGGTCGCGATGGCGTTGCGGGCCGGCCTTGATGCCCTGGGCATCGCCGATCACGACACCGTCGACGGGGTGCGCCCGGCGCTGGAGGCAGCCCGGGACACCGCGCTGGAGATCGTACCGGGAGTGGAGATCAACACCGACTACCGCAGGGCAGAGGTTCACGTGCTCGGGTACCTTTTCCGGCCGGACCACCCCATGCTGGAGGAACGTCTGACCCAGCTGCGCGTCGGGCGCTTGGCCAGGGTGCAAGAGATGGTGGCCAAACTCAAGAGCCTGCGTCTTCATGTTGAGCTCGAGCGGGTGCTCGAGCTCGCCGGTGACGGCTCGGTAGGCCGCCCGCACGTGGCCCAGGCGATGGTGGAGAAGGGATATGTGGTCAGCATGAGGGAGGCCTTCGACCGTTACCTGGGACGAGGAAGACCGGCGTACGTCGAGCGGGCCCGCTTCTCGCCCGCCGAGGCCGTGCGCCTGGTGATCGCGGCGGGGGGAGTTCCGGTGCTGGCCCATCCCGGGCTCGGGGGAGACGACCTTCTGGTGGAGGAACTGGTAGCCGAAGGACTGGCCGGTCTGGAGGTGTACCACCCCGATCACACCCCCGAGATCGTGGTGCACCTTCTGCGTCTGGCCGTGCGGCACGACCTGGTCGTGACCGGTGGCTCGGATTACCACGCTCCCGGAGCTTCCTGCGGCGCTCCCGTGGGACAGGTGACCGTCCCCCACGACACCGTAGACGCCCTGCGCCGGCGTCTACCGTCAGTGCGGGCATAAGCGACGGTGATTGCTGGTATGATCTCCTGGCGGAGGAGGCGAACACGCCCGTGGGTCGCGAGGCGGAACTGGAGGCGCGACTGGGGCAGCTGGAGGCGAAACTGCACTCGGTACGGCTCAGCCGCCGGGTGCTCATCAACCTGCTTGACTCGCTGGAGAGGGCACGACGCGAGGAGGTTGCGCGGCTTCGCGCGGCCAACCGGCGGCTCCGTCACGAGAACCGGCGGTACGCGCTCCGGCTCAGGGAGAGCTACCGGCGCATCTCCCACCT
>DYFO01000054.1 GCA_020725145.1 Symbiobacterium thermophilum
CTTATCTGAGTGAGCCACTACCCGTTCGGCAACATTCTTATTTGAGTTGACACGGGGCACGGGGCGGAGGCGCGATCATTCCTGGAGTTTCGATATAGGCCTGCTCCTTGGTCGCGCGCTGCCCAGTCGCTGACGCTGGTTCTCCCACCCCTCGCCCCGAAGCAACCGCAACCCCCACGGGGGCCGATGAGTTGGCCCGTACTGAGAAGTTATCTCAAATCCGAGACAACTCGGTCACAAAAGCCTGAGACGGCACATCTTCCGCGTGCCCCGGTCTCTGCCTGCCTCCGCCAGACCACGACGTCGATCAAGGCGGCATTTCGTTCTCTCTGCTGGTTTGTGAACGGACGGTTCGCTCCCAGTGCGAAGCTGGCCACCGGTACGCCGCCGGGCAGAATGCGCAGCTCCGGATCTATCGTCAGCCGTCCGCTCACAATCACGCGGTTGACTGTCTTGGTTCCCGCCCCATCCGGTCATGGCACATCCCGCCGCACGTCAAAGCGTTAAACGGGTAGCGTCCTGCGCCGCACTCGCTGCCGATCAACAACCACAATGCTCGTGGGCAGCTCCGCCTCGGGAACGGCTGCCATTACTCGTCCCATCATGGACAACATCTCGGACTCACCGAAGTTGCCTCCACGGAAAAGAACTACCCCGGCCGGCGAACACGCGTCAGCGCCAGAAGGCGGGCGTAGTCCAGGTCGGCCGTAACCACCACCCTGCCCTCAGACCGCGCATGCTCCACGATTTCCTCATCCGAGGCGGAATCCCAGGCCAACCTCAAACGCGTGGACAACATCGTGCCCGTGCCCACGAAGCCAGCACGCAAGACACGGCGAAAGTGGCATGACGACCAGGAACTTCACCGCGCAACCTCCACCGTCTCTTCTTCAGCCAAGAACGCGGCATACCCCAGTGCCGCATCGATATCAGCAGGCTCAAGATAAGGGTAAGCCTTTAGGATGCTCTCGCGGGTCTCCCCGGCAGCGAGCAGACCCAGCAAGCGCGACACAGGGAAACGAAGGTTGCGGACGCATGGTTTTCCGCCGCACACGTTCGGATCGACCGTAATCCGTTCAAATAGCTCCATGTCCCAGTGCCTCCTCCCCGCTCTGGGGCTCTGTTCAATTCTATCATGCTCGACTTCGGCGGCGCGAGTGCCGGCATGTCCCCCTGGCAACAGGCAAAATGGAAAAAGAGAGCTCAGACGTTGGCACCACTGCCCGTGGTCAGCGCGGGCAGTGGCTGTATCTTGAGCGGTACACGGTAGTGAAGCGCCTGAAAGACGGCTGTCGCGTCGCAGAGAGGTCTGTCCGCACCAGCGAGCGCTGGTCCCTGATCTGGACGGGGACCAGTTGCACCCGGTTGAGGATGCTGAGCGCCCTGAAGCGGTAAGGTCCGGGCGGCCACCCTGGGCCAACCGGCGCTCAAGGACCCTCTCCAGGAGGTGGGCCAGGACACACTCGAAGCGATCACTCGACTTCACCCGGTGCTCTTGAGCACCGCAGAGCATTGAGCCCGGCGCCCCTCCGTATATCCGGGTATAGCCAATGGCGACGCGGAGTCGTCTGCGACGCGCCGTCCGAGAACCACGCACCGTGTCCGCGCAACGCTCGGCGCGATGTGAAAATTCCTGCTTTGGCGCAACCCAGGGATTCACACCGAGGCAAGCAGGGGAACGCGGGGAGGCGGCACGAATAAGGCTCACACGAACGTTTGACCTCGCGGGAGGAAGTGTCTTGCGCCTAACAAGAAGCCAGTTGCGTAGCGAGCTCCTGGCCCGCGTGGAGGAGATCGGCGGCGAGGCCGTTGCGCACTGCTATCAGTGCGGGAATTGCTCGGCGGGTTGTCCGCTGGCCGGGGAGATGAACGTCCTTCCCCACCGCGTGGTCCGGTTGCTGCAACTGGGGCAAGTGGAGTCGGCACTGTCCGCCAACGCCATCTGGTTGTGCGCTGCCTGCCAGGCCTGTGCCGCGCGGTGCCCCCGGGGCGTCGACCTGTCTCGAATCATGGAGGCCCTCAGGGTCGTGCAGTTGCGCCGGAGCACGATCGAGCCTCCCGGCCTGACGCCTGACACCCTCGCCCGGGCGCCCCAGCAAGCCATCGTCAGTCTATACCGAAAGTACGGAAGCTAACCCGAAAGGCGGGGGAAGCCTATGGAATACCGTTACTTCCCGGGTTGCACCCTGCACGAGCAGGCCAGGAACTTCGACATTACCGCCCGGGAAAGCGCCCGCGAGCTGGACATCGCCCTCGTCGAACTGGATAACTGGCAATGCTGCGGTGCCGTCTTCCCCCTGGCGACCGATGCCCTCATCAACCTGGTTTCCCCCTACCGGGCACTGGCGTCGGCGCACGCGGCCGGGTTCGACCTGGTCACGCTGTGTTCGGGTTGTCTCAACGTCTTGCGGCGCACCAACCGGCTGGTGGCCACCGACCGCGAAGCCCGTGAGAAGCTGCGCGACTTCGTTGAGATGGACTACGCCGGCGAGCGCCGCGTCTACCACCTGCTTGAAGTCCTCCGGCGCGAGGTGACCTTTGAGACGCTCAGGTCCCGGGTAAAACGCCGGCTCACCGGATTGCACGTCGCCCCTTACTACGGTTGTCTTTTGCTAAGGCCACCGGAGGAGATGGAGTTCGACGATGTGGAAGCACCCACGGTGATGGAGGACTTTTTGCGGGCCCTGGGGGCAGAGCCGGTGGACTACCCCTTCCGGACGGAGTGCTGCGGTGCCTACGTGGCGCTCCGGGAGGCCAAGACGCAGGCGGCGGCCCAAGTGGTGCGGTCCGCGGCGGCCGCCGGGGCCGAGCTGGTGGTTTCAAGCTGTCCCGCCTGCAACTACAACCTGGAACGGGTGCATCCGACGCTGCCGGTGGTCTACTTCACGCAGCTTCTGGCCCTGGCTCTGGGGCGGGACGGCGCATTCGCGGGGCAGGTCCCCGACCCCACTCCCCTGCTGAGGGGAAAATCGCTGCTCCCTGAGGTGAGCTGACTTGCCCAGGATCGGGGTTGTCGTGTGCTGGTGCGGCCACAACATCGCCGGCACGGTGGACGTGACTCAGGTTACCGCCGCCGCCGCGGCGATGCCCGGGGTCGTGTACGCCGAAGATTACAAGTACGTGTGCTCGGAGCCGGGTCAGGACCTTATCCGCCGGGCCATCGCCGACAAGCGCCTGGACGCAGTGGTGGTGGCCGCATGCTCCCCCAGCATGCATGAGGCCACGTTCCGTCAGGCGGCCGCCGCGGCCGGACTCAACCCCTACCGGGTTGAGATAGCCAACGTGCGGGAGCAGTGCAGCTGGGTGCACCGCGACAGGGAGGAAGCCACCGTCAAGGCCGTCGCCCTGGTGCAGGCGATGGTGGCCAAGGCCAGGCGCGAGGAACCCCTGGAAGCCCTCAGGCTGCCGGTCACCCGCCGGGCACTGGTGATCGGCGGCGGCATCGCCGGCATGCAGGCGGCCATGGACATCGCCGATGCAGGGTACCAGGTGCTTCTGGTGGAGCGGGAGCCCAACCTGGGCGGCAGGATGGCACAGCTGTCGGAGACCTTCCCCACGCTCGACTGCGCGTCCTGCATCCTCACGCCGCGGACGGCGGAAGTGGCCCGCCACCCCCGCATCGAGTTGCTGACCTACAGCGAGGTGCGGGAAGTGGCGGGTTACGTGGGCGACTTTCGCGTGCGCATTGCGCGCAAGCCGGCTTACGTGGACTGGGACCGCTGCATAGGCTGCATGCTCTGCCAGGAGAAGTGCCCCCGCAAGGTGCCCAGCCCCTTCGAGCGCGACATGGGGTTCAAGAAGGCCATCGGCGTCAACTTCCCGCAGGCGGTGCCCAATCGCCCGGTGATCGACCGCGAGCACTGCACCTACTTCGAGAAGGGTAAGTGCCAGGTGTGCGTCCGCGTCTGCCCCGTGGAAGCGGTGGACTTCGAACAGCGAGAGACGGTACGCGAGGAGGCGGTGGGCGCCATCGTGGTGGCCACCGGCTTCGACGTGCTGGCACCGGCCGAGTTCGGCGAGTACGGCTACGGCCGGTACCCGGACGTCATCGACAGCCTTGCCTTCGAACGCCTCAACTCCTCCTCCGGACCCACCGGAGGAGTCATCCGCCGGCCGTCGGACGGACGCGTCCCTCGCGAAGTGGTTTTCATCCAATGCGTGGGCTCCCGCGACCCCGACCGCGGAAGGGGTTACTGTTCGAAAATCTGCTGCATGTACACGGCGAAGCACGCGATGCTGTACCGCCACAAGGTGCCGGATGGCCAGGCCTACGTCTTCTACATGGACGTGCGCGCCGGGGGCAAGGGGTACGAGGAGTTCGTGCAGCGCACCGTCGAGCAGGCAGGGGCGCTGTACCTGCGGGGACGGGTAGCCCGCGTGTATCCGGAGGGCGACCGCATGCTGGTAAGAGGGGTGGACACCCTCTCAGGGCAGACGGTGGAGGTGGCGGCCGACCTGGTGGTGCTGGCCACCGCGGCGGTGCCGCGCGGCGACGCCCGCGAACTGGCGCAGCTGCTGAAAGTAGGAACCGACGCCCACGGCTTCTACAACGAAGCCCACCCCAAACTCCGCCCGGTGGAGACGATGACCCGCGGGATCTTCCTGGCCGGAGCGGTGCAGGCGCCCCGCGACATCTCGGAGACGGTCGCCCAGGCCTCAGGGGCGGCCTCGAAGGTGCTGGCCCTCTTCTCACAGGAGGAGCTGGTGGCCGACCCCCTGGTGGCGGTGGTGGACGAGACGCGCTGCGCCGGATGTTTCTTGTGCCGGCCGGTGTGCCCATACCAGGCCATATCTACCCGGGTGGCCGGCAACCGCGAGGTGGCGACGGTCAACCCCGGCCTCTGCCAGGGCTGCGGGGCCTGTGCCGTCGCCTGCCGGAGCGGTGCCATGGCGCTGAAGGGATTCACCGATGAGCAGATCCTGGCGGAGGTGGAAGCCCTGTGTCTTCGGACTGGCAGCCCCGGATAGTGGGTTTTGCCTGCCGCTGGTGCACGTACGCGGGGGCCGACCTGGCGGGCACCAGCCGGCTGGAGTATCCGGCCACGGTCCGGCTCGTCCGCGTCCCGTGCTCCGGGAGGGTCAACCCGTCTTTCGTGCTGCGCGCCTTCCAGCGTGGGGCGGATGGAGTGCTGGTGGCGGGATGCCACCCCGGAGACTGCCACTATACATCGGGCAACCTTTTCACCCGCCGTCGCTTCAGCCTGGTCAAGCGGTTTTTGGAGTACCTGGGACTTGAACCCGAGCGGCTGCGGGTGGAGTGGATCTCCGCCGCCGAGGGCCAGCGCTTCGCCCAGGTCATCAGGGAGATGACGGACGACCTTTGCCGCCTGGGACCCAACCGGAAGATGAGGGAGGAACCGTGAGCGACATCCAAGCCCGCCTGCGCGAGATCGCCCGCCGACTGCTGACGGAGGGCCACGTCAGGGTGTTCATCGGGTTTGGCCCGGGGTTCGAGGCCAACCGCCCGGTGCCGTTTTTCGCTGCCGACCCCGACGCGGCCGATCGGCTGCTGCTTGACGAGTTCTGCGCCGCGGGGCTGGCCCGCTACGTACTGGAGGAAGTACGCGAGGGTCCGGTGGGCCTGGTCGCCCGGGGTTGTGACGGCCTGGGCCTGGAGCGCCTGCTCGCCGATCACCGCGTGGCCCGCGAGCAGCTGTACGTGGTGGGGGTGAGCTGCCGGGGCGTGGTGGATCCCGACCGCGCCTGCGCCGCGGCCGGCGAGGAGGTCAGGGCCGCGCGGGTGAACGGCGAGACGGTTACCCTGATCACCCCCACGGCCGAGCGCTCCTTCCCGAGGTCGGCTTGCCTGCTCGACAAGTGCCTGCGCTGTCAGGACCCCACCCCGCGGATCGCCGACGTCTTGCTGGGCGAGGCCATCCCGCCCGGAGAGCGCGATCTTGCGCACGTGGACGCCGTGGAGAGGATGCCTTCGGATGAGCGCTACCGGTTCTGGGCCCGGCAGTTCGAGCGTTGCCTGAGGTGTCTGGCCTGCCGCCAGGTATGCCCGGCCTGCAACTGCGTCAGCTGCTCGCTGGATCGACCCGAGTGGCTGGAACGCGGAACGGGCCTTGCAGAGCAGTTCATGTTCCACTTCACCCGCGCCTACCACGTGGCCGGACGCTGCGTGGCCTGCGGTGAGTGCGAGCGGGCCTGCCCGGCAGGGATACCGCTGGGGCTTTTGAACGACAAGTTCATGAAAGACCTTCGTGATCTGTTCGGTGTGGCCGCGCCTCACCGCCCGGGCGACGTCGAGCCGCTGGGCAAGTTCTGCCCCGACGATCCCGAAGGGTGGCATGAGGGAGGTGAGGGCACGTGAGGTTCCTCCCGGCAACGGCCTTGCCGCGATGGCTGGAGCGGCTGCGCGGCGACGGGGCAACGGTGTGGGCCCCGGTAGACGAAGACGGCGTGGTGGTGCTCAGGCCCTGGGAAGGGCAGCCGATCGCCTCGCGCTACGTCAACCCGCTCAACTCGCTCAAGGATGTGCTTTTGCCCCGGACGGAGACCATCCTCGAGTTCGAGGGCCGGCCCACGGACCTTGCGGTCAGGGAGCCCGCCCCGCCGCAGTCCCAGGTGGTGTTCGGCACCCGGCCCTGCGATGCGGCGGCCATGGAGCTGAACGACCGGGTGTTCTTGGAGGGAACCTTCGTCGACGAGGGTTTCCGCCGTCGCCGTGAGACGACCACCGTCCTCACGGTGGCCTGCACCGTCGCCGGTCCCCATTGCTTCTGCCGCGCGGTGGGAGGTTCGCCGACAGCGCCCCGGGGGTCGGACCTCGTGCTTCACCCGGTCGAGAACGGGTATCTGCCGGAAGCGCCGACCTCCCGGGGCGAGAAGGCACTGCGCGCCGCCTCCGACCTCGTGGAGGACGTCGAGCATCCCGATCCCCGTGAGGCAGGTCGCACGGTGGCGATGCCGCTGGCGGAGCGGATCGCGCTCGACGGTCTGGCCGCGCGGCTGCGGGATCATTTCGAGCATCCCTGCTGGGACGCGATCTCCCGCCGCTGCCATAGCTGCGGGCTATGCACCTTCGTGTGCCCTACCTGCTACTGCTTCGCAGTGTTCGATTCGCTCCGGGTCACGCGCGGCCGCCGGCAGCGCGGATGGGATTCCTGCCAGTTCAAGGATTTCCTGCTCATGGCGGGGGGCCACAACCCACGCCCCACCCGCAAGCACCGGGTCCGCCAGCGCTTTCTGCACAAGCTCTGCTATTTTCCGGAAGCTTACGGCGAGTACCAGTGCGTGGGTTGCGGCAGGTGCGTTGCCGGCTGCCCGGTAGGCCTGCACCTGCCGGCCGTGGTCGACGAACTGGGGGAGGTGCTCGGATGAGCGCGAACCCGCTGGTGCCCGAGGTGGCCACCATCATCGACATCGTTGAGGAGACGCCCGACGTGCGCACCTTCGTGCTCGAGCCCGACGCCGGGCCGGTGTTCGCCTACCGTCCCGGCCAGTGCGCCATGGTGTCGGTGTTCGGCGTGGGCGAGGCGATGATCTCCATCACCTCCACGTGGTCCCCCGAAAGACCCCTGGAGCTGAGCGTGAAGCGGGTGGGGCGGGTAACGGCCGCCCTCCACGAGGCGGAGCCCGGCCACAAGGTGGGAGTAAGGGGGCCTTACGGCAACTCCTTCCCCGTCGAGGAGTGGGAGGGGAAGAACCTCCTGTTCGTCGGCGGCGGCATCGGCCTGGCTCCCCTGCGCGCGCTGATCAACTACTGCCTGGAGCGGAGGCAAAGCTACAGCCGCGTGGACATCGTCTACGGCGCGCGTTCGCCCCGGGACCTTTGTTTCAAGCGTGAGATCTTCGAGCGCTGGCCGAAGGTGCCCGGCGTGGCGGTGCACCTGACGGTGGACGCCGCCGACGCCCAGTGGCAGGGTGCGGTGGCCCTCGTCCCGCACTTCCTGGAGCGGCTCGCTCCCTCGCCTTCGGGGACGGTGGCCGTCACCTGCGGGCCGCCCATCATGATCCGCTACACGCTGGCCACCTTGGAGAAGCTCGGTTTCGCCGACGAGCAGATCGTCACCACCCTGGAGCTGAAGATGCAGTGCGGGGTGGGCAAGTGCGGGCGCTGCAACATCGGCCCCAGGTACGTGTGTCTGGACGGGCCGGTTTTCACCCGCGCCCAGCTCAAGGAACTGCCCCAGGAATACTGAGGTCGAAGGGGGAAGGGAACGTGGCTCAGCCCGAACCGGAGCTCGTCACCATACACATCATGGGGAAGGGCTACCGGGTGCCGAAGGGCCTCACCATCATGAAGGCCATGGAGTATTCCGGGTACCGCCTCATACGGGGGGCGGGGTGCCGCGGCGGTTTCTGCGGCGCGTGTGGCACGGTCTACCGCACGAAGGGGGACTGGCGCCTCAAGGTCGGCCTGGCCTGCCAGACGGTGGTCGAGGACGGGATGTACCTCACGCAGATCCCCTTCTACCCGGCCAACAAAGCGGTTTATGACCTGGCGGAACTCAAACCCGGCCTGGCCACCCTGCTCCGGCTCTACCCCGAGCTTCCGCGTTGCCTGGGATGCAACACCTGCACCCGCGTCTGCCCCCAGGGCATCGACGTCATGGACTACATGGCGCGGGCCATGCGCGGCGACGTGGCCGGCGTGGCCGATCGCTCTTTTGATTGCATAATGTGCGGCCTGTGCGCCTCGCGCTGCCCGGCCGAAGAGGTGCAGTACAACGTGGCCATCCTCGCCCGCCGGCTATACGCGCGCTACCTTGCGCCTCCGGCCCGCCACCTGGCGGAACGCGTGCGCGAGATCGAAGAAGGCCGCTACGACGAAGAACTGGACCGCTTCGTGCAGATGGACCCGGCCGAGCTCAAAAAGCTTTACAACGCCCGGGACATCGAGGCCTGAGGAGGGTTTGACCCGTGTACACGGCCAACATGCTCAAGTCCATGGCCAGGGTAGAGGAGACCCGCGAGCGGCGGCTCCAGGAGAAGTTCCCGCGGCTGGGCCCGGACGAGAAGGACGAGTTGCTCCGTCGCTTCCACCCGGATTTCCGCGAGGACACGCAGCGGCCGGTCAAGGTAGGTCCCAACGCCGGCGACCGTATGCCCCACGAGCTGGTCGACTTGCTGGAAGCCCGCAGCGTGGTGGAGCCCGGTGCCGTCGATCTGGATGAACCCGATTACGACGTAGACGTGCTGGTCATAGGGGGTGGAGGAGCGGGGGCAGCGGCCGCGCTGACCGCCCACGCCCACGGGGCAGATGTGCTGCTGGTCACCAAGCTCCGCCTCGGCGACGCCAACACCATGATGGCGCAGGGCGGCATCCAGGCGGCCGACAAGCCCAACGACTCCCCGGTCATCCACTACCTGGACGTCATGGGCGGAGGAGGGTTCACCAACCGGCCGGAACTGGTCAGGGCCTTGACGGCAGACGCTCCCCTGGTCATCCGCTGGCTTGAGGAACTCGGGTGCATGTTCAGCAAGGAAGCCGACGGCACCATGATGACCATTCACGGCGGAGGAACCTCGCGTAAGCGCATGCATTTCGCCCGCGACTACACCGGGGCGGAGATCATGCGCACGCTGCGGGATGAGCTTTTGAACCGCGGCATCAACGTGGTGGAGTTTTGCGCCGCGCTCGAGCTCGTGCTCGACGACGGCGGCAGATGTGCCGGGGCCGTGCTGCAGAACCTGGAAACCGGACGGCTGCTGGTAGCCCGGGCCAGGACCACCATCCTGGCCACCGGCGGCTTCGGCCGCATCCACGTCTCCGGCTTCCCCACGAGCAACCACTACGGCGCCACCGCCGATGGTCTGGTGATGGCCTACCGCGCCGGTGCCCGGCTGGTGTACCTTGACGCCACGCAGTTCCACCCCACCGGCGTCGCCTATCCCGAGCAGATGCTGGGCCAGCTCGTCACGGAGAAGGTCCGTGGGCTGGGGGCGCAACTGGTGAACGCCGAGGGCGAGCAGTTCGTGTTTCCGCTGGAAACCCGGGACGCGGTCTCGGCCGCCATCATCCGCGAGTGCTTCGAGCGGGGCCGCGGTTTCGTGACCGAGACCGGGCAGCACGGGGTGTGGCTGGACAGCCCGATGATCGAGCGCATCCACGGTCCGGGAACGGTACGGGCCGAGCTACCGGCGATGTTCCGCCAGTACGAGCGGTTCGGCATCGACATGAGCAGCCAGCCCATCCTCATCTACCCCACGCTCCACTATCAGAACGGGGGCGTGGAGATCGACGAGTTCGGGCGGTGTCCCCAGGTGCCGGGGCTGTATGTGGCCGGCGAGGCGGCGGGCGGGATTCACGGGCGCAACCGCCTCATGGGCAACAGCCTCCTTGACATCCTGGTCTTCGGACGCCGGGCAGGTGCCCACGCCGCCGGCGAGGTGTCCCGCATCGGACTGAGCCGGCCCACGCTGGACCACGTGGCCCGCTTCAACCGCGAGGTAGAGGCGGCGGGCCTGGGCCGCATCACCGCCCCCATACTGCTGCCCGACTACGTGCGCAGGTAAGGGGCAGGGCCCTTTCCATCCTCCGCCCCGAGGCATGGGGTGGGGGCCTTTTTCCCGGCCCGCGGCGCCCGGGAGAGGATTCCTCGACTGAAGACCGGAATGCGCTAGGTCGCCAGGGGAACCGGAGATGCCCGAACCCGCACCCGTCAAGCCGGCCGAGCACCTGACCTTGAGGCACCGCCCCGCCGCCCCGCGGCGGCTGGTGGACCTGATGGCCGATGACCGGACCGGCGCCGGGGCCCTGACCGAGCTGACCGGCATGACGCTGGAGGAACTGACCGCCGGCTGGCACGAGTGGCTGTTGAGGGGCAGGCCTGGCGAATGACGCGCTTGCCGGGAGACGTCGCTGCGAGGGGAAAGGCGGCCGTAAGGCGGCGCCGGCCGGCCCTTCTCGCGCTCGTCCTCGTGGCCGGGCTGGTCCTGGCAGGTGGGGTACTCCTGGCGGCGAGAAGCCTAGCCCATGTTTGACATGATATAGTGGTGTAGCTGTGCCTTTTACTTGGAGGG